>CANJJI010000074.1 GCA_947474545.1 Beijerinckiaceae bacterium | reverse complement strand
TTTCGAGGCACTCGCCTGTTGGTGATTTGTCGTGGAAACACCATGCCAGGTTCGGACCCGGATGCCTCGATTTATTCCCTTTCAGGGCGAAAAATCAGCGCGCAATCGCGGTTTTGCAATTGGCTCAAAGATATGATTTTATTTCTGGTTCTACTTTAGCTTGAGAAACTAGGTTTATCAATCTATGCGAGAGCCTTCAGCGCGCCCCGGCCAGCGTACCGTGCATGCGGCCCCAGTTCTTCCTCGATGCGGATCAGCTGGTTGTACTTTGCTAGCCGATCGGAACGGGCGAGCGAGCCGGTCTTGATCTGCCCGCAATTGGTGGCGACGGCGAGGTCGGCGATGGTGGCATCCTCGGTTTCGCCGGAACGGTGCGACATGACCGCAGTGTATCCGGCGCGATGGGCCATATCCACGGCGGCCAGCGTCTCGGTTAGCGATCCGATCTGGTTCACCTTCACGAGAATGGAATTGGCTGTGCCGGTGGCGATACCCTGTGAAAGCCTTTTGACGTTGGTGACAAAGAGATCATCGCCGACCAGCTGGCACTTGTGGCCGATGGCATTGGTGAGTTCCTTCCAGCCAGCCCAGTCGTCCTCGGCCATGCCGTCCTCAATTGTGACGATAGGATAGGCTTCCACCAATTTGGCGAGATAGGCCGTCTGCTCGTCGATAGAGCGCGTTTTGCCTTCGCCCTCATAGTGATACTTGCCGTCCTTAAAAAATTCGGTCGAGGCGCAATCCAGCCCGAGGTACATATCCTGTCCGGCCTTGAAACCTGCGTCTGTGATCGCCTTCATGCAGAAATCGAGCGCCGCTTCAGCCGAGGGGAGATTGGGCGCAAAGCCGCCCTCGTCGCCCACATTGGTGTTGTGTCCAGCTTTTTTCAGACCGGCTTTCAGCACCTGAAAGACTTCTGCGCCCCAGCGCACCGCTTCGCGCAAGGATGGCGCGCCTACGGGAAGAATCATGAATTCCTGGAAATCGATGGGATTGTCCGCATGGACGCCGCCATTGACGATATTCATCATGGGAACAGGCAAAACGCGCGCCTGTGTGCCGCCGACATAGCGATACAGAGGCAGGCCCGATGCCTGGGCGGCCGCCTTGGCCACCGCCATCGAGACGCCAAGTATAGCATTGGCGCCGAGTTTTGCTTTGTTGGGTGTGCCATCAAGCACCAGCATGGTCTCATCGATCATGACCTGCTCTTCCGCTTCAAAGCCGGACAGGGCTTCGAAAATGACGCGATTGACGCTGTCGATGGCCTTTTGCACGCCTTTGCCGCCGTAGCGGGACTTGTCGCCATCACGCAGTTCGACTGCTTCATGGGCACCGGTGGACGCACCGGAAGGCACAGCGGCGCGGCCCATTGTGCCATCTTCAAGGGTCACATCGACTTCCACAGTCGGATTGCCCCGGCTGTCGAGAATTTCGCGGGCGATGATGTCGATAATGGCAGTCATTGGAACCTCAGGACGGGAAAGAAAACCAGGCCGGCTGCCCCGTGAATCGAAAGGGCGCGTAAGCCGCGCCCTTGTACATGGTTTTGGGAAAAATGGGAGACGCAACTTTGGTTCCACCGTCTCGCGCCGTATGCTTCGCCGCTGTTGTTATCTCCGGCTTCCAAGGAGCAGGCATCAGTGCAGTTTAAACTCGCTGCCGATCATCCGCACTTCTGCTGGTTTGATCAGCTTGCAATGGGCGACCACAACTGAATGTATCGGGCCATCCAGCTTCTGTTCCCAGAATTCAAGAAACTTGTGCAATTCGGGAAATTTCGGATGAAGGTCGTAATCCTGCCAGACATAACTTTGCAGAATGGCCTTGTGATCAGGCATTCTGTAGAGGATTTTCGCAGTTGTTAGCCCATAGCCTTCAAGTTGCTTGCGAAACGCAGAGTGATCCATCGCCATGCTCCAGTCTGTGGCGCACTGAAACGCAAGCAAGAATTGTGCGGCTTCAACCCTGAACAAATGATTAATAATTTCTTAGCAGCCCCGAAGCCGGAGTGCTAATAATTCAGTGCCTGGCGATAAAACTATCAATCATGTGCTGTGTATCCTTGTTCGCCATGTTGACAACCATTGCAGCGCCAGCGGACTTGTAGGCATCGCCGACATCGAGCGCCAATTGCTTCCAGAACAGATCCTTCCCTAGCGCAATTGCTTCAGGTAATTTGTCCGCAATGGAGCGCGCGGCGTTCGCCACTATGCCATCAAGTTCTGCAACTGGCACCGCTGCATTCAGCAATCCCATCTCGACTGCGCGCGGCGCTGTGATCAGTTTCCCGGTCAACAACAATTCCAGCGCCTGCCTCGGATGAACGGCGCGAGAGAGCGCCACAGATGGCGTCGAACAAAACAGGCCGAGATTAATGCCATTGACGCCGAATTTCGCATGATCAGCCGCATAGGCAAGATCGCAGGTGGCGACAAGCTGACATCCTGCAGCAACTGCCGCGCCCTGCACCTTGGCTAGGACAGGTTTTTTCGCACTACGAATGGCGCCCATCAATTTCGAACAGCGAGCGAAAAGGCCCGCGAAATACGAATCATCTTCATGGCCGCGCATCTGCGCAAGATCATGTCCGCCGCAAAAAATCTTGCCCCTGGCGGCGATGACGATGACCCGTGCAGCATCATCCGCATCGGACCGGAGTAAAGCCGATTCCAGCGCGTCCATCATCTCTTCTGACAGCGCATTTGCCTTGTCCGGGCGGTTGAGCGTGAGTGTTGCGACGCGATCTGCGGTCGCACTCAATACATAGTCATCGCTATCGCTCATGGCTCACCCCTTCACCTGCTCGCGTAATTTGAACTTCTGTATCTTGCCTGTCGATGTGCGCGGCAGATCGGAAAATACAATATGCCTCGGCAACTTGTAGCGCGCGAGATGCTGGCCGCACCATTCAATCAACTCTTCTGCGCTCGCCTGCATACCGGGCTTCAGCTCCACGAAGGCGCAAGGCGTCTCGCCCCATTTTTCATCGGCCTTTGCGACGACAGCCGCATTTGCGACAGCCGGATGTTTATAGAGCGCATCCTCCACTTCGATCGACGATATGTTTTCGCCTCCTGAAATGATGATGTCCTTGGAACGATCCTTCAATTGTATGTAGCCATCAGGATAGATCACACCGAGATCGCCGGAGTGAAACCAGCCACCCGCAAAAGCTTCTTTTGTGGCAGCCTTGTTCTTCAGATAGCCTTTCATGACGATATTGCCGCGCAGCATCACTTCGCCCATCGTCTTTCCATCGCGCGCGACGGGCTGCATCGTTTCGGGGTCCATCACATCGAGCCCTTCCAGCATTGTGTAGCGAACGCCTTGCCGCGCTTTCAGTGCTGCGTATTCGCTTAAAGGCAGATCATCCCATTCGCGTTTCCAAACATTGACGACGGCAGGACCATAGACCTCCGTCAATCCATAGAGATGAGTTACGTTGAACCCCTGCTCCCGCATGCCCGCTAGAACAGCTTCCGGCGGCGGCGCGCCTGCCGTCATGAAATTGACCACGTTCGGATAGGGCTTTTTCTCGCCATCCGACAGGCCCATGATGGTCGACATCACGATGGGAGCGCCGCACATATGCGTGACGCCATGTTCGTGAATGAGATCGTGTATCGCTTTCGCCCTGACTTGCCGCAAACACACATGCGTGCCCGCCACCGCTGAAATCGTCCACGGAAAACACCAGCCGTTGCAATGAAACATTGGCAGGGTCCACAGATAGACAGCGCCATTGGGCAGCGAACAGGTCAACACATTGTCTGTTGCCAGCAGATGTGCGCCGCGATGATGATAGACAACGCCCTTGGGGTTGGATGTTGTACCTGACGTATAATTGAGCGTGATCGCATCCCATTCATCAAGCGGATAGCGGCGAACATAACTTTCGCTTCCCTCCGCGAGCAGCGCCTCGTAATCCAGCGCGCCCAACTTTTCCCCGGTCTGCGGAAATTCAAGATCATCAAAATCAATGACCAGCGGCTTCGCTTTGGCCAACGCCAGCGCCTCTTTCACGACGGGCGCGAATTCCCGGTCGGATATCAAAATCTTAGCTTCGCCATGATCGAGAATGAAAGCTACAGCCGCCGCATCAAGCCGTGTGTTCAACGCGTTCAGCACGGCCCCGCACATCGGTACGCCATAATGACACTCGATCATCGGCGGCGTGTTCGCCAGCATCACGGCGACCGTATCACCCTCTCCGGCGCCTCGCCTTTCCAGCGCCGAGGCGAGCCTTCGCGCCCGTGTATGCAGCTCCCTGTAGGACCGGCGGAGTCCGCCGTGCACAACAGCAGTTCGCTCGGGAAAGATTTCTGCGGCCCGTTCGAGAAAGCTCAGGGGGCTAAGAGGCACGTGGTTAGCTGGCGTCTTGCCCAGATCAAGATCATAGATTTTACCGGACATCGTATTTTCCCATTTTCAGGCCCACGCCTATCAGCTATTCGTATGCTTAGCAGGCAGAACTGCCAGATAAAACTGGCGCTTGACGCGGCCCACCGGGCGCGCTTCAAACTGTGGGCAGGGAGAGAAGCGCAAACATGTCGGACCGTGAACCCTATCAGCCTGATAATATATTCGCGAAAATCTTGCGTGGGGAAATTCCCTGCTATCGCGTCTATGAGGATGACGTAGCCTTGGCTTTCCTCGACATCATGCCCCAGGCCGATGGCCATACACTCGTGATCCCCAAACTCGCGGCGCGCGGCCTCTTCGACATGCCAGCCGATTCCTGGGGACCGTTCATGCAGCGCGTCCAGAAGGTGTCTCTGGCGGTCAAGACCGCCATGGCCGCCGAAGGTCTGAACCTGCGCCAGTTCGACGGCGCCGCTGGTGGCCAGACAGTCTACCATTTTCATATGCACATCATCCCGCGGTGGGAGGGCGTCGCCCTGCGCCGACACGGCGAACTCAACGAAAAGCCCGAAAACCTCAAGGCAACTGCGGAAAAAATACGCGGCGCATTCTGATTAGGCCAATGTTCTTCAATGCACCACGGGCGCCCAAAGTGCGGCTGCAATCACCGCGGCAACTCCAGTGAATACGCCCGCCAATACGCTCTTGCGGAGCAGAAAATACGCAACAAACCCCAGCACCATTGCTCCCGCGCGAGCCCAGAGAGGCACGAACTGGAGCGCTCCTGCAGGCGCAACGATAATATTTGCGACGACTGCCGCCAGCAATGCCGTTGATACAGCCCTCACCCATTCCAGCACCTCGGACTTCTCGTCGATGCCACGCACAAGAAAAATGGACATCATTCGCCAGATTTCACTGGGCAGAAATCCGAAGATGATGACAGCCAGATAGGGCCACAGTCCGCCGCTCCACCAGTTCCAGTTCCAGATATCGCCGCTCACCGGCCCACACCTGAGTTTTTGAGCGACCGGGTCCGCAACGAGCGCTTGATAAGCCAGGCCGCTGTTCCGCCGATGAGACCAACAAACAAGAGATCAAATCCGGGGCTCAGAAAGCTGCGCAAAACCGGCGCAAGGACAAACCCCAGCGCCAGTGCAGCCCAGTCGATCGCATCGCGCGCATTGCGAAACAGTGCGAGTGTAAAATAAACCGGCGTCACAAAGAGCAGCCCAGCGGCAAGCTCTTTTGGCAAGGCGCCCGCCAGCAAATACCCTATGCCTGTCGCCGCCAATGCGCCAACAAACAATGTCTGGGTAAATCCCATGAACCAGGCCAGTCGCTCGGACGCTGGCATATCCGGCAGCCTTCGTATCGATTCTACCCACGCGGTCACGGCAATCTGGTGCGTGCTGAATACCGCCAGAAGCGTCGAAGGTTTCCGCCCGCGCAGCCACGGCAGCAGCGAAACGCACATCGGCAGCAAGCGCACGGATGAGAGAGAAATCGACAAAGCTATGGCCGGTAGCGACAGGCCATTGATGATAGAGCCGATAAAGATCACCTGTGCAGGACCGGCCCAAATCAGAACAGTGGTCAGCAACACTACACCCAGTGGCATATCCGCCTGTTGAGCCAGCCCGCCGATCCCCAGAAATGTAAGTCCGAGAAAATACATCGGTCCCTGCAGCGCTATGCGCATGCCATTGCGGGCTGGCATGATCCAGCTCTGCCTTGCTTCGTGTTGACGAGTGTCCAATTCCCTCCCCTGAACAGTGCCGTTGATACTTATTGCTTATGCAATCGCCAGATTGTTTCTTCAACCATTGCGACGCCAATTGTTTCATCAAAATGCCGGGCAAAAAGAAAGGCCGGATCACTCCGGCCCTTCTGACGTATACGGTTCGCGCTCAGCTCTTCAGCGGAACACGGGGCACGATCCCCCCTTTGGGGTCTTCGCCGCCTCCCCTGGAATCGGGTGGTGGGTCGCCGGCTCCTTCGTCCTTTGGCTTGCGCACTTTGGCACGGCGTACTTCCGGCTCGTCTTTCGGTGGCTTCTTGATCTTGGTGGCTTCAATGACTTCCTTGTCCGGCTTGGGTAAAGCCGGACCTTCAGGAAACACGAAAGCAAGCTTCTTCTTGCCTCTCTCGTCATCTGCGACAACCACGCGCACTGTACCGCCATTCTTCAGGCGTCCAAACAAAACCTCGTCCGCCAACGGCGTCTTGATATGCTGCTGGATAACACGCGCCATCGGGCGCGCTCCCATGGCTTCATCATAACCGTTATCGCACAGCCAGTTCCGCGCCTCGTCGGACAATTCGATCGCGACATTGCGGTCGCTCAGTTGCACTTCAAGCTGCATGATGAACTTGTCGACAACCTTGGAGATGACCTCACGCGGCAGACGGCCAAACTGTACAATGGAATCCAGACGATTGCGGAACTCGGGAGCAAACATTCGGTTGATCGCCTCGATGTCGTCGCCCGAACGCTTGGTACGCGCAAAGCCCATAGATTCACGCGCCATATCGGCAGCGCCGGCATTGGTGGTCATGATCAAGATCACATTGCGGAAGTCGATCTGCTTGCCGTTATGATCAGTCAGCTTGCCGTGATCCATGATCTGCAGGAGGATGTTGTAGAGATCAGGGTGGGCTTTTTCGATTTCATCCAGCAGCAGCACGCAATGGGGATGCTGATCAATTGCGTCAGTCAGCATGCCGCCCTGATCAAACCCGACATAGCCCGGAGGCGCGCCGATGAGGCGGCTGACAGTGTGCCGCTCCATATACTCAGACATATCAAAGCGCACGAGTTCAACGCCGAGTGATTTCGACAATTGGCGTGCAACTTCGGTCTTCCCAACACCCGTCGGTCCCGAGAACAGATAGCAGCCAATCGGCTTTTCCGCTTCCCGCAGACCGGCGCGCGCCAGCTTGATGGACGCCGTGAGAGCCTTGATCGCATCGTCCTGTCCATAGACCACACGGCGCAGCGTCTCTTCGAGATGTTGCAGAACTTCCGCATCGTCCTTCGAGACGGATTTTGGAGGGATGCGTGCCATAGTGGCTATGGTCGCCTCAATCTCCTTGATGCCGATTGTCTTGCGGCGGCGGGATTCGGGCAGCAGCATCTGGCTTGCGCCGGATTCATCGATTACGTCAATCGCTTTATCTGGCAGCTTGCGGTCGTGAATGTAACGCGCAGACAACTCCACAGCAGCCTTCACCGCTTCGTTGGTGTAGCGCACCTTGTGGAATTCCTCGAAATAGGGTTTGAGCCCCTTCATGATTTCCACAGCATCGGGAATCGATGGTTCGTTCACATCGATCTTTTGGAAACGGCGGACAAGAGCGCGATCCTTCTCGAAATATTGGCGATATTCCTTGTAGGTCGTCGAACCTATACAGCGCAGTGTGCCCTGTGCCAGCGCGGGTTTGAGCAGGTTGGAGGCATCCATCGCGCCCCCCGATGTTGCACCAGCGCCAATGACTGTGTGAATTTCGTCGATGAACAGGATAGCGCCCTTGTGTTGCTCGATTTCTTTCATCACCTGCTTGAGGCGCTCTTCGAAATCGCCACGATAACGGGTGCCTGCGAGCAGGCTGCCCATATCGAGAGAGAACACCGTGCATTTGGCCAGCACCTCCGGCACCTCGCCCTTCACGATCTTCCGGGCAAGACCTTCAGCAATCGCTGTCTTGCCGACGCCAGGATCGCCGACGTAGAGCGGATTATTCTTTTGCCGGCGGCAAAGAACCTGGATCGTGCGCATGACTTCTTTTTCGCGCCCGATCAGCGGATCGATACGTCCGTCCTTTGCTTTCTTGTTTAGGTTGACACAATAGGCTTCAAGCGCGCCCTCTTTTTTCTTGCTCGTTTCGGCATTATCGCGCGACTCGCGCTGTTCGCGCTGCGGCTCTTCTTCTTCAGTTCCGCGCGGAGACTTGGCTGGATTAGACTGCCCCGCCCGCTTGGCAATGCCGTGGCTGATATAATTGACTGCATCGTAACGCGTCATTTCCTGCTCCTGCAGGAAATAGGCGGCGTGGCTTTCACGTTCTGCAAAGATCGCGACAAGCACGTTGGCGCCTGTCACTTCCTCACGACCTGAAGACTGCACATGGATCACCGCGCGCTGTATGACGCGCTGAAACCCTGCTGTCGGCTTGGCCTCTTCATGACGGCCGCCCGTCGCCAGATTGGCCAGTTCATGATCGATGTAATTGACAAGGTTGCGTCGTAACACTTCCAGATCGACAGAGCAGGCGCGCATGACGCCTGCCGCGTCCTCATCATCTGTGAGGCTGAAGAGAAGGTGTTCCAGCGTTGCGTATTCGTGCCGCCGTTCATTTGCCACCGCCAGAGCGCGGTGCAATGTCTGTTCGAGATTTGCTGAGAAAGACGGCATGATGTCTCCTGGCTATTTCTTTTCCATGATGCATTGCAGCGGATGCTGATGCTTGCGGGCAAAGTCCATCACCTGAGTCACTTTGGTTTCCGCGACCTCGTAAGTAAAAACTCCACATTCCCCAACGCCGTTACGATGCACGTGCAACATGATGCGGGTAGCTTCATCGCCATTCTTGTTGAAATAACGGCGAAGCACAGTCACCACGAACTCCATCGGGGTGTAGTCATCATTCAACAACAGTACCCGGTACATTGACGGCCGCTTTGGAACCGTCTTGGTTCGCGTCACAATAGCAGTTCCTGTGCCACTGCCACGCCCATCATCCCCATCGCCCGCCTCAGCGCTCGCCGTTACCGGCGCACGTGTGCGGCGGAATATCGAAGCAATCGCGGCGCCCATGGGCGTCCCGCGTTTAGGCAACAAGAATGCTAACCAGCCGATCACGAGTCGAATCCCTTTCCGGGCAAAAGGCCCCGCGCTTCCAAATCACACCGGAGTGTATCGAACACCGAAAGCGTGGAAAGTTCAATCTAGGTCTTGTGCTGGTCTTTCGCCAGTCCCCTGCCAATTTCGCAAAGTGGTTGTGGCGAGGTTCGAAAGTCCCGCTACACGGCGGACGGAAGTTGCACCCTAAAACCCGAATTGCTTCACGGCGCTCCTCAAGCTGCGGCGCAGGAAATCCATATGTTACTGAAACAGGATCACTTTGTGTTGAACGGAATGAAGATGAATATTCCGGCTTGTCAAAAAAAGAGGCCCGGCAAACCGCCGGGCCTGATATCCAATGCTCAACATTCCGCAACGGCGCAGCCTTGATGCAGGCTGTAAGTCGGGAAATTTTCGGTCGAAAAGCTAAACATAAGCCCTTGATCCGCGAAGATGAGCTTACTTGCCGGCTTTGGCGACAGCCGCTTCAACAGGCTTAAAAGCGTCCTTGGCAAAACCGGAATACATTTCGCCGAACTTGGTCGCCTGGGCCATGAAAGCTTCATAGGCGCTCTTGGCATAGTCGGTCTGGATCTGCAAAGCAGCATCGAGCGTCTTGGCGCCGAGGAGTTTTTCGACAGCGGCGGCGCTGGTCTCGAAATGTTTTTTGGAGAACGCACTCGCTTCAGTTGCAACCTGCTGGATGCCCTTCTGGAGAGTCGCAGTGGCCGCAGTCGCAGCTTCGATCTGATCTTTGTTGAACTTCTGGAAATCTTCGACGTTCTTGAACATGGTCTTAGCCTCGTTTGCCCGGGGGAGGACCGGGTGGGGAGTGGCGCTCGCGCCCGTTTCAGCCCTCTCTTTATATGCATTGCACAATTCTTCGTCAAGTAGATTTTTGCATTGCACAATAGTCTATTCTGTTGGGATGATGGACACACTTCAGCCCAATCCCAAGGCAGATAAGTTCGGCCACAAAAAATTTCATAATCAGAACAAGCCGCCATTAACCCCGGCGTAACCGCGTTCCCATACCGTCAAACCCTATGTCGGACCGGCAACACTTCCGGTTTGAGTTCAGCCGAAGCAAGTGCTGCGTATGGGAATTTAGCGATGTTTTTGAGTAGCGTTAATGGCCGAAAATCCCGCGTATTCGCCATTTTGGCAGGCACTTGTGCTGCCCTGGCCCTTTCCTCGATTGTGGATGACGCGCAGGCGCGCGGCCGTCATCGGCGTGCGCGGGCTGCGCATGTTCCCGCTTATACGCCGCCTTTTTCGGCGCTGGTGGTGGACGCCAATTCCGGCAAAGTCCTTTATTCTCAAAATCCAGACGCCCTGCGGCATCCCGCTTCAATCACGAAGGTCATGACCTTGTTCATGCTCTTTGAGCAGATCGAGAAGCGGAAGCTGTCGCTTTCAACAGAAATCCCTGTCTCGGCCCATGCAGCCAGCATGCCTCCGACAAAACTCGGTTTGCGGGCGGGCTCCACGATCACTGTGGAAAACGCGATCAAGGCGATCGTCACGAAATCGGCCAACGACATGGCGGCAGCGCTTGGTGAGGCTATCGGCGGCAGTGAAGACAATTTCGCCACTATGATGACCCAGAAAGCCAAATCCCTGGGTATGACCCGTACCAATTTCGAAAACGCGTCAGGGTTGCCCAATCCGGACCAGGTGACGACGGCGCATGATCTGTCGATCCTCGGGCGCGTCATGCGCGAGCGTTTTCCCCAACATTTTCATTATTTTGGTGCGGCGTCCTATCAAGTTGGGCGCGCTGTTCTGCGCAACCATAATCGCCTGCTCGGCCGGATCGAAGGCGTCGACGGCATCAAGACCGGCTATACCCGCGCTTCCGGGTTCAACCTCCTGACATCAGCAAAACGCGGCAACAAGCGCATCATCGCCGTGGTTCTCGGCGGGCCCAGCGCTGGCCGCCGCGATGCAATCATGGCGAGCCTCGTAGAACGGCACATCGAACTCGCCAATTCAACCCGTTCCGCCCCGATGATTGCCGATCGCGAGGAAGCGCCTGTAATTGTTGCGGCCGCAGAAATGCCGTCGCCCCGCCCTCCAGCCCGTGTTGAAGTTGCCAGAGCAGAAGCCCCGCTCCCGGCTGCGGCTTCACAGCCCCGGCGCACAGCTCCTGAACCCAGGCCTGAAGCGACTGGGCGTCCGCTTGCACTGGCAGCCTTCACCCGTACCGAACCAGCCCGCCCCGCTGTCATTTCAGCGGCCCCACGCACTGGCGACCTGATCCCCTCGGCGACCATCCCCGGCGCACCCATGTTGATTGACGGCTCCACGCGCAGCCGCGCTGTTGAAGCCTCCGCGACGTCAACGGGCTCGCGCACAACTACGCCGTCATCTTTGCGCTGGTTGACTGGCCCTGCTCCGGCGGATCAGGCCAAAACGCTGCCGCGGCCCGAATATACGGCAGCCCCCACGCCGCCGGCATCTATTCCTTCGGTGCCGCCGGTTCGCGCAGCTCAGCCGGGGCCGGCCAGGGGACTGCCCGCCAAATCCGTTCAGGCCGAAGCGCCCGTTACGGCGACAGCAACGATCCGCACCGCAGAAAAAGAAGAAGCCGGCACGAGCCATATCGCCAAATCACGTCCAGCTGCAGCAGCGCATGGAATGATGATTCAGATCGGCGCAACCGACAATATGGATAAGGCCAAAGAGCTTCTCGATCGTGCGAAAAGCCGCAGCGCCGGGCAATTGGCCAGCGCGAAACCGTTCACTGAACAGATCACCAAAGATGGCGGCACATTATACCGCGCCCGCTTTGCAGGCCTCGACGAAAAGAGCGCGGAAGCAGCTTGCCGTACCCTCAAGCGGTCAGGTCTCGGCTGCTTCACTACCAAGAACTAAACGTGGTTCTCCCCGTTTGTGACTGCCATCGTGTTGAGTTGCGTAAGAGTGGAGTTTAGTGATGACGGCGCATCAGGACGTCCTTGGCTTCGTTGACCTTGGCGGCCAGGCTCGTAGACCCCCCGTGGTCGGGATGCAGTTTCTTCATGAGCGTGCGATGCGCCCGGGAAACCTCTTCCCGCGCGGCGCCTTTCTGAAGCCCAAGAATTTCATAAGCTTCATCCTCGGACATCGCACCCGCGAAGCTGCCCTGGCGGCGGTTGCTCCCCGTGTCCGCCTTACCGTCTGTTGCCGGACGCCAGCCGGGAAACCGGCGGTCGAGATAAGCCTCTAAAAGACGCCCGCCGTCCGGATCATCGGCAAGGCAGGAGCGGTAAAGTGCATTGCATTGTTCCTGATTGAGGTCAGAAAGCTGATTGCCCTCAAACATCCCGGCCAGCACGAAACCCTCCATCGTGCCGGATTTATGATCCAGTTCCATTTCGATCATAGCCGAGCGCACGCGCGAAATACCCGGTTGCGCGTTTCCGGATTTGCGAAAATGTTTGGTCCATTCGGGCGCGGCGCCCATCCCCATCAGCCAAAGTCCGACGCCGCCAAGCCCCAGCCCCAATTCCATGCGCCCACGCAACACAAGCAATCCGGCAATGGCCACAGCGCCGAGCCCGGAACTCATTTTCACCATGCGAGCCAGCTTGGCCGGAGGAACATGCGCAGCCTGGCGCAGGACCCAAAGGACTACGACGACCCCGATTAGCAGAAACGATAAGAACCGCATGCCACAAAGTCCTGTTTCAACGCATCTGCGTCAATAGCAAACGAGCAGCTTCACCACCATTCGATACTTGCTTTTCGAGCGCCTGCCTTCCGCCTGCGGCATAGGCCGCCGCTGCCGCAAGTAAATCGGCCAGCCTTTTGGGTGCATTGACATCGAAAGCGGCATAGGCGCCGCCGGTCAACCGGGCGATTTCCTTGAACGCAGCCGCAGCGATCGCATCGGCTCCTTCGTGAAACATGAAAGCCTTTACGCCAAGGACGGCAATTTCACCGGCCAAAACCGACAATTTGTCGGCATTTTCCTCCATGGCGTCGCCCACATAGATCAGCGCCCCTACTTTTAAAGTCTGCGCTTCCTGAAGAGTGTGCTTGAGTACTTTGGCGATCTGCGTTTCGCCGCCCCTGACACTGATCCGGGACATTAGTTCACCGAGCCCCTCGCCATCAGCGATGAATTTGGAAGCGCGGCACTCCATCAGTCCGCGAAAATAGACAAGTTGCACATCCAGCCCGCCCAACGACCGAGCAGTTTCGAACATCCGGCCCTGAAGCGATTGCGCCAGATCCCAGGTGGGCTGCCGGCTCAAAGTGGCGTCGAGCGCGAAGATAAGCCGGCCGCGCACGGCCACCTCGCGCCGCACTTTGACTGATTTTACGCGATCAAGAAATGCTGTGATGTCTGAAGAGGCAGCCGAAGAAACTTCTTTGCCTGAATGCGACATGGCTCACCCTCCGTGTTTCCCCATAAATCGAACTATAAGCGCCGCTTCGCAAGCGCAGGAAACTGGAAATCGAAGGCGACTTAATGCACAGGCTCAAGCATGCTCCGCATTGTCCTTTGGCTGCGTGCCCGAGCCGGTCAGGGCCATTGCCCTGTGACGCCCCGTTTCGAGCTGGGCGAAGTGCAAAAAATCGTCAGAATCTGCGCCAGTTTGGATCAGTTCATCGTGGCCCGGCTCTTGCGAAAGGTATTTTGGGTAGTCACGTCGCCGCAGGCGGCTGCCCCAGTCCGGTACGGTTCGGGGCCATAAACCCCGTTCCTGCCGGGCTGTATTTCAGTCGCGAAATTCCAGCCTGATTTGAGGAACCACTATTTTGGTATGCAATCGACGCAATCCAGCAATTCGCTTGTAAAAGCCAAGCTCACCACCATCTGATTTTAACCGGATCGCAATCCTACCGGCCGCGCCCGCTCGCCAGCGGGTCTTTTCGTGCGTCAGCGACCAAAATCTGTAGATGTCAGCCGCCGCCGCACGATTTCTATGAGCTCCCCAATGTCATCGTCGCAAATTTGGCTCGCCGCAATTGGCGGCATCGCTTTGCTCGCGCTTGTCCTGCTCAAATCCAGTGGTGTTATCCGATACATTCCCAACGATCGTCTGGGCGTACTGGAAAAGCTATGGAGCTTGAAAGGCTCCATCTCCGAAGGCCTTATAGCACTTGAAGGTGAAGCCGGCTTCCAGCCGGAAGTTCTGCGTGGCGGCTTTCACTTTTTCTTCCCGTTCCAATACCGGGTACATCAGGTCCCACTGGTGACGATTCCGCAGGGGCAGATTGGCTATATATTCGCGCGTGACGGGGTTGCTCTATTACCGACCCAAACACTTGCATCCAACGAAACAGCGGATGATTTCGAAAACACCCGGGCCTTCATTGGCAATGGCGGGCAAAAGGGGCCGCAGCGAAAAATTCTCCGCGAAGGCACTTACGCGATCAACCTTGCCCAATTCATCGTGCTGACCCAGGAACGCTTCTACGCAATCAGCTTGAACCTGGCCGATGGCGGCGTCTTCGAAAAAATGTCTGAGGTGGTTACCTCACGCCAGGGGTTTCAACCACTCGTTATCAAGGATTCTGAAGACGTCATCGGCATTGTGACCATTCACGACGGCCCCGCACTGGGCCAGGGGGAAATCATTGCGCCCGCCGTCGGCAATGAAGCCAACGATCCCTATTTCCACAACAACTTTCAAGATCCGCAGGCCTTCCTCAGGGCAGGTGGATATCGGGGCCGCCAGCACCAGGTACTTGTGGAAGGCACATATTACCTCAATCGCCTGTTCGCGACGGTCGAACTCGTTCCCAAAACCGTCATCGACGTGGGAACTGTTGGCGTGGTTGTTTCCTATACGGGCGAGCGCGGCGCAGACCTCTCGGGCGGCGACTATCGTCACGGCGAACTCGTTGAACCCGGCTTCCGCGGTGTATGGAGCAAACCGCTATTGCCCGGCAAATATGCGTTCAACACCTATGCAGGTAAAATGGTCGCCGTACCGACAACAAATTTTGTCCTCAAATGGAACAAGGATTCCACAGGTCCGCATAAATTTGATGAATCTCTCTCGGAAGTCGGCCTCATCACCAAGGATGCGTTCGAACCCCTTCTGCCACTCTCGGTAGTTGTTCATATCGATTATATGAAAGCGCCGCTGGTTGTGCAGCGTTTCGGCGACGTCAAACGGCTTGTCGAACAGACACTGGACCCCATGGTTTCCGCCTATTTTAAGAACATTGGACAAACCAAAACACTGATCCAGCTCTTGCAGGAGCGCAGCGACATCCAGCGCCAGTCCAGCGACGAAATGCGGGCAAAATTCGCCGCCTATTCTCTCGAGTTGCAGGAGGTATTGATAGGCACGCCCCATGCAGAAAGTTCACAAACCGGCATCGAACAGATTTTGGCCCAGCTGCGCGACCGTCAGGTAGCCGTGGAAAAGATTGAAACTTAAAAGTTACAGGAAGCTGCCGCCACACAGGAGCGAACTCTGCGCGAAAAACAGGCGATGGCTGAGCAGCAAACTCGTATCACGGCATCTGCGCTCGCCATTCAGGTTCGCGAGAACGACGGCAAGGCGCAACTGGCGCAAACCCGCCAAGAGTCTGAATCAATCATGGTCACAGCCAAAGCCAATGCCGAAAAAACGCGTCCAGAAGGCATAGGTGAAGGTGATCGCATACGGGCGATTGGTCTGGCTGACGCTGACAGAATCAAGGCAACCGGTCTGGCGCAGGCTGAAGCGACGGACAAGCGGGTCAAAGCTTATGGCGGTCCGCAATACCAATTGAATTCGCAAGTACTCATGCGTTTCGCCGAAGCCATCGAAAAAGGAAAGTTGCCAATTGTGCCCAATCTGATGGTTGGCGGCAGCAATGGACAGTTAGGCTCTGGCGGGCTTGTTGAAATGATGTTGGCGATGCTGGTCGCGGATAAAATGGACAAGCCCAAACAGCAGGACGCCACATAACGAAATCTTGCAGGTATTGAGGAAGGACGCGCCACAGCGCGCCCTTTTTCTAAACGAACCAATATACTAGCCATCCAGACCGGAAAATTCGAACTTAAATCAGTCCCAGCTCGCGCAATTCCTTCTGCATCTTTTCCGGCATCTGGCCGAGATCGGCGATTTCGCTGCGCAGATCGGGCGGCGCCTCGTGCGCCTGCAGATAACGCCAGCCCTGAAACGGACGGCAACGGCGCGGTGAAACAAGGATGACAGGCGGGTCCATCACAAGATGGCATTGGCCGGTTCCGCTGTCATCCGTATAAGGCCTGATGTCGATGAGCTGCTGCCGCGCGGCGATCTGGCCCTTGATGACCCAGTAAATCGAACCGCCGTCCAGTAGTTCTGCCTGCCTTTTGGGCACCATGCGCGTGCGGTGGAGATGTTCCAGCGGCTGTTTTGCCTTGCGCCTCAGCGCAAGCTTCTCCGCGATCCAGTTTTCGAGATCTGCGACTGATTCTGCGCCAACGCTGAGCTTGAGGATGTGAAGAGCCATCCTCGCTTCTACTCCAGCAAGCGTGCGCGGCAAAGCGTGGCGAAAGTTTTCAACAGGTGGGTATTAACGGCGTCCTGAGTTCAACGGAACCATCGTGCACATATTCGTGGAATACTGCATTTGCGACAGGGACGCACCCACTGTCAGGGTATCGCCAACACGAAACGTATAACCACAAGCGACAGATGAGGCATTTGTCCCCACTTCGACGACACGCGGCACAGAGCCTTTGAGAACGCGCGCCGTTTCGACGTCAGCATAGATGCTATTGCCGTCCTTGCGCACACGAAGCACACGGCCTTCAAACACGACAGGAGTTGCGGCAATAACCTGCTCACGCGTCATCTTCTTGCAGGAACAGGCAAACCCTGGAGAGGCGGAGAACGCCGTCCCAAGCAACACAAGCACCGGATAAATCAATCGCACAGCACTGCTCTCTATCGCCTGATCATTGAGGTTCTATCTTCGCTTCTTTCGCAACCCTGCCATAAAACTCAAAGTCGCGCTTGATCATGTCGCCAAAAGCTTCCGGTGTCCCGCCAACGATTTCCAGCCCGCCGCCTTCAAAGACGCGCCGCACTTCGGCGTCCTGAAGCGCCTTGTTGAAGGCTTCGTTCAGCGCCATCACGACGTCGCGTGGCGTTTCCTTGGCCACCACCAGTCCCTGCCATCCCGTGATGTCGAACCCAGGCGCAAAACTTGAAGTCACCGGCAGAGATTTGAATGATTCAGCTGGCGTCGTGCTCGTCACGGCCAGCGCGCGCAACCGCCCCTCTTTCACAGGCGCGATCGCGACATTGACGAATTCGAAGAGTATGTCGACTTCAGATTTGGCGACAGCGGCGCTGGCCTGGGCATTGCCCTGATAACCGACCATCAAAAGCTTTCCCGCATGGGCCTCAAACACATGGCAGGAAACGAACGACAACGCGACTGTTGTTGCTGCGCAGGAGAGCTTTCCAGGCTGCGCCTTGATGTTGGCAATCAGCTCCTGCACCGTTTTGGCGGGATTTTCGGGATGCACAAGCAGAACGCCGACGCCGCGATTGAATTGAACGACCGGCGCGACAATGCCAGGATCAGCAGCAATCTTCTGGAAGAACGGATTGGTCACAAGATACGGCGCGGCGAACAGAATGGTCGAGCCATCGGGCTTGGCCTGCGCCGTCGCCGTGAGGGCGATATTTCCGCCTGCGCCAGGCCGGTAATCTGGCACAACGGTCTGCCCGAGAATGGCCGAGACCTTGTTGGCGAGGAGCTGCACCGTGGGGCCAGCGGGGCCGCCGGGAGGACCAGGCACAACAAAGCGGATTTGCCCTGCGCCGATATTGATGCGGGGCTGGGCGTGGGCGGCACATGCAAGAAATAATGCGCCTGCAGCAGCGATACTAGCGATACTAACGCTAATTGATTTTTTCATGATTTCCTCCCATCAATGCGGTTTAAGAACGCTATTGCGCCAAACAATGTCGTCCCAGCCGGGGTACAGCGCGGAGCCGGACCGTTCACGGCTACTAACCAAACGATCCTGGCCCGACGCTTCGTTTGGCCGGGATTACCTCAAGGGGTTCGATGACATTCTGACCATAGCGCTGCTCACCCCCTGCCCTCAAACGGCATCTTGGTCGCCTTGATTGTCAGTTCCAGCACATTGGATTCAAGCGGCAGGTTCGCCATCATCGCAATCGCCTGTCCCACATGATCGAGCGGCATGGTCGCTTCCGGTTTGATAGAGCCATCGGGTTGCGGCATGCCTTTTTTCATCTTGTCGGCCATCTGGCTTTCGGCGTTGCCGATATCGATCTGCCCCACGGCGATATTGTATTTACGGCCATCGAGTGCGGCGGCCTTGGTAATGCCGGTGACGGCGTGTTTGGTCGATGTATAGGCGATGGAATTGGGGCGCGGCGTGTGCGCTGAAATCGAGCCGTTGTTGACGATGCGTCCGCCCTGCGGGTTTTGCTTCTTCATCAGGCGGAATGCGCCCTGCGTGCAGAGAAAGACGCCGTTGAGATTGACGCTGACGACGCTCTCCCAGGCTTCAAACGGCAGGTCTTCCAGCAGCACCGGCGGACCGCCCATGCCCGCATTGTTGAAGAGGAAATCCAGCCGCCCAAAGTGCTTTTCAATGACACGGAACATTTCGTCCACTTCCCAGGGACGACCGACATCGCACGGATGCGCCGCCGCCTTGCCGCCGGCCGCCTTGATCGCCGCAACAGCCTCATCCAGCTGCGGCTTGCGCCGTCCGCAGACCACGACGAAATAGCCAAGCCCAGCCAGCGCCAGCGCCGCCGCCCGCCCAATGCCCGTACCGCCGCCGGTAACCAGCGCGATCTTGTTGTCAGCCATTTTTAACGTCTCCCCCGTTTTCACCTATTGTCATGATCTCAGCACCTTGCGCAACCTGTGCGCCGGCGGCGACCGAAATTCTGCTCACCACGCCATCGCGCGGGGCCACAAGAACATGCTCCATCTTCATGGCTTCGACAATGGCGAGCCGCTGCCCGCGTGCGACGCTTTCCCCATCGGCGGCGAACAAAGCGATGAGCTTGCCGTGCATCGGCGAGCGGATGACGCCATCGCCTTCTCCGCCCTGCGCGCCTGCGCCCTGCGAGGGATCGTAGCGGCTCACTTCGGTCTGCAAGCTATTTTGCAGAACATAAGCAATATCGCCATGGATAAAAGCGCGTAACTCGCCGCTTTCGTTGCGCCAATGCAGGCTGTGCGCTCGCGCAATCTGCCTCACCCCGGACAGAACGCCTCCAAAGATGCCACCTGTTGTAAACAACTCCACTTCGTGAAGTTTGCCGTTGCTTGCGAATTTCTCAGTAAGGGACCGCTTCGGCGAAAGCTGGAACCCATCATTTGCATCCCAGGGATTGCCGTCGCATTGGATCAGGTTCCCGGCTCGCTGTGCAACAAGCGCCGCAGCCCCAAGCGCAATCGCAGGTAAGCTAGATGTTTCCGAAAATGACGCGAGATCGGCCAAGTGCCGTTCGATTGTTCCCGTATCAAACTTGTGATGTACGAAGTGCGGCAGGGCAATCAAGCGGCGCAAGAAAGCCACATTACAGCGCGGCCCCGCAACAATTGTGTCATTTAAAGCATTCGCGAGCCGGTGTAGCGCCTCTTCGCGGTCTGCACCATGGGCAATGATCTTGGCGATCATGGGATCGTAATATGATGTCACTTCACCGCCATTGACGACACCCGCATCAACACGAATGCCTTCGCATTTAGGAAAATCGAGCCATGCAACAGGTCCCGGCGATGGTAAAAATCCATTTGCGGGATCTTCCGCATAAAGCCGCGCCTCGATTGCATGGCCATTGATAGCGAGATCGTCCTGTGTGAACGGCAATACCTCACCAGCAGCCACCCGCAATTGCAACTCCACGAGATCGCGTCCAATGATCGCCTCGGTCACAGGATGTTCCACCTGCAGGCGCGTATTCATTTCCATGAACCAGAAACCGTCAGTGCGCAGGCCCTGCGATCCGTCCGCGATAAACTCGATTGTCCCAGCCCCCGCATAGCCAACGGCCGTGGCCGCAGTCACAGCAGCCGCGCCCATCGCCGCGCGAACCTCCGCAGTCATGCCCGGCGCTGGCGCTTCCTCGATCACCTTCTGGTGGCGGCGTTGCAGCGAGCAATCGCGTTCGAACATATGAACGGCATTGCCATGGCTGTCGCCAAACACCTGCATCTCGATATGGCGTGGTGAAGAAATGTATTTTTCGATGAGCACGCGATCATTACTGAAAAAAGCCTGCGCCTCGCGCCTCGCCCCTGCCAGAGCATCGGCAAAATCTTCCGCCCCATCCACCCGCCGCATGCCCTTGCCGCCACCGCCCGCCACCGCCTTGATGAGCACCGGAAAGCCGATGCGCTGCGCTTCTTCCGCCAGCACTGCTTCATCCTGGCATTCGCCATCATAGCCGGGGACGACGGGAACACCTGCGGCGCGCATGAGAGCCTTGGCTCCGTCCTTCAAACCCATGGCGCGGATGGCTGATGGCGGAGGCCCTACAAAGACAATGCCCGCCGTAGCGCAGGATTCGGCGAATTCCGCATTCTCGGAGAGGAAGCCATAGCCGGGATGAATGCACTCCGCGCCCGTGCGCTGCGCCACTTCAAGAATGCGATCTGCGCGAAGATAGCTTTGCGCCGCGGGCGCAGGGCCAATTTCATGGGCCTCATCAGCCTCCTGCACATGCTGGCCTTTGGCATCCGCGCGCGAATAGACGGCAATCGTGCGCAACCCCATCCGACTGGCTGTGCGGATGATCCGGCAGGCGATTTCGCCGCGATTGGCGATGAGAATGGATTTGAACATGTTTCGTCACGCGCAAGGGATTGGAGATTCCATGTGGACTGTGGCACAAGATATGACCTGAATGCCAGCAACCGACACCGGAGAAAATATGCGACTTTATGCTTGCGCCTGCTGCGCCCCCTCGCCCCGTTTCATGAGCGCGCCTGCCGACGCCGGCAGCAGCGGACAGCACGCCTCCGGCGGCAAAATCGATCCAAAACTGCTGGATGATCTCGTCGCCGCCAACCGTATTCTGGCGATGGAAAATGTGGTCGACGGTTATGGCCATGTCAGTTTCCGTCATCCGGAAAATCCCAATCGCTATTTCATTGCCCGCTCCATCGC
>CANJJI010000073.1 GCA_947474545.1 Beijerinckiaceae bacterium | reverse complement strand
GTTTCAGAAACCCGCGCAAAAAGGGCTCTTTCGACTTCGCGAACAGGCCCATGTCCACCGAGCCCTGCGCGCCGCACAGAACCGCGCACATGGCGATCGCCAAAATCTCGTGGAAGTCGTGCAACGCGGCATTGCCCGTGCGAGGAGCGTCCAATCCCTCCCAGCATTCAATAAATTTGTCCAAAATATTCTCCCGCGCCGTGATTCGTTCACGGCCCGGTAGAATCCATCTCAAGCAAAACGTAAAATCAGCGCCCGAAACAGCACGCTATTTCAAATGCGATTCCCCTGGATCGGCTTGTCAAATGGGACACTTGTTCCGGACAGGCAATCAGGTGAAGGCGCGGGACCCCAGCCGGTGTCGCATGCCGCTCGAGGCCGCCACGCCTTTCCCATTCCCGGGTTCGATGATCGCGCGCGAAACAGTGGACATCGTGCCTTCAACGATTGACGCGGTAGGCCCGGCCTGCTCGGATTGCGCGCGATCAAAAGGTCTGGCGAGGTTTGTGGTGTCCCTGGAATCCCAATTGCGCGAGAAGCTGCGCAAGATTGAAGCCTTGTTCGCGGGCGCTGGAACCGCAGGCGAACGATCGGCTGCCGGGGCGGCGCTGGATCGCGTCAAGGCGCGTCTGAAGGATCTTGGAAAACGCGATCCGGACGTCGAGACGCAATTCTCCCTGGCGGACCAATGGTCGAGCCAGTTATTCATCGCGCTCTGCCGGCGTTATGGACTCAAACCCTACCGTTATCCGAGACAGCGGCATACGAGCGTCGTTGTCCGGGCGCCAAAAGGCTTCATCGACACGGTCCTCTGGCCGGAGTTCACCGAACTCAATGCCGCCCTGCAGACCTATCTGAACGAGGTGACGCTGCGGATTATCAGGGAAGAGATTCATTCCGACACAAGCGATGCGGGCGAAGCCCCGGAAGCCTTGCCGGGGAGCTGAAGGCGGAGGTTGGTTCTCGCCCCTACCCCCGCGCCCCCTTGATCGCACGCCACACCTTTTCCGGCGTCAGGGGCATGTCGATATGTCTGATGCCATAATCCTTCAGAGCATCGGCGACGGCTGACAGGATCGCCGCTGGCGCGCCTGTGGCTCCGGCTTCGCCTGCGCCCTTCACACCGAGCTCATTGGTCTTGCTGGGCACGATGTTGAAATGGCCGTCGATGTGGGACAGATGATGCGCCCGGGGCATGCCGTAATCCATGAAGGAGGCGCTCAGGAGCTGGCCTTCTGAATCATACATCACGTCTTCGGTCAGCGCCTGCCCTATTCCCTGGGCGATACCACCCTGCGCCTGGCCATGCACGATGAAGGGATTGAGCACCACACCACAATCATCCACCGCCACATAATTCACGATCTCGATTTCGCCGGTGTCCGGATCGATTTCCAGTTCCACCACATGCGCGCCATTGGGGAAGTTTTCGCTCTCGCCCTTATAGGTGACTTCTTCGTCGAGTCCGGGCGCAAGACCTTCCGGCAGGCGCGAGGGATCATGCGCCGCCGCAGCGACTTCTTTCAGGGTGATGCTGCTGGCGCTGGTCTTGAAGACGCCATCGGCAAATTGCACCTGATCCGGTTGGGCCTGCAACAGATGGCCTGCGATTTTCTTGCCCTTCTCAATGATCTTCGTTGCCGCCATTCTGATGGACATGCCGCCCACCATGGATGAGCGCGAGCCGAAAGTGCCGATGGAATCCTTGGGGCTTGTGGCCGTGTCGCCGTTAATTAGCGCCACATCGTCGAAATCGACGCCCAAAAATTCGTTCACGAGCTGGGAATAGACGGTGTGATGGCCCTGTCCGTGCGAATAGGTGCCCGCGTTCAGCGTTACCTTCCCTGCGGCGTCGAGGCGCATGCGCATGCCTTCCAGGGGGCGGCTGCCAGCGCCTTCAATGAAGGTTGCAAGGCCGATGCCGCGCAGTTTCCCGCGCGCAGCGGCTTCCGTGCGGCGGGCCTCGAATGTGGTCCAGTGGCCTGCGTCGAGCGCCATCTGCATGGTGCCGTCGAAATCGCCGGAATCGATCACAAAGCCCAGATGGGTGGCATAGGGAAATTGCGAGGGCGTGATGAAATTCCGGCGGCGCACCTCTTCGCGCGACAGTTTGCAGGCGACAGCCGCCTCATCCATCAGCCGTTCCATGATGTAATTGGCTTCCGGGCGGCCTGCGCCGCGATAGGTGTCGGTGCAGATCGTGTTGGTGAAGACGGGTTTTACGGAAAAATAGAAATCATCCACGTGATACATGCAGGGGATGATGCGGCCGCCGCCTTCCATGGGCAGGCGTACGCCGTTTTCGGAGAGATAGGCGCCGACGTTGACCAGGGTCTGCACCTTCAGTGCGGTGATCTTGCCTTGGGCGTCGAGGCCCATTTCGCAAAAATTGACCTGATCGCGTCCGTGGTAGTCACTCAAGAAGGTTTCACTGCGGTCGCCGCGCCATTTGACAGGGCGATTGAGCGCGCGGGCGGCGAAGGCGACGCAGACTGTCTCGGTATAAGTTTTTGACCGGATGCCAAAGCCACCGCCGGTATCGTTGGAGATGATGCGCACATTGTCAGGTGGCATTTTCAACATTTGCGTCGCCAGCATCATCTGGATGCGGCGGCCGCCCTGGGTGGGCGAATAGACGGTCATGGAATTGGCCGCCTTGTCATAGACGGCGGCGACAACCCGCGGTTCCATCGGCACAACTGCCAGGCGGTTGTTGGTGTGATCCAGCCGTACGCGATGGGCGGAAGCGGCAAGCTTTGCCTCAACTTTTGCTTCCTCGCCATATTCCCAATGCACGACCATGTTGGAATCAAATTCCGGCCAGACTTTTGGCGCGCCCGGTTCCAGTGTCGCGGCAGTGCCTGCGATGGCGGCTACGGGCTCATAATCGATGTCTAGGGCTTCGGCGGCTTCGCGCGCCAGATCGTTTGACTCGGCAATCACGAGAGCCACGCATTCGCCAACGAAACGTACGCGCTCTGTGGGGAGCACCTTGCGCGGCGGCTTGCTCATCGGGCGGCCGGACCGATCAGTATACTGGGCATCGTTGAGCAGAGGCCCTACCCCGCCTGCATCAAGATCTGCGCCTGTAAACACGGCAATGACGCCGGGCATGGCCAGCACCGACGCCTTGTCGATCGAGCGGATCATAGCCGCCGCATGGGGCGAGCGCACGAAGGCGGCAAATGCCTGCCCGTCCAGATTGATATCGTCGGTGAATTGTCCACCGCCAGTGAGCAATCTCACATCTTCCTTGCGGCGAACGGGTTGACCGATTCCAAACTGTCCCATGATGGCATTTCCATTGTTGATATTTATGCATGGCTATAGAGCGCTTGGCAGCGGCTTCTCAAGCCCAAAATTATTTTGAGGCTTTGCGGGCTTAATGCCCCTCGGCGCCTACACCCAGATAGGTGTGCTGGGCCTGCTCGTCGGCTTTCAGGGCCGCGCAGGTGTCGCGATAAACAATCTGGCCGCGATCCAGGATAATCGCGTCACGGGCGAAATCCATGGCGAGATCGACTTTCTGTTCCACCAGAATGATCGTCATGCCGCCTTCGTCGCGGATCTTTGAAAACGCGTCAAAGAGCGTGTCGACGATGACTGGCGCGAGGCCTTCCATGGGCTCATCGAGAAGAAGCACTTTGGGGGCGCCTGCCAGCGCACGGCCAACAGCCAGCATCTGCTGTTCGCCGCCGGAGAGCTGATTACCTGCATTGCCGCGCCGGGCTGCCAGGCCGGGGAACAGCGTATAAACCTGATCAAGGCTCCAGCCGCCGGGTTGCACGGAGATCAGCAGGTTTTCATGCACCGACAGCGAAGGGAAAATGCGCCGCTCCTGCGGCACCAGCGCCAGCCCCGCGCGCGAGCGCACATGGGTGTACTGTCCCTCCATATGCGCGCCATGCAATTCGATCGAGCCGCGATGCCGGGTCGTCAGGCCCATCAAGGTGGTGAGCAGGGTCGTCTTGCCAACGCCGTTGCGGCCCAGAATCGCGAGCGTGCCATTCTCGGGCACTTCAAAGCTGATGCCATCCAGCACGATGGTCGGGCCGTAGCCGGCCACAAGGTCTTTGACTGCCAGCGCCGCGCTCATACCTGCTGGCTCCGTCCAAGATAAACTGCACGTACTTCCGGGTTCTTCGCGATTTCAGCAGGTGTGCCGCTGGTCAGGACTGCCCCCTGCACCAGCACGGTGATATCGCGGGCAAAGCGGAACACGAGATCCATGTCATGCTCGATCAGGAGAATAGCGATTTCGGCGGGCAGCTTTTCCAGCGCCTCATCGATGATGTGGGAATCTGTTGAGGGGATACCTGCGCCGGGTTCATCCAACAAAAGAACTTTCGGCTTTAGCGACAGCGCAATGGCAATTTCCAGAAGACGTTGCTGGCCATAGGGCAGTTCCGAGACACGGCGGTCGCCCGCTCCCGCCACTCCAAGGCCTGCCAGGTAAGTATGAGCTTCTTCAAGGCATGCCCGCCATTGCGGACCATAACGCAATGTGCGCCAGGCAAAGCCCCGCCGCTCGGCCACGGCAATAGCGACATTGTCGCGCATGGTGTGTTCCATCAGCAGTGTGTTGATCTGATGCGTGCGCACCAGGCCTTTCTTCACACGCTGCTCAGGTCGCACCCCATTGATCGTTTCGCCATTGAGAATGATATCTCCGGAATTGGGCGCGAGCATACCGGTCAAAAGATTAACCAGCGTCGTCTTGCCCGCACCATTGGGGCCGATCAGGCCGAGACGCGCGCCGGGGTATAAATCGAGTGATACCGATTGGGTAACAGCGAGCGCGCCGAAATTCTTGCACAGATTACGAACGGAGAGGACAGGCGCTTGTCCGGCGGCGGCGCTCATTTGGCGTCTCCCGCTTTCGCTTCCACTGGAGATGCCTGGCCATTCTCCACGCGCTTGCCTGCGAACATGCCGAAAATCTTGTCGAGCAGCCCCATGAGACCACCCTCAAGGAACAGCACGACCGCCATCAGCAACCCGCCGATCACAAACATCCAATAGACCGGGTTGACCGCCGCCGCCCAGTCCTGCACCGCCATGAAGAAGGCCGCGCCGAGAAATGCGCCATACAACCTGCGTTCGCCGCCGAGTACCAGCATGACGGCAACGATGCCGGAGAGCTGCAGTTCCAGCGAAGTCAGACCGACCAGCCGTGTCGCCTGCGCCTGCAGCGCGCCAGCAGTCCCTGCCATCGCTGCGGATATCCCGTACATGGCGACCAGCCGCCACCAGACCGGCGTGCCGATAGCGCGCATGCGGCGGGGGTTCTGGCGGATACCGTCGAGTGAACGGCCAAAGGGCGATTTGACGATGCGCCAGGCGATGACGAACCAGACGAAGACAACGGACAGCGTATAAAGATAGCCCGTCATACCCCTGAAATCGAAACGGAAACCGGCAAAACCAAAATAAGCCAGTAATGGCGCTGATCGCGGCACAGTGAGGCCGTCGTCGCCGCCTGTGAGACTGCGCCACTGGTTCGCGACTTCGTAAAACATCGAGGCGATGGCAAGCGTCAACATGAACATGGCGACACCCTGCGTATGCAGGATCAACATGCCCGTGAGAATGCCGAGTATGCCGGCCAGAATAGTTGCCACGATGAGACCCGCAATCGGGTCCGTGGTCATGTGAACGGCGACGATTCCTGCTGTGTAAGCACCTATGCCAAAAAAGGCCGCGTGCCCCAGGGTGATGATGCCCGCATAGCCCAGCGCCAGATCGAGTGAGAGCGTGAACAGGATCATGATCAGAACGTTAGTGCCGAAGGAATGAAAACCATCGGCGACAAAATAAAAGGCTATTGCGATAACCCATGGCAGCAAGTGCCATGCGTCACGCAATTGCATGGACGCCAGCCCGGAGCCCGGGGGCGTGAATTCGAGGGGCGGTTTGACAGCGGTTTGATCGCTCATGTCGCGGACTTCGGTGGCAGTAGACCGTTCGGACGCCACAAAAGCAGGCCGAACACAATGAACCACAGCAGGAAGGAGCCGAGCTGCGGTACGAGATACTTGCCGGCTGTGTCGAGAATGCCCACAGCGAGTGCCGCCGCCAGCGATCCCCGGAACGACCCAAGGCCGCCGATCACCACCACCACGAGGAACAGCACAAGATATTTCAGCGCATAGAACGGCTCTATAGGCAGGATGCCAGCGCCAATTGCGCCACCAAATCCCGCCAGCGCGCAACCGCCGATAAAGGTGAGCGTGAAGAGCAAATTCACGTTGATGCCGAGCGCACGCGCCATGCCGGGATCGTCGACGGCTGCGCGAAGACGCGCGCCGAACAGCGAACGTTCAATAATGAAATACAGCACAATCGCCAGCAGCGTTCCGACGCCGATCAGGAACAGGCGGTAGGCCGGATAGGTTCGAAAGCCAAGGTCGATTTGACCTTCAAGCCATTTGGGCATGCTTTCGGCCACAGGCGTTGGTCCGAACAGCAAGGTCATGGCGGCAATGGACACAAATATCATGCCGAAAGTCAGCAACACCTGCGCCAGATCGCCCTTGCGATAAAGCGGGCGATAAATCGTCAGCTCGGCCAGTCCACCGATCAGGCCGCAAACGAGCGCTGCGGCCAGGGTGCTCCAGATGAATGGCACACCATAATTGCGGATCATCACCGATGAGAGATAGCCGCCAAGCATGGCAAAGGAACCATGCGCGAGATTGACAACGCGCATGAGACCCATGGTGACCGTCAAGCCCACCGAGATGAGGAACAGCACCATTCCGTAGGCGATGCCGTCCAGCAATATCGTGAAAATAAGCATCTATTGATCCCCGCGCGGCGGCCTGCTCACTTCTTGGCGGGGTTGGATTCTTTCCACGGGTCCTTGACCATGCCCGAGGTGAAGAAGTCGATGTTGACGAGCTTGCCATCACGCTTTTCAACCTTGCGCATATAGACCTGCTGAACGATGTCTCGCTCCACCGGATCAATCATGATGGGACCGCGCGGGCTATCCCACTTGCGGCCCTTGGCAAAATTGACGAACTGGTCGCCGGTGATTTTCGGTCCGAACTGCTTGATGGCGTCGTAGATCAGCTTTGTGCCGTCCCATGCGCCTACCGTCCCCATGTCCGGCGTCGCGTCCTTGCCGAACATCTCCACCAGAGTCTTGCGCAGCAGCACGTTTTCCGGATTGGTGTTGGTTTCGGTGTAATGGGCAGAAGAAATCGTTCCAATCACGTCATCGCCAATCGCCGGCAGGAAGATTTCCTGCACTTCGCCGCCCGCCAACAGTTTGACGCCTTTGTCTTTCAATCCGCGCTTGGCGAATTCACGCACCAGTGACACCGAAGGCGCGCCAGCGGGAATGAAGACATAAACCGCCTGCGCGCCGGAATTGCCTGCGCGTTCAATATAAGGCGCAAAATCTGTCACATTCAGCGGGATGCGATCCTTGCCCAGAATCTTGCCGCCGGCCGCCTCGAAGTTTTTGACGAAAATCTCCTCAGCGTCGTGACCAGGCGCATAATCGCTGACCAGCGAATAGGCTGTCTTGATGCCACCCTCCTTGACCGCCCATGTCGGCAACGGCGCGACATATTGCTGGACCGTCATGGATGTGCGCACGAAATAGGGTGAAGAGCGCGTAATCATCGACGTCGCAGCGTTAAAAATAACGGTAGGAATTTTGGCTTCTGTGATCAGTTCCGAAACCGCCAGCGCATTCGGCGTCAGATCAAAACCGGTGATGAACTTCACTTTTTCCCGCAAGATCAGTTCTTCTGCGAGCTGCCGGCTCTTAGCCGGATCAGCACCGCCATTGTCACGGAAAATGAACTGAATTTCGTTGCCGTCGACCGATTTGCCATTCACCTTCTGATAGGCTTCGACGGCCTGCCTGAACTGCTGACCCCAGACAGCGAACGCGCCGGAGAAATTGGCGATCAGTCCGATCTTGATGACTTCTGCCTGCGCAGAAGCTGCGCTCGCCAACAATGCAGCGCCCGCCAGGGCGCCAACCAGCTTTTTCATAGAGTTCTCTCCCTGTCTGACTGCTCGCGGATTCGTCGCAAGCAGCGGTCGGTTTTCCGCGCCGCTATTTGGATCACGCCGTTAACCGATGTCAACAGCGCATGGCCGGTATACGCATAGGTTATCCCTGCCCATTCGACACCGGCGCTGATTGGGCGAAATCCAACTGGCGTTGGGGAGGCTCACTTGGCGTTGGGATTGGCTACTTTCCACGGGTCTTTGATCATCCCGGTGGTGAAGAAGTCGATATTCACAAGCTTGCCATCACGCTTTTCAACCCTGCGCATGTAGATCTGCTGGATGATGTCGCGCTCTTCCGGATCGATCATGATCGGCCCGCGCGGGCTGTTCCACTTGCGGCCCTTCACGAAGCCCATGAACTGGTCGCCGGTGATTTTCGGGCCAAATTGCTTGATGCCGTCATAGATCAGCCGCATGCCGTCCCATGCGCCTACTGTTCCGATGTCGGGCGTCGCATCCGGGCCGAACATTTCCACCAGCGTTTTACGCAGAGCGATATTCTCAGGATTGGTGTTTGTCTCCGTGTAATGCAGTGACGAAATCGTGCCGATCACATCATCGCCGATGGACGGCAGGTAGACCTCCTGCGTTTCACCACCCGCCAGCAGCTTTACGCCTTTGGCCTTCAGGCCACGCTTGGCGAATTCGCGAACAAGCGAAATGGAAGGCGCGCCAGCGGGAATGAAAATATAGATCGATGCAGTTCCTGTCGCTGCGGCACGTTCAACATAGGGTGCGAAGTCAGTGACATTCAGGGGAATACGATCCTTGCCGAGCATCTTGCCGCCGGCCTGTTCGAATTTCTTGACGAAAATCTCCTCGGCGTCATGGCCGGGCGCGTAATCGCTGACGAGTGTATAGGACGTCTTGATGCCAGCCTCTTTTACCGCCCATTCGGGAAGCGGCTCAACATATTGCTGCACAGTCTGGCTCGTGCGCACGAAATAGGGTGATTTGCGCGTGATGACGGAAGTCGCCGCGTTGAAAATCACCGTGGGCATTTTCGCTTCGGTGATGAGGTCGGCGACAGCAAGCGCGCTGGGTGTAAGATCGAACCCGGTGAGGAAGTTGATCTTTTCCCGCAGGATCAACTCTTCCGCCAATTGGCGCGCCTTGGCCGGATCTGCGCCGCCGTTGTCGCGAAAGATGAGCTGGACTTCATTGCCGTCGATGGATTTGCCATTCACCTTTTGGAAGGCTTCCATGGATTGCCGGAACTGTTGGCCCCAGACCGCAAAAGGGCCCGAGAAATTGGCAATCATGCCAATTTTGATGACTTCAGCAGAGGCATGGCTAATCGAAAACGTGAGTGCCAGTGCGGTCAGCGTCGCGCGCATTTTTCCCATATTGATCCTCCCGGATATGACTTTTCTTACGGCTGTCCAGCCGGCTTCCCGGCTGGAAACATCTTCGCAGCCAGCGCGGAACTGTCAATACGCCCCGGCCGGATGCGTGTTGTTTGTCTTACAATTTGAAGACTTTGCGGGCATTGCCTTCGAGAATTGCGTGCTTTTCGGCCTCCGGCAGCCAGTCGAACTTTTTGATCAGCGGGGCGATATCATCATAGGTCTTGCCCGTCGCCGGGTTTCGCGCCGCGCCGACACCCGGACATTCCGCGCCGAACAGGCAACGGTCCGAACCGACTGTCTTGATGAGCAGTTCCAGTGCGCCTTGCGAATAGAGGACTGTGTCGAAGTAGAGATTTTTCAGCCGTTCCGAGAACAGCGGCACAGCCGGCGCGTTGCGTGCTGAAGCCGATTCAAAGCGGCCGATCTGATAGGGAATGGCGCCGCCACCGTGGCTGATGATCATCTTAAGCTTGGGAAAATCCTTGAAGACATTGGAATTGACGAGTCCATAAACTGCTGTCGTCTCCTCGTTGATGAAATGCAGTGTATAGGGCTCGCGCTCTGGATTATGCGATCCCGTTGCGTGGATGTGGCCGGGTACGTCGAGTTCGCAGAGCTTTTCGTAAAGCGGATACCAGTAGCGGTCGCCCATGGGCGGGGCTTTCTGGCCATTGTTCTCAAACGGATCTGGATTGACGAGGCAACCCTTCAGGCCGAGTTGATTCACAGCGCGGTCGAGTTCTTTCACGGCCATATCCAGCGGTTCGCCACAAGCCTGCGGCAGGCCGGCAACACCGATGAAGCGGTTGGGATAAAGCTTGATCTGGCGGGAAATGATGTTGTTGGTTTCCTCAGTGAACCATTGCACCAGTTTGGATGGCTTTTCCGACGTCATCATCTGGAACGGGCGCGGCGAGATGCATTGCATGTCTGTGCCGACCTCATCCAGAAACGCCATATGACTTTTGTCGCCGCCCTCAAAGCGCTTCTGTTCCACCGCTTCCTTTATCTCCGCATCGGAGACATGCACCCCTCCGCGCCCATGCGCACCGCGATGGGACACGAGGCCGGCTTTATAAGTCCAGAGCGCAGCTGGCGGGCTGACGTGGCCGTGGCAATCGATGATCATGTGCTTCTCCCTGATTTAGTGTTGTTGAGGCGAAGCTAAAGTGGTTTGGGGAAAAAGCCAAATTCTGGAGCACAGACCTCTGGACCGCATCGTTTACTGGGCGAAAAGCGGGCCGAAGGCCAGCACTCCGCAGTGCTATCCCTAGGGCTTCTTGTACGGCGGTTCCGGCAACGGTCGTTTGTTGAATGGCCCGCCGAAATGGGCCTCGTATTCCTTCTCGTCCCAGAAGCCGATGAGAATGCCCGGCGGTTCCTTGCCAGCCATCTGGTCGATGCGCTGGGGCGTGAGGGTGAAGCGATTGTGATGGCCGCGGGCCCATTCGAAGATGGCTTCGCGCAACCGGTGCCTCACATCAGCGTAATCGGGATGCTCGCCAAGATCGTCCAACTCTTCCGGGTCACTTTCAAGATCGAACAGCATGGGCCGGAAGCCTTCGCAATGCCAGTACTTGAAGCGCTTGTCGCATGCCATGACGAGCCGCGCGTCTTTCTGGTCGAGGCCAAGATCGAGACGTGCCTCGCGTGTCGAATAGTCGAATTCGGAAATTGCGACGTTGCGCCATTTTGTGGCTGCGCCGTTCAGCAGTGGCAAGAGCGAACGGCCCTCCAGCACCTGCGGCTTGGGCGCGCCGCCGAAAAACTCCAGAAAAGTCGGCGCAAGGTCGATGCCCTCAACCAGCTCTTCGCTCACAAGTCCTCGCGTGGCATTCGCTTCGGGGCGTGGATCGTAAACGATCAGCGGCACACGGACTGAAGGATCATGAAACAGATCCTTCTCGCCCATCCAGTGATCGCCGAGGTAATCGCCGTGATCGCTGGTGAAGACGATCATCGTATTCTCGAACAGGCCGCGCTTTTCCATGAAGGCGAACAGCCTGCCCATCTGGTCGTCGATCTGTTTCACGAGGCCCATATAGGCCGGGATGACGTGCTCACGCGCTTCATCGCGCGCAAAAGACTGGCAGATGCGTGAGCGGATGTAGGAGCCGAAAACGGGATGATTGGTCTGCTTCTCGGTTTCAGACCGGATCGCCGGCTGCATATCCTTCACGCCAAACATGTCCGCATAGGGTGCAGGCACGATATAGGGCCAGTGCGGCTTGATGAAGGAGAGATGGCAGAGCCAGGGCTTGTCACCGGCTTCGCCGATGAAATCCATCGCACGGCTGGTCATGTAAGGGGTTTCTGAATGTTCGTCCGGAATGCGGGCGGCCAGCTTGCTGTATTTCAACAGCCAGCCGTTTTTCAATTCGCCCTTGTCGTCAAAGCCGGAATTGGCCCAATCCTCCCAGGGATTGGCGGCATCGAAACCGTTCTTGCGAAGATAGCTGTCGTAATCGGGATCAGGATCGAATCCGATGGGGTGAAGACCATCATCCCGTTCATAGGGCTCAAAACCGCATTCGCTGATATGCAGACCGATGGTCGAGTTGATATCGATGCCAAGACGCGCCATGCCTTCCACATCCGGGATCATATGCGTCTTGCCAACAATGGCCGCGCGTACGCCGAGCGGACGCAGGTGATCGCCGAGGGTCGGCTCGCCCACACGCAGAGGAAAGCCATTCCATGTCGAACCATGAGACCGGCAATAGCGGCCGGTGTAATAGGACATCCGCGACGCGCCGCAGACTGGCGATTGTACATAGGCGCGATTGAAACGCACCCCGCGTCTCGCCAACGCATCGAGATGAGGCGTTTGCAGCGTCTTGTGGCCATAGCAGGACAGGTAGTCCCAGCGGAGCTGGTCGGCCATGATCCAGAGGACATTTTTGGGCTTGGTCATTGAGCGCTTTCGCTAGGCTGCGGACTCATAAAACGGTGAGTTCACAACGGGTCATGATGTAAACTTGTTCCTGGAGTTTGAAACACATTTCAAACGATTTGGGAATCTATTATGATTACGCGGCCTGGAGTTTGCGGGATCATTCCCGGCACTTCCCATCGGCGCGGGAAGCCGCAGGTCTGCGCAAATATTGCATGGGCGGGGAGGATGGAACAGACTTTGCGGATTTACCGGGAAAGCTCTGCATTATGAGGCACGATGCCAATCAAATGCGTTGGATTATTGCAGTTATCTGTGCGGTAGCTGCGGTTCTGCTGCCCGCTTATGTCCGCGCAGAGATCAAGACGAAAATCGCTGCGCTTGCGCCCTCTGACTTGGTGCTGGTGGTAGACCAGAAAGGCAACGAACTCGTTGCCCAGAATGCTGACAAGCCCTTTGTGCCGGCGTCCGTCGCTAAAATCGTAACCGCTACTCTTGCTGTAGAAGTCCTGGGAGCAGATCACCGGTTCGAAACTCGTTTCTACCTGGACAAGGATCGTGTGCTCTACATCCGGGGCGGTGGCGATCCGTTCCTGATCTCTGAAGAGCTGGCTACGCTGGCATCGGCGCTCGTAGCGGCCATTGGCCGGCAGCCGCTAAGCGGCATTGTGCTGGACGCGAGCTATTTTCCTTCCGACTTACGTATCCCGGGCATAGAGCAAACCGGCGAGGCTTATGATGCGTTGAATTCAGCCCTGGCTGTCAATTTCAACACCATACACGCCGTGCGCAAGGGAAAAGCAGTTCTGCCGGGAGAAGCGCAAACGCCCATCACGCCGCTCGCCACGAACCAATTTCTGGCGCGCGGCCCCAATGGGCGCGGCCGCATAAGCCTGGCACAGGAACCAGGTGTGGCTTTGCAATATGCTGGCGAGTTAATCGCAGCCTTCATCGAGCGAGCCGGCGGACTCCCCATAGGCAAGGTATCGACTGGACTTGTCCCGCCAGGTTTGCAGCCCGTGTATGTGCATCGTCAATCACGCAGCCTTCCGATCATTCTCACGGAAATGCTGAGCGGATCAAACAACTTTGTCGCCAACCAGGTTTTCCTGGAAATCGGAGCCCACCAGCTTGGAGGCCCGGTCAGTCTCGAAAAGTCACTGCGAGTCGCCAATGAGGTTCTGGCCAAGCGCGGACTTGCAGGGTCCATCCAACTTGAGGAAGGCTCCGGCATAAGCCGCAATAACCGTCTGGTGGCGCGTGGTCTTGTGGCGCTGCTGGGCAGTTTTGAACCTCACGCCAACCTGCTCCGGAAAGGCGACGGAGCTTACTTCAAAACTGGCACCTTTTCTGGCGTCCGCACATTGGCCGGTTATGCCGACACTTCAAAACATGGGCGCGTCCGCTTTGTGATCGCACTGCGTGGCAACGACAGCGCCCTGCGCTTCAAGATACTCAAAGCCATCCAGTCTGAACTATAAGCAAAGCGTAGGCTGCCTGAGGGAATTCTTGATGAGCTTGCAGCCTAGATTGGCCTCACCCCATCAAATGCGCCTTGCATCACATTGCGAATATCCTCGCGCGTAAACGGGCGTGGGTTCCAGTAGGGCGCCTGCGTGGCGATATCCGCCGCGCGATCCAGCCCATCCGCCTTCATGCCGATATCCGCAAGGCGGATAGGCGCACCCAGTTTCAACGCCAGATCATAGAGCCCCTGCCCGGCTTTCTGTGCGCCCAAAGCCTGCGCTACGGGCGCGAGCAAATCAGGCACTGCGCCTTCGTTGAACGCGGTGGCGTGCGGCAGGATCACAGTATGGGTCTCTGCATGGGGCAGATCAAAGCTGCCGCCAAAGACGTGGCAAAGTTTATGATGCAGCGACATGCTGATCGCGCCCAGCGCCACGCCACACAGCCACGCGCCATAAAGCGCATCGCTGCGGGCTTCCTTGTCTTGCGGCGACTTCACGATGATAGGCAGCGCTTTTGCAAGCGCGCGAATGCCTTCCACTGACATCAGCGAAATCACGGGGTTTTTGTCTTTGGCATAAACGGCTTCCACCGCATGGGCGATGGCGTTCATGCCGCTGGTCGCGCTGAGGGCCACAGGCAGGCCAAGTGTAAGATCGACATCGTAGATCACCACTTCGGGCAGGATTTTGGGATCGCGCACCGTGGTTTTGAGACCCTGTTTTGTCTCCCCCAGAATGTCGGTCATTTCCGAACCGGCATAGGTCGTGGGAATGACGATCTGCGGCAGATCCGTGCGGTAAGCGATGGCTTTGCCGAGCCCGGTGGTGGAGCCGCCGCCCAGCGCGATCGTGCAATCGATTTTGAGTGATTGCGCCAGTTGCATCGCCTCTTCTGTGATGTCCAGCGGCGTATGCATGGTGGCCTTCGCATAAGTCCCCGCTGACTTGCCCCCCAGCATCCCGGCAAGGCGCTGAGCGTCGGCCTGTTGCTGCGGCGTGCTGAGGACCAGCGCGCGCTTGAGACCAAGTCGTTCCATTTCCGCGCCCGCCTGCGCAATCGTGCCATGGCCGAAGACGACGCGGCCCGGGGCTGCGTTATAGACAAAAGGGTTCATAGCGCTTTCATTCCTCCGCATTGGCAGTCCAGGCTTCACGGCCCGGGACAGCCCGGCGCAAGACTCCTTGCAAGAAGCGCCGCGAAAGGCAAGATTACGGCATCCGATTTGGGGGCGAGCCCCAATTCGCCTTCAGCCGCCGGAAAGAGCTGCCGACATGACCGATCTGCCCAAACGCATCCACCTTGTCGAAGAAGGCCCGCGCGAAGGGTTTCAGATCGAGAAGGGTCCGATCGCCACCCATCGCAAGATCGAACTTATTGATGCATTGTCTGATACCGGGCTCGACACAATCCAGATCGTGTCCTTCGTAAATCCCAAGCGCGTGCCGGGTATGGCGGACGCCGAAGAGGTCGTGAAAGGCATCACGCCGAGATCTGGTGTGGCCTATACAGGACTCTGGCTCAACGATCAGGGCTTTGATCGCGCCCGGGCCACGGGACGGCTGGATATTCGTGGTACAATTACAACCGGAGCGTCGGATACTTTTCTCAAGCGCAACCAGAACCGCTCCATCGCCGAACAGATTGCCTCGCAACGCGAGATGGTCCAGCGCTATGTCGATCTGGGAATTCCCGTCAAACGCGGGGGTATGATGGCAGCGTTTGGATGCAATTACGAAGGCGATATTCCCGCCAGCAAAGTTGTGGAACTGGTGGGCGTCGAACTCGATATTGCCGGGGAACACGGCATAGAGCTTGAATATATTTCGCTCGCCGACACCATGGGCTGGGCGACGCCGATGACCATCAAGCGCACTGTCGGCGCAGTGAGAGAAAAATATCCCGATCTCGAACTCTCCCTGCATCTGCACGACACCCGCGCGCTCGGGCTTGCCAATGCCTATGCTGGACTCGAAATGGGCGTCAGCAAATATGACGCTGCCGTTGCCGGTCTGGGTGGATGCCCGTTTGCAGGAAATGCAGGTGCTGCCGGCAATGTCTGCACGGAAGATCTTGTGTTCATGTGCGAGGAAATGGGCATCGAAACCGGGGTCGATCTCGACAAGCTGATCGAATGTGCAAAACTGGCGGAAGATATTGTCGGCCATCCCCTGCCCGGTTGTGTGATGAAGGGCGGGACCTTGCAGAAATTGCGTGAAGCCAGAGCGAACAGGGCGTAAGCTGTTCGGGAAATAATCAACGATATTGGAGGAAACATGGGCCAGTTGACGCGCGCCATCGGGCAATTCATTGCGGACATGAATTATGAATCCATTCCGCCCGCAGCCATTGGTGCGGTAAAAAATGCGCTCAGCGATTATGCCGCCGTCACAATTCTGGGCCGGGCCGAGCCGGTGACGCGGCTGATCTCGTCTTTCGAAACGCTTGGCGCGCAGGGCGAAGCCAGCGTATTGTTTTCTTCCGTCCGGACAGATGGACGCGCTGCGGCCTTGATCAACGGCACATCAGGCCATGCCCATGATTATGATGATGTCGGTATTGCCTTTCATCCCGCCCATCCCAGCGTAGCGATCGCTCCCGCCATCTTTGCGCAGGCTGAGAGCATGGGCGCTTCTGGCCGTGATCTTATCACGGCTTTTGTCACCGCCTATGAAGTGTGGAGCGAGCTCGCCTCACGCGATGAAGACCCGCAACATCTCAAGGGCTGGCATCCCACAGGCGCATTCGGCACAATTGCCGCCGCCGCCGGTGTCGCCAAACTGATGAATCTCGATGTGGACGGCTGCATGCGCGCAGTCTCGATTGCCGCCTCACAGGCGGCGGGGCTCGTGGCTAATTTCGGCACAATGACAAAGCCGTTTCACGCGGGCCGTGCATCGGCTGCGGGCCTTATGTCGGCGCGCTATGCCCAGGCCGGCATGACGGCGACACCGGATATCTTCGATCACAGCAAGGGATTTCTTTACGCTGTGTCGCCGCGTGGCAAAGTTGATGTCGAGCGGCCCGCGCATTTCGGCAAGGTCTGGCACATTGTCGATCATGGCGTCAGCGTGAAACTTTATCCCATGTGCTATGGGACTCATCGCATACTTGGCACGCTCACACGCTATGCAACGGATCAGGATTTGAAGGCCGATGATATTGCCAATGTCTCCTTCCGCACCGGCCCTTCACGGGTTGTTCCGTTGGTGCATACAGACCCCAAGAACAGCCTCGACGCGAAATTCAGCGCGGAATTTGCTGTCGCCATGGCCATCATCGCCCGGCGCGCCACATTAGCCGAACTCAACGACAATTTCGTCAATCGCAAGGATGTGCGCGAACTCATGGGCAAGGTGAAACGCGATCTGGATCCGGCGCGCGACATGGCCTCGTTCAATCAGGACCCGGATGACGAACTTGTCTTTACAATGCGCGATGGCGCGAGCCGCACGCTGAAACTCAGCTCCCCCAGGGATCAGGCCATCTCGCTTGACCGCGAGACATTGTGGCTCAAATTCCTCGATTGCACATCAGGCGCCATGGGCGAGGCTTCGGCGCGCCATCTGTTTGATACGATGCAAACGCTGGAACAGGTGAAAAACATCGCGGATTTGCCGCTCGCATCGGTCGCGCAAGCGGCTGCGGAGTGATCGGCCATCCCATGACCCAGAAACAGGAAGAGCAGAACCCGCCGGCCAATCGTCCGCTAGAAGGCATTGTTGTCGTCGAACTCGGTCATTCCGTGGCCGCCCCCTTCGCCGGACAGATTTTGGCGGACCTTGGGGCGCGGGTGATCAAGATCGAAAACCCAGGCAAGGGGGATGACGCCCGAAATTGGGGCCCGCCTTTCTGGCATGGGGCGGCAACGATTTTTCAATCCGTCAATCGCAACAAGGAATCGGCCGCCGTTGATCTGAAAGATGCTGAGCAGTTGGCTGCGCTGCGCGCGTTTATCATCGAGAAAGCCGATGTCGTTGTGCAGAACATGCGTGCGGGGCTGGTGTCGCAATATGGTGTGGGCGCCGAATTGCGCGAAGAAAATCCGCGCCTGATTTATTGCAATCTCGGCGCTTTCGGCACCAAAGGCCCCCTCGCCAAACGGCCGGGCTATGATCCGCTGATGCAGGCATTTGGCGGCATCATGAGTGTCACTGGCAATGAAGGCGAAGCGCCGGTGCGCGTGGGCGTCTCCATTATCGATCAGGGCGCGGGCATGTGGTCGGTCATCGGCATCTTGTCCGCATTGCACAGACGCTCGGTGACCGGGGAAGGCAGCACCGTCGATACGTCGCTGTTCGAGACGGCTCTTGGCTGGGTCTATGCAGCCAACACATCCTATCAGGCGACGGGTAAACCGCCTGGAAGGCGAGGCTCGGAGACTGCGGGCCTCACCCCCTACAAGGTGTTTGAGGCGACGGACGGCTATATCCTGATTGCCGCAGGCAATGACAATCTCTTCCGCCGGCTTGCTGAAGCAGTCGGCCATGCCGAATGGCTGGAAGACGAGCGCTTTGCCACCAATCCCCGGCGCGTCGAAAACCGCGCGCTGGTCAACGCGACCTTGCAGGCGGTGATCGAGACGCAGAGCGTCAACCATTGGGTGGATGTGCTGGAAAAAGCCGGTGTGCCCGGCGCGCCGTTGCAGACCATCGATCAGGTGGTCGCCCATCCGCAGACGCTGGCGCTGGGCATGGTGCAGACCGCACCGGGAACCGATATGAAACTGCTGGGGCTGCCCGTTTCTTTCAACGGTGAACGGCCGCCGTTGCGCAATGCGCCGCCTGCGCTTGGCGCAGACACATCCGAAATTCTCAAATCCAAAAACAAGAACTGAGGCGGGAGCGAAACATGGACGAACATATGTCGGGTGATGGCCTCACCATGGTTCCCATCGGGACCGATTTTCCCGAAATCCGCGACGCCGTGCGCGCCATTTGCAAAAACTTCCCCGGCGAATACTGGCGCAAGCTTGAAGACACCGGCGATTACGCGAAAGAATTTGTGCAGGCGCTGACAGATGCAGGCTTTCTCTCTGCGTTGATCCCCGAAAGCTATGGCGGCTCGGGCCTTCCCTTGCGCGCAGGCGGTGCGATCCTCGAAGAGATCCACGCGATGGGCTGTGAAGGCACATCCTGTCATGCACAGATGTATATGATGGGAATGCTTGTGCGGCATGGAACCGCCGCGCAGAAGGATAAGTATCTGCCCGATATCGCCTCGGGTAAATTGCGGTATCAATCTTTTGGCGTGACGGAGCCGACGACAGGTTCTGACACACTAAACCTCAAAACGCGCGCCGTGCGCGATGGCGATCATTACGTTGTGAATGGCCAGAAGGTCTGGACTTCGCGCGCCAAACATTCCGATCTCATGTCCCTGCTGGTGCGGACAACGCCGTCCGATCAGCTGAAGCGCCGTACTGACGGCTTATCCGTCCTGCTCGTGGACATTCGCGAAGCGGTGAACAACGGGCTTACGATCCGGCCCATCGAAACCATGCTGAATCACCAGACCAACGAGCTGTTTTTCGAAAACCTGCGCGTGCCCGTGGAAAATCTGATCGGTGAGGAAGGCAAGGGCTTTCGCATCATTCTGGATGGCATGAATTCGGAGCGCATTCTTGTGGCGCATGAATCCCTCGGCGACGCCCGCTTCTTCATCAACAAGGCCGTCAATTACGCCAAGGAGCGTATCGTCTTTGGCCGGCCCATTGGCCAGAACCAGGGCATCCAGTTTCCCCTCGCCCGCGCCTATGCGGAATGGCGTTCGGCTGATTTGATGGCCCGCACAGGCGCGGCGCTGTATCAGGCCGGACAGCCCTGCGGCGAAGAGGCCAATCTCACCAAGCTCCTGTCAGCGGAAGCCGCGTGGAATGCCGCAGAAGCCTGCCTGCAGACGCATGGCGGCTTTGGCGTAGCGCGCGAATATGATGTCGAGCGCAAATGGCGCAATGCCCGCATGCAGCGCGTTGCGCCGATCTCCACCAATCTCATCCTTGCCTATATCGCCCATGGCGTGTTGGGCCTGCCGAAATCTTATTGAGGTCCAAAATGCAATTCCAGCTTCCCAAAATCATCTTCAACTTTGGCGCTGTGGCGCGGCTGAAAGATGAACTGGCGCTCATGGGCGTCAAACGCCCGCTGCTGGCGTCCGACAAAGGCCTGAAGGCGGCTGGCGCGGTGGATCATGTGTTGAAAGCCAATGGGGGTGTGGATTTTGTGGTGCATGCGGACGTGCCGGAAAATCCCACGACAGCGGGTTGCGAGGACACGGCGCGAATATATCGCGAGCAGAAATGCGACGGGCTGATCGCGCTGGGCGGCGGCTCTGTCATCGACACGGTGAAAGCAGCGGCGGTGATTGTCACGTCGGGCAAGCCGCTGGAGGGTTTTCTCAATCGCCCTGATCTAATCAACTTTACACTTGCGCCCATCATCACGATCCCGACGACTTCCGGCTCGGGCAGCGAAGTTTCGTTCGGCAGCGGCATTCATCCCGACGCCCATTCGCGCGCCATGAGCGCAGCAAGCGTGTTTTCGCTGCCGCGTCTGGCGATCTGCGATCCCGAATTGACCGTGACTCTTCCCCCGCGCCTCACGGCGGCCACGGGCATTGATGCTTTGTCCCATTGTCTGGAGGGCTATCTGTCGAAGACTGACAATCCCTTTGTTGACGCCATGGCGCTGGACGGGATGAAGCGCGCCTTCCACAATGTCGAGCGCGCCACAAAGGATGGCAGCGACAAGGCGGCCCGCGCCGCCATGCTGATGGCCTCGTCTGCGGGCGGCATATCCATCCACAAGGGCCTTGGTCCCGTGCATGCCTTTGCCGGCGTGTTCGGGGATCGCGGCTTTCATCACGGCACATTGGTGTCGATCGCCCTGCCCGGCGCGATGCGGCTCGCGGAAGCCCGCGTTCCCGAAAAGATGAAAGCCATCGCGCAGGCGCTGGGCCTCGAGGCAGGCGCGCGCGTCTCAGACGCCATCGCTGCGCTCAATGGCAGACTTGGTTTGCCCCAAACTTTGTCAGCCCATGGCTATGGTGACTATGATTTCGAAGAAGCCGTCGAGGCGACGTGGAAAAACAGGTTTAATTTGACCAGCCCGTTCGAGCCGACGAGGGATGAGATTGCGGCGCTGGTGAGGGATGCGTTTGGGTGAGGCGTGTGTAGCTGACGTGATGGTGTGGGTTAACAAGGCTCCCCGCCCGGTAATGCAAATGAGCGCTGGCTCCCGTCAATCCTCAGGTTCACTTATGGCGAATAGATCTTCTGGATGTTGCGGAACTGGCATCAAGCCAGTTCCAAACAGGCACTGACGATTTAATCCGGTGCAAATCAATTGATGCCGCGCTTGCGTTGTACGCATGCGCGCACTGCCATTCTCCCAGGGCGACGGCCCAGTTCAGCTCGGCATTCGTCACGGGCCTGACCAATAGGCATCGCTCCCTGCTTGGCCCCTTTCTTTCCCTGGGCAGATACTTCGGGAATTGCAACGAACAGAATAGCTGTTGCAAAACCGAGTGTCATAAGCGTTTTCATTTTAATCCTCCTGCTATACGCTGATTTATCAGCTTACTTTGCAAGTCTAGAGCATCGTACGTTTAATCGGATGCATACCTCATCGCTTTGAAGAAGTTCCAGCATTCATTTTAATTGAACAGGAGTCATATGTCGCCAATCGTTCTCAATAGGGCGTCGAAAGTTCGCGCTTGGGCCTTTCGCAGATGGGCCTTCAGTTTGGAGAACGCCATCTCGATAGGGTTCAGATCGGGAGAGTATTGCGGCAGCGGCAAAAACCATGCGCCTCGCTCGCGCAACACGT
>CANJJI010000072.1 GCA_947474545.1 Beijerinckiaceae bacterium | reverse complement strand
TAGCGTCTCGCGCAGAGGCATTTCGAGGCACTCGCCTGTTGGTGATTTGTCGTGGAAACACCATGCCAGGTTCGGACCCGGATGCCTCGATTTATTCCCTTTCAGGGCGAAAAATCAGCGCGCAATCGCGGTTTTGCAATTGGCTCAAATTTTTGTCTTTACGCGTTTGCTGACGAAAAACCGGATTCCCTTTTCCTGCAAACGCTCTAATAAACGCAATGCTCGTAGACCGGCTTCACGCTGTGTTGCCAGGGACCATTGTAAAGCGCGAGCAAATCGTCGGCAGCCGTTTTGCCGCGTACGACCCGATCATCGAGAATATCCAGAAGACAGGTCTCGTCGCGGCCGCCGGCATCGAGACGGGCGCGGCGCTTGAGACCAGCGCGGGCGATGGCGAGCACTTCGCGGGCGACGTCATTCAGCTTGTGGCCAGCGACAAAAGCATTCAGACCCTGCGACGGCACGTCATCACGCAATTGCTGGCGCTGGGCCGCTGTCCAGCCCTTTGCCACATCCCAGGCGGCATCGAGCGCAGTGGTATCATAAAGAAGTCCAACGAACAGTGCGCTCAGCGCGCTGATATGGGCGGGCGAGCCACAATCGGCGCCGCGCATTTCCAGAAAGCGCTTGAGGCGCACTTCGGGGAAGATGGTGGAGAGGTGGTTCGCCCAGTCAGAAATCGTCGCTTTTTCGCCAGGCATGCCCGGCAGCTTGCCGTCCAGCAGAAGCCGGAAATCCTGCCCGGCGACATCGTGATAGGTGTCGCCGCGTTTGACGAAATACATGGGAACCTGCAGCGCATAATCGACATAGCGCTCCACACCCATACCGTCTTCGAATACGAACGGCAGCATGCCCGCGCGATGGTTGTCAGTGTCCCGCCAAATTTCCGAACGCGCCGATAGCAAGCCATTGGGCTTGCCATCAGTGAACGGGGAATTGGCAAACAAAGCCGTCGCCAGCGGCTGCAGCGCGAAGGAGACGCGCATTTTCTTGACCATATCGGCTTCATTGGCGAAGTCGAGATTTACCTGCACGGTGCAGGTGCGATACATCATGTCGAGACCACGTGTGCCGACCTTTGGCATGTAAGCCGTCATGATCTTGTAGCGGCTCTTGGGCATGATGGGCGTCTGCGCCAGAGTCCATTCCGGGCTCATGCCAAGGGCCAGAAAACTCATGCCGCATTTCTTCGCGGCGGCCTTAGCGAGCGAGAGATGGGCGTCGAGTTCGTTCACGGTTTCGTGAAGAGTTTCCACAGGCGCTCCCGACAATTCGAACTGCCCGCCCGGTTCCAGTGAGATCGCGCCGCCTTCGCCTGCATCGTAAAGGCCAATCAGCGCCTCGCCATCCATGATCGGCTCCCAGCCAGTCGAGGCCTGCATGGTTTCGAGCAGTGTGCGGATGCCACAGCGATTGTAGGCGATGTCCCCGCCATAGGGCACGGGCGCGTGATCTGAAGTGTAAAAAGGGAATTTTTCGTGCTCGGTGCCAATCCGGAAGGCTTCTGGCGGTTTGAAACCGGCTTCAATCCATCCTGCCAGTTCGTCGCGCGACGAAATGGGTGTCGTGTCGCTTACGTCGCGGGCCATGGAGAACTTTCAAGTGACTTTTGTTATGCCGTCCAGCCCTGAGCTGGCCGGGATTACGCCCTAAATAGGCGGGTGCGAGCGGGATGGCAACGTATTCATTCTGGCCTTTTATACAAGTGCCGGAGGCGCAGCACGGCAATTGTTAACCAGCGCAAATGACCTAGGTAACATCTGTGGCGGATTCGTGGATTGAATTAACGATATTGTCATCCCTGACACCTAGTTTCGCCCACAGCTGAGAGGGCCAGATATGAAAATCCTTTTGAGTTTTGCCAGGGACGAAGATGGAACAACCAGTCTCGAATACGGACTGATTGCTGCATCGCTTTCGGTACTCATCATCTCCGGCGTGAGTGCTGTCGGCACCAAAATCAGCATCATGTTCCTAGGGCCTGTGAGCAACGCACTTAAATAAATGCGCGCGATAATAAAACCAAAGATCTAGCGGCGCCCGCCACCCAGAAGTTGACCCAGAATATCTTGCAGGCCCGACTGTTGGGCCCCCTGCCCGCCGGGATTGAGCATTTTACCGAGAATATCGATTCCGGACTGGAGACTCGACGGATTGAGCCCCTGCGGGAAAACCTGATCTGCGCGGCCCGCATTCGCCTGTTGCTGTGCCGGCTGGCCCCCGGCTCCACCACCCAGGACGCCGCCCAACAACCCGCCGAGCAAGCCGCCCAGACCTCCACCGCCTTGCGCCTGACCGCTGGCCTGCCCCCCACCGAGCGAACCTCCAAGTACCTGGCCGAGCAAATCGCCAAGGCCACCGCTGCTGTTTCCCGGACTGTTGGCGCCTGCTTTGCCAAGCTGTTCAAGCATTCCGCCCATGCCGGAATTCTGCATGCCTTTGAACATGCCGCCCATAACCATCGAAACGATCACAGGGATCATCGACTGAAGGATCGACGAACCGATCCCTGTCGCTTGCGCGGCATGGGCCGCCAGCACCTGGCTGGCCTGATCATTGCCGAACAGCCGCGCAAGCGCATCATCGCCATGAGCCGCAGTGTCCGGCGATGCCATGACTTCGGGGCTCTCGAATGCTTGTTGATGTTGCATATTGAACATGGCGCCGAACATGTCGGCGAGCCCGCTGGCTTCCTTGGTGCGGGTCTGGAGACCAGCCGAGAGAGCGGGAGCCAGCGCGCTGATGGCCTGCTGGGTCTGCTCCTCGCTGAGGCCAAACTGGCGTGCGAGATTCTGGAGGCCTTCGCCGCCCTGTGCCTGCTGGATAATATCGTTCAAATTAAACATGATGCCTCCACTGACCATGTGATGGCCTGTCGATCAGGTCCAAAACCATCCCTTAAATAGTGTGTTTTGCCGGCTTTGTGAAACCGGTTAGCCTTGCAGAAGGCTAAGTCGCCTGTTTTTCCGGCACGGCAGCGCGGGCGGCCAGACGCCCGGCAATCACATAAGAGGTGATGATCGCGGCGATGCCGAAAACGGCTGCGCCGACTCCCATACCGAGGATGCCGCCTTTCGGCCCACCCCACATCGCGCCCAGCGTCACGAACGGAATTGTGCCAAGCGTTGCACGGCCCCAGTTGAACACCATAGCCAGCATGGGATAGCCGAGATTGTTGAAGGCGGCGTTGGCAGCAAACAGGCAGCCGAGAAACGCCCATGTGCCTGCGCCGATGTGGCAGAAGAAGATGGTCAGCTCTGCTGTTTCGCCTGTCGCGCCAAAGGCGCGGGCGATCCAGGGCGCGAGCAGGGCGAGAACGCCCCACATCGCCAGTCCATAAATAATTGCAATGCGATAGCAGGCCGTCAGAGTATCGCGAACGCGGTCGAAGCGCCTTGCGCCGAAGTTCTGCCCGACCACCGGCCCGACAGCGCCTGACATAGCGAATGTCGCACCAAAGGCCACCGGCACGATCCTGTCTATGATGGCGAAGGCGGCGACCACAGGCTCGCCAAAATCGGCGAACACTTTCAGCGCATAAGTCGTGGAGACAGGCGCGGCGAGATTGGCGGCGATGACGGGAAGCGCTATTGCGAGAAGGCGAGTGAGATCCCGCATGAACGTTTTCATGGCCGGCCGGCCAACCAAGTCGTGAATGTGGACGGCCCCCCAAAAGCCGATTCCTGCGTAGACGGCACGAGCCGTCACCACGGCCCAGGCTGCGCCAGCGACATCCAGGCGAAAATACAAAATCAGGATGGGATCGAGCGCCGCCGTCACGACAGCGCCTGCGAGCAATACATACATCGAACGCCGCGCATCACCGGCAGCACGCAAGATGCCAGACGTAGCCATGCCCAGGGCCAGCAGGACGTTTGAGGGAATCGTGATGTAAAGAAACAGGGCTGCAGCGTCCTGTGTCGCGCCTTTTGCGCCGATAAGACTGAGCATGGGGCGTATCAGCGGCAGGGCGATCAATGAAATAGCGCCTGTTACCAAGGCTACCTGCAGCAAGGCGGACCCAGCAAGACGCCGGGCGCTGTCGCGCTCGCCCGCGCCTATAGCGCGCGATACAAGCGCGCCTATCGCGATGGACAGGCCTATCTGGACAGAGATGAAAAAGAACGCCAGCTGCGTCGCAAAGCCAACACCAGCTGTCAGCGTGTGATCGCCGAGCCAGGAAATATAAATCAGCGACAACAGATCAACGACAAAGACCGCCATCAGGCCAATCGAGCCCGTGGCCGTCATAACCAGCACATGCCGCAGCACAGAGCCTTCGAGAAAGATAGCACGCTTCCTGTCACCCGTAGAACTCACGATATGCGCTCCGCTTCGCCGACAATGCCGGCGGTTTCAGGCGATAGCGCTTTGGCGCGCCGCACAGGTTGGGTGAGAGGTTCAGGCTCGATCGTCTGCCAAGGGGCAAGTTCCGCGTATGCCGCACCTGCCTGTTGCAAGGCCAGCCGCTCGATGTCGCGTTCGCGCACGCTGGCTGCAATTTCGCGAGCGCGCTCGCGATCTCCTGTCACCGCAGCGTAAACGCTGGCGCCAAATATGATGGCGGATTCAAATGTTTCACGAACTTGGTAGTCAGCGCGTTTTTCGAGCAACGCCAGAGCGTGCACCCGGTCGAAGGCGCGCACATACACGCGCGCCAGCGGAAAATTGATCTTGCACATCTCGAGGATCCCGGTTGCGTCTTCGGCCTTGTCAACGCAGATCGCAACGACGCGCGCCTCATCCGCTCCTGCCGCACGCAAGACATCAAGCCGCCGCCCATCGCCGTAATACACTTTGAAACCGAACCGCGCTGCACTTCGGATGCGCGCAACATCGTGATCAATCACCGTCACGTTGGCACGCCCGGCCAATAGAACCTGTACCGCCAATTGACCAAAGCGCCCAAAGCCGATGACGAGAATATTGCCGCGCGCTTCGCCGGGAATTTCTTCGGCGGGTAAGTCTTCGCCCTCTGGTTTGATGCGGACGGCTATCGCATCAAGCCCCTTGGCGCAGAGCGGGCCAGCCATCATGGTCATCGCGGTGATTGCGGCGAGAAGCCCGGCCTGTTGCGCGGTCAACAGCCCTGCAGCCATGGCAACAGGAAAGACTACAAACGCAAACTCGCCCGCCGTTGTGAGCGTGCTTGCGCCGGAAAGGCTGTCGCACGCGCGCGATCCGGATATGCGCATCAACAGGAAAGCGACGATGCCCTTGGCCGCAACGACCGCCAGCGCTGCGGCGATCAAAAACCCCGCATTGGCCATAACCAGTTTGCCGTCGATGGCCATGCCGACCGACATGAAAAACAGGCCCATGAGAAGGCCGCGAAACGGCTCGATATCGGCTTCAAGCTGGTGCCGGAAATTGGATTCGGACAGCAGCAGTCCGGCAAGAAAAGCGCCGAGCGCCATGGACAATCCCGCCGCCTGCATGAGGACAGCTGCGCCCAGAACCACCAGCAGCGCGGCTGCCGCCATCACTTCGCGCGCACCAGCGCGTGCAAGAATGGCAAAGAACGGATTGAGCATGTAGCGGCCAGCAAAGATCACTGCGGCAAACGCGGCCAGCGCGCCGCCGAATGCGATCAGGCCCTCGCGAAATGTGCCGGACGCTTCACCGGCGACCAGCGGAATAATCGCCAGCACAGGCGCCACAAGGACATCCTGCATCAACAACACGGCAAAGGACCGGCGGCCATAGACGCTTTCCACAGCCCCCCGCTCCTCAAGCAATTGCATCGCGATTGCCGTGGAAGAAAACGCCAGCGCAATACCCGCCAGAACCGCGCCGCGCGGGGCAATGCCTGCCAGTAGCCAGAGCCCTGCTGCCAATACGATGGCGGTTACGGCCATCTGCAGTGAGCCGAGCCCCAGTATATCCCGGCGCATGGCGAACAGCTTGGCCGGTTCGAGTTCAAGCCCAATGATGAACAGGAGCAACACCACACCAAGCTCGGCCACATTTGCGATGGTCTGGGATTCGCCGATCAAACCAAAACCGGCTGGGCCGATGGCGAGACCTGCGGCCAGATATCCGATGACAGCCCCGAGGCGCAGAAAGCGGAACAGCGGTACGGCGATAACCGCCGAGCCCAGAAAGATCAGTACCGGCAGGAGCATACCGCCGGCGGTGGCGTGTTCGTTCACAGGAAACTCCAGGGATTTTTCCAGCGGGGGAATACCCCATATAGGCATGGTGTTACCGCTTGCGACCCGCGCCGGACTCATTCAACGCAGTCAGGCGGCTTGACTTGAATCGCCGGGCTATCCCTATAGCGTCATGTCCAGTTCCGCCAGCACCACAACCAGACCGCCCCTGCGCGTGATCCTCTGCGCGCCGCGCGGCTTTTGCGCGGGCGTTGTACGCGCGATCGATGCAGTTGAACGGGCGCTTCAACTTTATGGCGCGCCTGTCTATGTGCGGCACGAGATCGTTCACAACAAATATGTGGTGGATGATCTCAAAGCCAAGGGTGCGATCTTCGTCGATGAGCTCAACGAAATTCCTGACACAAAAGCGCCGGTGATTTTCTCCGCACACGGCGTGCCCAAGTCGGTACCCGCTGCAGCTGATGCACGCAATTTCTTCGCTATCGACGCCACCTGTCCGCTGGTGACAAAAGTTCACCGGGAAGCGGAACTGCATCACAGGCGTGGCCGCACAATCATCCTCATCGGTCACAAGGGCCATCCCGAAGTAGAGGGCACGATGGGACAATTGCCAGAGGGCGCAGTCGTCCTCGCCGAGACGCTGGCGGATGTGGCAGCGCTGCCATTTGCATCCGGCGCTCCACTGGCCTGGGCCTCGCAAACCACATTATCTGTTGATGATACGCGCGATATCGTCGCCGCTCTGCTTGCGCGCTTTCCCGATATCGCTGGGCCACACAAGGACGACATCTGTTATGCCACCACCAATCGTCAGGAGGCTGTGAAGGCCGTCGCGCGCGATGCGGATGCGATGATCGTGGTGGGAGCGCCCAATTCCTCCAACTCGCAACGGTTGCGCGAAGTCGCCGAACGTGAGGGATGCAAGATTTCGATACTGGTGCAACGCGCCAGCGAAATCGACTGGGCGCGATTCGATGGCGTTCAAACGCTCGCTATCACCGCAGGCGCGTCCGCACCGGAAATACTGGTGGATGAAATCATCGAAGCACTACGTGCGCGGTTCGATGTGAAGATCGAGGTTGTCACAACTGCGCAGGAAAACATGTTCTTTCCGCTACCGAGGGAATTGCGGGAGAAGGCTTGAACTGCCCGTTCAGACTTCAAACAATCTGATAATGTCCAGTTCCGGCGAGCATTTCAGCTTTTTGTCATTTGTAATGAATGCGTCGCAATTGGCCATCATGGCAGAAGCTACATGAATTGAATCTGCAAGTCTGAACTTATGTCGCGATCCAATACGCGCTGCGATTTCCAGCACTTCAGGAATTGCGGGAACGAGTTCAATCACATCGCCGTCCAGAAAAAATGAACGAAAAAGTGCTGCCACGTCTTCCTGGCCTTGCCTGAGAGGACCATGCAAACATTCTGCTATGGAAAGCTCGCTTGAAACCAGTCTGATATTCTGGGCCACCGCGGCAGCAATAATTGCGCGTGTTCTTTCATGCTCCACGCCGCAACCTTCGATGAAATAAATAATGATATTGGCGTCAAGATAGAGCCGCATGACAAGTGCAAGGCGATCTTCCAGATCACTCATTCATCACCGCGAAAAGCGCCGGTGGCCGCATCGATTTCCGCAGCCGTTCGCCCGCCGTGAAGCTTTGCGCCAGCGCCTGCATATGAAAGGATTCGCGCCCTGCGCGCGTTGCGGGCATCGGCTGTCTCTTCCAGGATCATGGCATCGAGATGACGCGACAGCGCATCCTTGACGATGGAGCCTCGCGAACGGCGTGTGGCTTTGGCCGCCTGATCGAGCCGCGCGCGCAGGTCTTCAGCCAGGCGAATGGAAAGCAGGGAGGAGCCTTCAGACAAGGGTGTCTCTCCATGGAGAATTTGTATTATTTTGTATTACAACCAGCAAAAGTCAATCTACCCATTGAGAAGAAGCACAATCCCCGCCGCGATCATGGCCATACCCGCGATCTCTCTTGGGGTCGTGATCTGATTGAAAACGCCGCGCGAAACGAGCAGCGCCATGGGCACTTCCACCAGCGCCAATGTGCGCACCTTCGCCGCCGTCACCATGGCAAAAGCCATGAACCAGAACAGCGAGGCGATTGCGCCCATCGAGCCTGCGAAAACGGAAGGCTTCCAGGCACGTGCAATAGCGGTCAGCAAGGGACGGTCAAACAATCCCAGCCAGACCAGAATAGCGGCGCTTTGCATGGCCTGACCCGCGAGCATGACGGCGGTCGCGTTCATCACCAGCGCGTCAGTGCCCAAACGAACCAGCCCGGCGCGATAGCAACTGGCCGACAGTGCAAAACACAGCCCGCTTGCAAGGCCCATTAACGCGGGCCGCCAGTCCATTGCCGCACCAGACACCGAAGCGTCTTTCCGGGGCCAGGACATCAGCATCACACCACACGTGGCAATCAACACGGCGGCGATGGTGAGGGCCGACAGAGATTCCTGCAGAATCACGACGGCGATAAACGCTATGAAAATCGGCTCCGTCTTTGTGTAGGCGACAATCACCGAGAAGGAGCGTGTTTTCATCCCCGCCAGCATCAAGGCCGTGGCGAGTGATTGCGCGGCGGCGCCCGCCGCAATCCACAACAGTGAGGGTGCGTCGAAACTGGGGAATTTCATGCCCAGCACTTGCGTTTCAATCAACACCAGCACGACAGCGAAAGGCAGGGCAAAGAGGAAGCGCACGTGGGTCGCCCCGGCCGTGCCGAGTGTGCGAATAAGGTCGCGTTGCATGGCGTTGCGCGCGGTCTGCGCTGCCGACGCGCAAATTGTGTAAACCGCCCAGGCCCATTTCGCGAACAGGGCGGAAAAGCCCAACGACAGCATATTCCTTCTCCCCCGCCCGTTTGACCTTGTTCCGGGCCGTGGCTAACACGAAGCGCGCAAGGGGCCAAACGGCCCCGGGAAGATTCGGACGCGTTATGGCCGTTTACACTGAAGTCAGCGATGACGAACTGACTGCCTTTCTGGCGGGATATGACATTGGCCAACTCTTGTCCTGCAAGGGCATTGCCGAAGGCGTCGAGAATTCCAATTTCCTGCTGCATACGGGCGCAGGTTTTTTCATTCTCACACTCTATGAAAAGCGCGTGGCGGAAAGTGACCTGCCCTTTTTTCTTGGATTGATGGATCATCTTTCCGAACGCGGACTCACCTGCCCCCGTCCGGTGCATGACAACAACGGGCAGGCACTTGGCACACTTGCAGGACGCCGCGCGGCCATCGTGACTTTTCTGGACGGGCTGTCTGTCAAGCGGCCTGAGGCGAAGCATTGCGCCATGGTCGGCGAGAGTCTCGCCCTTCTGCATCGCGCGGGCGAAGGTTTTGCCATCAAGCGCCGCAACGCTCTCTCCGTCGACGCCTGGCCCCATTTATTTCAGGCTGCAGAAGCTCGCGCCGATGGCGTATTGCCCGGCCTTGCAGTCGCTGTTGCCGAAGAACTCAGCTATCTCGAACAGAACTGGCCCAAAGGCCTGCCCGCCGGCGTCATTCACGCGGACCTGTTTCCCGACAATGTGTTTTTTCTTTCGGGGCAGTTGTCTGGACTGATCGATTTCTATTTCGCCTGCAATGACTTTCTTGCCTATGATATCGCTGTATGCCTCAACGCCTGGTGTTTTGAACAGGATTCATCGTTCAATATTACCAAGGGTATGGCGATGCTTTCGGGCTATCAGCGCATACGCAAACTTGAAGCGGCGGAAATCGCGGCGCTTCCTGTGCTCGCACGCGGCGCCGCCCTGCGCTTCATGCTGACGCGGCTGGTCGACTGGCTCAATGTACCCGAAGGTGCGCTCGTCAAACCAAAAGACCCGATTGAATACGTGAAGAAAATGCGCTTTCACCAGCATGTGACGGGCGGGCGCGATTATGGACTGCTGCAATGACCAAGCGTGTCGTGATTTATACCGATGGCGCCTGCTCGGGAAATCCGGGTCCCGGCGGGTGGGGCGCAATTCTTTCGTTTAACGGGACAGAAAAAGAACTTTCCGGCGGCGAGGCGCTGACAACCAACAACCGTATGGAACTTATGGCCGCCATTTCGGCTCTGGAGGCTTTGACGCGCGCCTGCGATATCGACCTATGGACGGATTCGGAATATCTGCGTGGCGGCATCATGAGCTGGATGAAGGGCTGGAAGCGCAACGGCTGGAAAACCGCTGACAAGAAACCCGTGAAAAATGTCGAACTCTGGCAGCGCCTAGACGAAGCTGCCGCAAAACATAATGTCGAATGGCATTGGGTGAAAGGCCACGCAGGCCATGAAATGAACGAGCGCGCTGACGAACTCGCGCGCGCCGGCATGGCCCCGTTCAAAGGAAAACGATAGCTTGCACAAACAGTCTTGCACTGTGCGGAGTCAGCAGAGGAGGCTTCCATGAAACGTTTGACCTGGCTTTTTGTTGTGACTGGCGCTCTGTTCTGCTCCCCAGCTCCTGCGCAGGAGGACTTCTACAAGGGCAAGACGATCAACCTCATAATTGGTTCGGCGGAATCGGGCATGTATGATTCCGGCGGGCGGCTGATGGCGCGTTTACTGCAGCGCTATATTGCGGGCGCGCCAACAATCGTGCCACGCAACATGCCCGGCGCTTCCAGCGTGATCGCCGCAGAAAACATCTACAATCTCGCGCCAAAGGATGGACTGACACTCGGCACCGTGCAGCCCTCCATCGTGCTGAATAAAGTGCTCGATCCCAAAGCGCGCTATGAGCCGGAAAAATATACGTGGATCGGGCGCGTCCAGCCGGTGACTCTGGTCGGCGTGAGCTGGCATTCCTCCGGCGTCGTAAAAGCCGAAGAAGCGAAGTTAAAGGCCATTCCCATGGGCGCAAGCGGTGCCGCGGGCACATCGGCCATGGTGCCATGGGCGCTCAATGCGCTGACAGGCACGAAATACAACGTGATCCGTGGCTATCAATCCTCGCGTCAACAAATTCTTGCGATGGAGAAAGGCGAATTGGGCGGAGTCGGCTCGACTGGCCTCACCGACATTCTGGCGCGCAAGGACTGGATGGATGGCGGTCTGGTGAAATTTCTTTATGCGATCTCGCGCACGCGCAGCAAACATTTGCCGGATGTGCCCGCGCTGGTGGAGCTGGCAGGCGATGACGTTGCGCGTAGCGTCCTGGGCATGCTGGGCAGCGTCTCGGACGTGGGCCAGACTGTCATGGGACCCCCGGGCATGGACGCGGCACGCGCAGCTATTCTGCGCCGCGCCTTCGATGCACTGATGAAAGATCAAGAATTCATTGCGGAAGCAGCAAAACTGACCATCGACGTCGAGCCGCTGGATGGATCGGCACTGGAAAAGCTTGTGGCGGCGAGCGTTACCGCGCCCGCCGAAGTGATGGACAAGTTGCGCCAGGTCACCCGCCCGCCGGAAGGCGGTTAGCCAACGCGCAGCGGGTGATTACGGAAGTTTGAAAAACTCCCGCGCGTTGTCTACCACCATGCGCTTCACTTCCGCCTCAGGTACGCCGGCAAAATTCTTTTCCAGCACCTTGTCGGAATCCGGCCAGTCGGATTCCTGGTGCGGGAAATCATTCGACCAGATCAGGCGATTGACGTTGAGATGATGTCGCAGATCAACGCCTGCGCGATCTTTCTGGAAGCCCCAATAGAAATGCTCGTTGATGATCTCGCTGGGTTTTGCCTTGAGTGGCTTCACACCGTTCAGACGTTCAGCCCAGGGAATGTGGCGCTCATAACGCACGTCTGCCACTTCAAGAAAATGCGGCACCCAGCCGATTGAGGTTTCCGCGCAGAAGATGCGCAGTTTCGGGAATCGATCAAACAGACCAGACAACACGAGCTGCACTGCATTGGTGCCCGCAAAGCGCGCGGCGCGCGTCATCTGCTTGGCAAGTTCGGTCCGCAGATAAGGAACCTCAATGGGGTAATCGAGCAGTTTGCCATCGGGCGCGCCAGTGTCTTCGAGCGTGAAGTGAATCGTCACGGGCATGTCGAGATCGAGCGAAGCTGCCCAGAAGCGATCATCTTCGGGCTTGGGGCGGCCGCCCCCATTCGGAAATTTTAGCAATTGTACGCCTGCAAAACCGAGTTCCTTGGCGCGTTTCATTTCCGCTATACAGTCGTCAAGAGTGGTGGCGGGCAAAGTGGCGATACCGAAAATGCGGCCCTTGGCGTCAGGCTGATATTCCTCCGCAAACCAACGGTTCCAGGCTGTATTCAGCGCCGCCTGCAAGGCGTGGTCCTTGGTGTTGAGCCAAAGCAGAGGCCCACACACAACGCCTGGAAACATGATTTCCGCATCTATGCCATCGCGTTTTTGTTCCTCGACACGCTGTTTGGCAGAACCCGTTCCGTGGATGCCATCATAGGTCGCGCGGGCTGGAATCCAGATGTCGCGGCCCTTGCCGCCATAGAGATCAAACGTATTTTGCCTGGGCGGCATGCCTTCAAAAACGGTGGCGTCGGCGCCATCATCCAGACGCACAGTGCGCGGCGCGCGGTCGCGGAACTTTGGTTCGACGCGATGCGTCCAGCGCTCGTTGGCAATTTCGAGATGAGTGTCGCCCGAAATCAGATTGTAGCCAGCAGCCATGTGCATTTCTCCCGGTTTTTGTTTTGCGGGAGTTTAGGGCCGGAATCGCGCGGGCGGCAAGAGGCTCGCCTCAAAAAGAAATCCCGGAAAACGCCGCAGGCGTCTTCCGGGATCTTAGGCTAAGATTTGCCGATAGCTCAGAGCTGCTTGAGCATCGCTTCCGCGCCGGACACTTCAATGCCCGCTGCCGGCTCAACATTGACGCTCTTCACGACGCCATCATCAACCAGCATGGAATAGCGCTTGGAGCGCACGCCCATGCCGCGCTCGGTCAGATCGACCGTCAGGCCGAGCGCCGCAGCGAACTTGCCGCTGCCGTCGGCGAGCATGTCGACCTTGCCAGCTGCGCCCTGCGCCTTGCCCCAGGCGTCCATGACAAACACGTCATTGACGGCCACGCAGGCAATCGCATCGACGCCCTTTGCCTTCAACGCTGCGGCATTATTGACGAAGCTCGGCAGATGGGCGGCGGAGCAAGTCGGCGTGAAAGCGCCGGGCACAGCGAAAATTGCGACCTTCTTGCCCTTGAAAATATCGTCGCTCGTTTTCGGCTGCGGGCCGCCTTCGCCCATCACCGTGAACGTTGCGCTTGGCACGTGATCGCCTACCTTGATCATGACTGCACTCCCAAAATGTGAATAAGGCCTCTGGCCAATTCGACCGGCCCCGGGGATGATCCGCCGAGGGTCCGGAAAGGGTTTTAGGGCGGTTATGGCCCGGCGTCGAGATGTCGCAGAGATTCAAATGCACCATTGGCTGTGGTCAACGTCAGCGTCACAGCAGGAAGCCTGGGTCCGGCATCGGCTGGCTTCTCTGCCAGAACGATCTCAAACGTACCGTTGGGCTGGCGTTTAGTGTCGAAAAACCACCCATCCGGGCCTTCAGCGAAGAGATCTGCGTCCTTGCCCGGGACAGGCATCACCTCAACGCGCCATTGTTTTTCATTGCCAGATACGGCGGATATTTTGAGGGATGGCGCACCCGGCCCTTCCAGCGGTTTGGGAACCTGAGCCTGATAATCGGCTATCCGGGCTTTCAACGCGCCGCCATCGATGCGCGAATCCAGTTCGAGGGTCATTTTGCCTTCCGCCGGCATGCAAATATTCTCGCAGGCGGCGTAGTTGATGTGCAGGTTCAACAAGACCGGCTTTTCCGGATCCTCGGCGATGATGGTCAGCGGAAAGATCACTTCGCTCTCGTAGCCGAAAATCTGCGATCCCGGATCACCCGAGCGCTCGGGCGCAGGAAAAGCGACCTTATAGGATTTCAGGTTTTTGGAACCGGAAAAGTCGAACGTAGGCGGCACACCGCCATCGCCGGGGTTGCGCCAATAAGTATGCGCTTTACCTTTCAGCGAAATCTCGATGCCGGCCTGCCATGTGTTTTTCTCCAGCCCGCCGCTGATAAGCCGGACCTTGGACAGTGGTGCTTCTATCCACGCAGACGCTGCCTCGCTGGCCGTTGCCGCCGGCACTCCGGAAAACAGCATTGAGCCCGCCAGCCAACACATATAAGTGGGCGGAATTCGAACGATTTTCGCAAACCCTGTAATTGCCATCATACAGTCTTATATGACTTCGACAGTAAACGCGCCATCAACGTTCCCGTGAGGAAATGGTGAACAAACCTAGGTTTGATCGGGCAGAACTTGACCGGGAATTTGACCGGGGTTGTGCGGCGCAAAAGTGAGGTCTAGAATTTGTCCATGTCGATCGAACGGCTCAAATCCGGCAAACGCAGCGAGGGTTATCTCGAAGGGCAGATGCTCGTCGCCATGCCCGCGATGGACGATGAACGCTTTGCCCGGACCGTTGTCTATATATGCGCCCATTCTTCTGAAGGGGCTTGGGGTATTGTCGTAAACCGCCGCTCACGGCGCGTGCGTTTTCCAGAACTTCTCGTTCAACTGGATGTCATCAAGCAGGATGACGCCATTCGCCTGCCCGAACGGGCCGCGAATATCGAGGTTCTGCGTGGCGGCCCGGTGGAGCGCGGGCGCGGGTTCATGCTGCATACCGCAGATTATCGCGGCGACTCGTCCACAGTAAGGCTGGCCGACGGCATAGCCGTCACCGCGACGCTCGACATCCTCAAGACGATTGCCCATGGCGAAGGACCGAACAAGGCCGTGCTGGCGCTGGGCTATGCCGGCTGGGCTCCCGGCCAGCTAGATCAGGAATTGCAGGCGAACGGCTGGCTGACGGTGGATGCAGACGAGAGCTTTATCTTCAATGCAGATCAGGACGCAAAGTATGATCGCGCGCTGAAAAAAATAGGCATCGATCCGGCCATGCTTTCGGATGTGGCTGGACACGCCTAAGCGAACTTCTATCGCTGCCCCAGTGCCTGCCGCGCCTTGGCGACGATGTCGGCCGGGGCTCCGGTGACTGCTTCAACAATTTTCTGAATCTCTTCGCCGGGCACAGGCATGATTTCGACCTTTGCCCTCTCAGCATCCGCGAGAAAGGCTGCATCCGCCATCGTAGTGGCAAAAGCCGCGCGCATCAGCGCTACGCGTTCAGGGGACACACCAGCGGGCAGGAAATACGGTTGCCCCAGCGCCGACGGCGATGACACCAGGTTCATGATCTGGCGTTGCTCATCATTTTTAGCGAGTTCACTGAGCAAGGGCACATCAGGCAATTCGCGATCACGCACAGAGCCGACTTGCGCCAGAAATACGATCCTATTGTCGCGCAACCATTGCGGAAATGTTGTGTGGATCGAGGCAATGGAGCCGGACCGCGCAACGACTTCGCCTTTTTCCATCGCAAGAAAAACTTCGGTCGAGGATTTGTAGCCGTTGACGATTTTAAATTTCGTGCCGAGCAGATTGTTCATTACCGTGGGATAAATGACGATGGAAGAGCCCGGCCCGGTGCCGCCGAGCATGGCCTCTTTCTGCGTCAATTCCTCGACGGAATTGATGCCGGCCGAACGCATGATGAAAACCATTTCGTTGCGCCCGCCCGTCGAGCCGATCCAGTTGAACTTCGCTGAATCGAACCGAACCCCTCGCCCATCCAGCATCTGATTCAACGGCACAGCGTTGTTGACGACGCACATCCATGTGCCGTCCTTCGGTGCAACTTCATGCATGTAATTGGGCGCGACGACATTGCCGCCGCCGGGCATGTTCTGCACGATCATTCCGGGCGCACCAGGAAGATGGCCGGGCATGTGGCGGGCAATCAAGCGCGCCACAAGATCATAGACCCCACCCGGGCCGGTGCTGGTGACGATGGTAAGCGTCTTGCCTTTGAAGGTGATCGCATCCTGTGCGCGGGCAGAAGCACAAGCGATTACGCCAGCGATGATCGCCGCGCCACACAGGCCAAACTTGTTGCGCAGCATTATTGTGCCGCCACCTTGTCGACGCGCACGAGATTACTCATGGCGGCGGCCATATCTGCGCCACGAGGAAGCTCAACGCGAGTGGACCGTACGCGATAGGAACGCGGGTCGATCCCCATCAGCGGTTTTCCATCAGCATGATCGCGCAGGGCTTGTAGCAGGAGACGGCGCAATTTCACGATGGCTGCATCTCCCATCAACAAATGTTCAAGAGAGCGATCAACAATCGGTCCCATGCTTTCCTGGATCGCGCAATCCTGCGTGCCAAAGCCCTTGATGCCCGTATAGGACAAACCGCTGGCCTGGAGTTCGCGATTAATCATGTAATCGTTTCGTTTGTTGCGCAGCGCGTGGTCGGAGCCTGCCTCATTCTCGGTATGAATCCAGTCGCCGCCTTTGGCGCGCGCGAGTTCCTGTTCGGAGAGCGGACGATCGGGGCGAAAATCGATGCTGTATAGCATGGTGTTGTCGTCGTCGACCGGCACCCACATATGCGCAGCGAATGGCTGCGTAGAGATGATCTTGTGAAACGGCATCAACATGATGTTGAGGTTCCACTTGATCAGCGGCTCGCCGGTATCGCGGCCCGTCGCGACGATGAAGCCGAAATCGGTGCCCTGCACTTCATAGAATGAGGGAACGAAATTGCGGCTGGCGTCAGTTTCTCCGCCCCGATGCAGGAATGTCAGATGCGGCGCGTCAAAGCCGCCCTCCAGCGCCTGCAGCCAGTTGCATTCCTGTACGTGGCGTGTGGTGTAGCGATGGGCAGAGGGAACCATGGTCCATTCGAGTTCGGGAAAATCGGGCTCTTCCCCGGGCGGGCCCATATAGGTCCAGACAAGACCGGCGCGCTCCATACATGGATAGGATTTGACGCGAATATTGCGTTTGGCGTTTTCGATATGGTCTTTTGCCGAATCTGGCACGCATGGCACATCCGTGCATTCGCCGTGCACGTTGAATTTGAGCCCATGATAGACGCAACGAAGGCCATCTTCCTCGTTACGGCCGAAAAAGAGCGACGCGATCCGATGGGGGCAACGCTCATCCAGCAAGCCGAGCTTGCCCTTGCTGTCGCGAAACAGCACAAGGTTCTCGCCCAGCAGCTTGACCCGCACTGGCGGCCCGTCCGGCTTTTCCACCTGATCAGAATTGGCGGCAGGGATCCAGTAGCGGCGCATCAATTCGCCCATGGCCGAGCCCGGACCAACGCGCGTCAGGAGTTCATTATTCTCATGGGAGAGCATGATGCGTTCCTCTATCTGGAAATTGCCTATTCGGCGGCGGCGGCTTTGGGAAGATCCTCGTCACAGCCTTCCCAGGGATGGCCGGTGATGTCGAAGACGACGCCATCAGGCCCTTTGAACTTGAATTCAGCATGGGCGCCAGCGGGCACTGCATATTGCGAATCCATGGTTTCTGCGCCCAGCTTTTCCAGTTTTTTCGTCCATGCATCGACATCGTCAACGATGACGCCAAAATGATGTATGCCCGTATATTCGAGGCCCTTGCCGAGCTGATCGTTGGAGAATTTCAGGATCGCAATATTGATTGAGCCGTCGGTCAGGAACACGCCAGAGGGCCGTTTGGCTTCGCCGGTTTTCTCATCAATGCCGAAACGGCGTAATTCGCGCAGACCGAAGGCTTCCTTGTAGAAATCAGCCGCTTTGCCCGGATGATCACTGGCGAAAGCTATATGGCGTATCTTGTTCATGGCTTGAATCCTCCTTCCAGTTATTGTCGCGCGGAGCTGGTCTGATCGCAAGCAGGAATTCCCGCTTGCCGAAGTCTCCAACCTGCCACAAACCGGAAGCGCCTTGCGCCCGGGCGTTTTCCGGCAATACTGCCGAAACAGAAGGCGGCGCCCGGCCCAATCGGAGCGAGCATACAGGGAGAAGGCTCATGTTCCTGCGCAATATTTGGTATGTCGCCGGTTTTTCCCGCGATCTACCCGCCGGCCAAAGAGTTGCGCGCAGGTTTTTGGGCGAAAGCGTCGTCCTCTTCCGCACTGAAACAGGCGAACTAGGTGCATTGGAAGACCGTTGCTGCCATCGCGCTATGCCGCTGAGCGATGGGTTTGTAGACGGCAGCATCATCCGCTGTTGCTATCACGGCGTCGAATTCGACAAGAGCGGCGCCTGTACGCGCATACCCGGACAGGACCGCATCCCTGCAGCCGCCTTTGTGCGCCCCTATCCGATCTTCGAGAAGGACGCAGTGATGTTCATCTGGATGGGCGATCCGGCGCAGGCCGATCCCGAGCTGGCGCCCTCGCACCGCTGGCATTCGGATGCACAATGGGCGTGGAGCGGCAAGCACTATGGATTGAAAGCCAATTGGCGATTGCTGGTCGACAATCTGATGGACCTGACCCATCTCGCCTATGTCCACGCGCGCACGATTGGCGGCAATCCGGAAATGCATTTCAAGACGCGCACGCAGGTCAAACGTGACGGTAATAACGTCACCGCTTATCGCCACATGCCCAATTCCATCCCGCCGCGTACCTATGTGGATGCGGCAGGCTTCAAGGGGAATATCGATAGGTGGCAAGAGATAGAATTCGAGCCGATGGTCATCCGCGTTCTCACCGGCGGGTGCGAGATTGGCACCGGCGCCTATGAAGGCAAGCGCGACCATGCTTTCCAGATGGTGTTCATGCATGCCATGACGCCCGAGACCGAGGACACCACGCATTATATGTGGACTGCAGCGACCAACAGACTCGATCGCGGCATACCCGAAATCGTGTTCGAACAGATTGATGCGACAATCGACGAAGACACGGCCGTTCTGGAATCCCAGCAGCGCCGGATGAGCGAAACGCCCGGCGGCAAACTGGTCGATATCGCGGGAGACAACGCCAGCAATCAGGTACGCCACGTGATCGCGGGCATGTTCGAGGCAGAACGAAGTGCGGCGGCTGCCGCAGAATAGTTTTTCGTAGCTTTAGCTTAGTCGCGGCTTCAATGATAATGGAAGCATGATGCAGGACACGGAATACGATTACATTATCGTTGGCGCCGGCTCGAGCGGCAGCGTTGTCGCCAACCGTTTGTCGGCGGACCCTTCCGTTCGTGTGTGCCTGCTGGAGGCTGGCCCTTCTGATCGCGAATTGATCACAGGCTTTAAATCGCGTCTGCCCATAGGCTCCGTCTGGTTGCTTCCATCGGCGAAAACCAACTGGAGCTATTTCTTCAAGGGGGGAGAGAAACTCGCCAATCGCGACATTCCCACCCACCGGGGCCGCATGTCCGGCGGCTCCAGCTCAGTCAACGGGATGGTCTATATGCGCGGCCACGCCAGCGATTATGACGAATGGCGCGACCTCGGCAATGCCGGCTGGGGATGGGAAGACGTGCTGCCGATTTTCAAGAAGCAGGAAAACCGCGAGCGCGGCGCCAACGCGCTGCACGGCGTTGGCGGCGAATTGAACGTGGCGGAATTGCGCACGCAAAACCCCGTGACGCGGGCCTTTCTCGACGCGGCCGGTGAGACGCAATATCCGCGTAATGACGATTTCAATGGCGAACGCCAGGATGGTTTCGGCCCCTGGGACGTGACACAAAAGAACGGCCAACGGTGGAACGCCACACGGGCGTTCATCCATCCCGTCCTTCAGCGCAAAAATCTTGCGGTCATCAACAATTGCGAAACGTTGAAGGTCGAAATCGACAACAAACGCGCAACCGGCGTGCTGATCCGGCACAAGGGGCGCCAGCAGACAATCAAGGCGCGGCGCGAAGTCATCCTGTGTGGCGGTGCCTATAATTCACCGAAATTGCTGATGCTTTCCGGAATCGGCGACGCGGGGGCGCTCAAGCAACACGGCATATCCTGCGTACAGCATTTGCCAGGTGTCGGCCGCAATCTGCAGGATCATCCGGCCTCCTGGATTGAGTTTGAGGATGTCTCGCGTGAAAGCGCGGCGCTGAATCTGCGCACATTGCCACGCTACACTTTGGCAGTGCTGCAATATGCCTTCAAGCGCAGCGGACCATTGACCACCAATGCTGTGGAAGCGGGCGGATTTATCCGTACGGACCCCAAATTATCAAAGCCGGATATTCAATATGTTTTCATGCCGGCCATTCGTGCGCCGGGCCAGTTCATGCCAAGCCAACATGGATTTACCTTAATGGCGATCCTGTTGCGCCCGAAGAGCCGCGGGTACATGGAGCTGGCCTCCGCAGACCCTGCCGCAAAGCCTGTTCTGCACCCCAACTTCCTCGACGATCCCGCCGACACCGCTGCCATGGTGCGCGGTACGCAGCTTGGCCGCCAAATCCTGGCTGCGCCTGCGCTTGCCCGCCATCGCGGGCGCGAAATCACCCCGGGAGACAACGTACAAAGTTTCGACGACATCCAAGCCTATATCCGCAGAACGATCATGACCTCCTATCATCCGGTCGGCACGTGCAAGATGGCGCCTGCCAGCGATCCCCTGGGGGTTGTCGATGCGCGGCTGCGCGTGCGTGGCGTTGAAAACTTGCGCGTGATCGATTCTTCAATCATGCCAACAATCGTCGGCGGCAACACTAACGCGCCCACCATGGTCATCGGCGAAAAAGGCGCGGGCTTTGTCATGGAGGATGCGCGCTGAAATCTGGATGGAACGGGACTGCCGCTCTTGTATTTTGCAAGATGATGGATATTTCGCGCTAATCTGAGGATGGACTGAAATCATGCGCGTGGCGGAAGCTGATCTCTTATTCGTGCCGGGGATGGGCAATTCCGGGCCCCATCACTGGCAGACCCGCTGGCTCGAACGGCTTTCCACAGGCGTGCGCATTGAACAGGACGATTGGGAAAAGCCCGTTCTGAAACATTGGATCGAGCGTATTCAACACGCCGTTGCGGCAAGCTCACGCCCTGTCGTACTGCTCGGCCATTCCCTGGGTGTGCCGGCCATTGCCCATGCGGCAAGCGAATTTGAGCCGGGCCGGGTTCGCGGTGCTTTCCTTGTGGCTCCGCCTGCCGAAGACAGGCTGATGGAAATCAAAGAAATCGATCCCGCGTTCACGCCTTTCCCACGCGGGCCATTGCCCTTCCCCTCGCTCCTCATCGCCAGCCGCAACGATGCTTTCGGCCATTACCGGGTTAACGAAGATCTCGCCCTGGACTGGGGCGCTCAAATCATCGACGCGGGCGAAGCTGGACATATTAATGCCGATTCGGGACACGGGCCCTGGCCAGAAGGGTTAATGACCTTCGGCAAATTTATGAAAAGCCTGTAGGGCTGCAGCTTCTCCCGCAACGGGTTCTAACCTGCCCGGGCGGGTTTACCAATTATTAGGGAAACGCTTTAATTCAAACCCGGTTTCAGCCATGTAGAAGCATGGCGGAGTTGAAGACACATTTGGTCGCTGCGGCCGGTGAAGCCCACGCGGACATTCGCGTGAGCTTTACGCGCGCGCTGTTTTCTTTCGCAGGGACCACACGCCAACACATATTGTCTTCGCAATTCTGGCTTCTCCTGCTCGCCTTCACTTGCGCCGCAATCCTGCTGCTGCCTGTCAAATTGCCGATCGGCGGTTACTACTGGGATACATTCCTTTATCCGGACGCATCCTGGCGCATTGCCAACGGTCAATTACCCCATGTGGATTTCTTCACACCTGCTGGCGCGCTTGAATATTACGCTTACACGTTGGTCGAAGCCCTGTTCCCTCAGGGGAATCGCATTTGAAATAGCGTGCTGTTTCGGGCGCTGATTTTACGTTTTGCTTGAGATGGATTCTACCGGGCCGTGAACGAATCACGGCGCGGGAGAATATTTTGGACAAATTTATTGAATGCTGGGAGGGATTGGACGATCC
>CANJJI010000071.1 GCA_947474545.1 Beijerinckiaceae bacterium | reverse complement strand
ATTATATCAAAAGCGGGAGCCGCAGAAATCCCAACCTGTCAAGAAAGCTTCACAAAAGTCTTGTGATCAATTTCGAATACCCCGAGCGCAAACTGCGACCAAAACTCATCGAGAGTGCTATAGGGCATTGGCAATAAGGGCTTCAGACGTGAACTTTCTGCGTGCGATTATTCGTCTAGCGGCGGCGGCATCATTGGTGATGGTGCTGTTCGGTATGACCGTGCGCGCCGAAGAATCCGATCCGCTGTCGACCTTGCCCAAAAGCGGCGTCAAACTGGGTGTACAGGAACAGGCGGAAGTCTGGGGTAATCTATCCGGCGGGCGGCGGCGCGGAACGACGGCCAATGGTCTTGCCACGTTCAGCATAGAGGCAGACCTCGGCAAACTGATGGGACTGACAGACTGGTCCTTCTTTGCAAATGTTTTCCAGATCCATGGCCGCAGCATCACGCTTGACCGTGTGGGAAATCTTCAAACGATCAGCAATATCGAGGCTACACGCGGCACAAAACTCTACAACATCTGGCTCGCGCCCACGTTCTTCGCTGGCCGCTTGCAGATGAGGATCGGGCAGGAAGGGGCGAATGACGAGATGATGTTCTCGCAACAGGCGCAGCTATTCCTGAATTCGAGCTTCGGGTTTCCCGCCCTGCTGGCGATGAACCTTCCATCAGGGGGGCCAAACTATCCGATCGCCGCGCCGATGATCCGGGGCATCTACAAGATCAACGATTATTTCTCCGTCATGGGGGCGGTCTTCAACGGCGATCCTGCCGGGCCCGGCCCCGGCGATCCGCAATTGCGCGATCGTTATGGCATTGCGTTTCGGGTCAATGATCCCCCGCTGATGTTTGGCGAATTGTGGTTCAGTCCCCAAGGTAGTGACGAAAAAGCACTGCCGGGCCTGTGGAAACTGGGCGTCTGGCGGCACAATGGCCGCTTTGCCGACCAGCGCTTCGACGCAAGCGGTGTTTTGCTGGCCTTACCGAATTCCGGCGCTGCACGCATGTACCGGGGCAATCAGGCCTATTACGCCATTATGGATCAGATGCTCTGGCGGCGAACGGGCACCAGCGATCAAGGCTTCGGCGTCTGGGCGCTTCTTATGGGTACGCCCCGGGACCGGAATGTCGTGGATATCTTCGCCGAAGGCGGGTTCACGTTCAAAGGTCCGCTGGAATCCCGGCCCGACGACAAGCTTGGTATGGCCTTCACGATGATGAAAATCAGCAAAACTGCGCGCGCGTTCTATCAGGACGGGTTTTTGGCGGGCACAGGATTAGTGCCGTTAAAACCCTATGAACTCGTGACCGAGCTGACCTATCTTTATACGTTTTCGAAAAATTTCAGCCTGCAGCCATCGTTGCAATACGTGATCCATCCAGGCGCCGGACTTCCATCACCGGCCAGCCGCGATCTGCAGATCCCCCGCCGCAATGCCTGGGTATTGGGCGTGCGCGCAATTGGAAGTTTTTGAACCAGTTCGATTGCAAGAAATAGCTGCGAATTATGGCGTGTGTGCCCGCCGGGATACAGGCGGCGGCTGCATAAAGTATTAAGAGATTTTTAACGCCCGGCGCACTCGCGCATACGCGCCGGCATGCGCATTTGGCTCTGGAAACTAGTAGGCTTGATGTAATGCGGACCAGCGTAACGCTTTTCCCTGCGAGTGCCGCAAGATCCCTTGCGCTATTGCGTATTAGCTTGTTTTTCGCCATTTGTGCCGCCTTGATCCCGCTTGCAGGATGCACAGTTGGCCCGGAGTTTGAAACACCCGCAGCGCCGCCCGTGGCGTCTTATCTGCCCGACAAATCAGACAAACATACAGGCACGGTAAAATTCGGCGCGGACGTATCTGGCCGTTGGTGGACAGCTTATGGTTCGCCCGCAATCAATTCGCTTGTGGAGCAGGCTTTCGCGCACAACCCTGACATTGCCGCAGCCGAGGCGGCCCTGCGCGTATCGCAGGCCAATTTGCTTGTTCAGCGCGCCGCACTCTTCCCGGTCGTGAACGGCTCATTCGACAATTCACGCCAGCAAAATCCGAAAGCCACAACGCAAACGCCCGACGCCAGCGGCGCGAATATCTACAGCCTCCACACTGCACAGCTGACAATTTCATATGTGCCTGATGTCTTTGGGGGCACTCGCCGGGCAATTGAAGGCTCACGTGCAATGGTTGAAGCGCAGGCGTTTCAGCGCGAAGGCGTCTATCTGACGTTGAGCACGAATGTCGTTGCGACCGCTATCCAGGCGGCTTCATTGCGTTCGCAGATTGCAGCGATCAACCGGCTGATCGGCTTGCAGGGGCAATTGCTGTCCACGTTGCGCAAGCAGAATGCGGCGGGGCAAATTGCCGAACCCGATGTCGCCGCGCAGGAAACAGCGGTGGCGCAGACGCGGCTGCTTCTGGCTCCGCTGGAGCGTCAACTGGCGCAGCAGAACAATCTGCTCTCCGTGCTGATCGGGCGTTTCCCGGGCAATGGCGTACCGGCGCGATTGATGGTGAATTCGATTCAGCGCCCGAAAAAGCTGCCGCTGTCACTGCCAGCCGATTTTGTGCGTCAACGCCCCGATGTTCGCGCAGCCGAAGCCAATCTTCACGCCGCTAACGCACAGATCGGCGTAGCTCTGGCCAACCGGCTGCCGCAAATCACGCTGACCGGAAATCTCGGCAGTTCCTCCAATGCGCTCGGCAATCTGTTTTCGCCCGGCACCTTGATCTGGACTGTCGCTGGCGGCGTGGCGCAGCCGATTTTCAACGCTGGCGCCCTCGAAAACAAGCAACGCGCGGCGGAAGCGGCAACAGATCAGGCTGCGGCGCAATATCGTTCGACTTTGCTCACGGCGTTCCAGAATGTCGCCGATGTCCTGCGCGCGCTTCAGATCGACGACAAGGCCATTGCTGCAGCCGCCGCCGCCGAACGCGCAGCCGGCCGGAATTTCGATCTTCTGCGCAAACAATTGGAGCTGGGGCAGATTTCACTCCCGCTATTAATTCCGGCACAGCAGGCCTATGTACAGACCGTCCTCGCGCGGATCCAGACAGAATCATTGCGCCTGTCCGACACTGTCGCGCTCTTTCAAGCGCTGGGCGGCGGTTGGTGGAACCGGCCAGGCCCGCTGACTGTGGCCGCGCCCGAGCCCAATATCGTCCTGCCGGAAATCGCCACGCCCGCCGCTGGCCCAGACCAGCCCACGGCGACAGGGCATACCTGAAGGCCGCGGAATTCCGCGTGGGCCTTTGAACGGGTTCTCCCGCCGGGTTGCGAGGTCCGGGGGAACAGGCTAGAGATTCTTGTGACAATCAGGCAACGGTTTTTTTGTGAAAGCCTTTGCTCCCTTCAGGCTATCGATCAGTACTCACGTATTCCGATATTTTTATCAGAATGCCCGCCGGTCGAATGGGATCAACCCCCGGAGTTTCAACAATCTTGGCCGGACCTTACGGCAATTCCGCCCTGCTTGAGGCGATGACACGCGCTGCGCTGGAAGCCGGCGAGCTTGCCCTGCGCTATTTTCGGGTTGGCGAAAAGACCAGTGCGTCGATCCAGTACAAGGACGGCGGGTCGCCCGTGAGTGAAGCCGATCTGGCGGTTGATCAACTCCTCAAACTAAGACTCGAACCGCTGCTGCCGGAGGCGGGCTGGCTCTCAGAGGAAACCGCCGACAACTCTGTCCGCCTCGAAAAACATCAGGTTTTCATTGTCGATCCTATCGACGGGACTCGCGCCTTTATCAACGGCGATGCCCGCTGGGGTATCTCGCTAGCCCTTGTGGAAGCCGGACGGCCCGTCCTTGGGGTCCTGCAAATGCCGGCTCTCGCGCAGACTTTTGCTGCAGCTGAAGGCTGGGGCGCGACGATGAACGGGACCACGATCACGCCGTCCCGACATCCAGAATTAAAGGGCGCGCGTTTCGCTGGGCCGTCCAAGGCTATGGATGGCTTGGACAAACAGGGGTTTGCGATAGTCCGGGAGCCGCGCGTTCCTTCCCTCGCCTACAGGCTGGCTCGAATCGCTCTGGGCGATCTAGATGCGGCTGTCGCCTCGACCAGCGCCTGGGATTGGGATATAGCAGCGGCACATTTGCTGATCCGGGAATCAGGGGGCTGCCTCACCGATCTCGACAAGCAGGAGCCCAGCTATAATGCTGCTGAACCCCGTCACAAGGCGCTGACCGCTGCGGCCCCGCAATTGCACGGCGAACTGGTCGAAGCCATCCGGAAGATTGCTGCTGCCAATTGACGAGCTTCAAAACTCAACCTCGAACAGGCTCAAACATGTCCGATCCACACCATCATGCCGTCGCTTCTGACCAATTGCTGCACCTCGTCTTCGGCGGCGAACTGGAGACGCTGGCCGGCAGCAAGTTCCGCGACCCGAAAAAACTCGACATCGTGGGTATTTACCCTAATTATGCCGAGGCTGAAAAAGCTTGGAAGGCAAAGGCGCAAGCAACCGTCGATAATGCGCATATGCGCTATTTCATCGTCCACATGCACCGTTTTCTTGATCCCTCCTGAGCTTGCTAGCGTTAACGACTGATATGCCGAAGTCCCAATGCTGAAGTCTATTGGCCGTTCGCGCCCCATCCAATATGCGCTGGCATTCCTTGCCGCGCATTACCTGCGGCTCGTGCGCGCGTCGACACGCTTTGCCGTTGAACCTGCTGATTTTTCGGCAAAGGCCAATGCCGATGCGCCGGTCATCGGCGCCCTTTGGCATGGCCAGCATACGATGGCTCAGTTCGCATGGCCGCCTGGCATGCAGGTCGCTGCCCTGATTTCACGCAATGCCGATGCGGAAATTAACGCGATGGTGCTCGAACGGCTTGGCGTGATCCCGATCCGCGGTTCAGGCGGCAAGGCCTACAAGATGCATAGACGCGGCGGCGTGGCGGCGCTACGCGAAATGCTTCGCGCGCTGGAGTCCGGTACGTCGCTTGTGTTGACAGCCGATGTTCCCAAAGTTGCTCGTCAATGCGGAGAAGGCATCATCCGGCTCGCTATGCGGTCAGGCCGTCCTATCTATCCAGTCGCCGTTGTAAAGAGGTGGCGGTTTGATTTTAATTCCTGGGACAAAGCGAGTTTTGGATTGCCCTTCGGGCGCGGGGCCATCGTCATCGGCGATCCCATCAGGGTTGCAACCGATGCTGATGCGCAGGCGGTGGAAGCTGCGCGTCTGACACTGCAGAATGCCTTGAATCAGGTCCATGCGCGCGCCTATTTGCTGGTTGGATCCAGCGATCCAGGGGCTGCATTGTCTGTCGAGGAAAAGCCTGCCCTTGTCGCGCAAGGCGAGCCGATTGTATGACAGGCGGCAGCGCCCTTCTCACTTTATATCGTGGGGCTACGGCCGGGTTGGCCGTGTTTGCGCCGTTATTACTCAAACGCCGCGAACGGCAGGGCAAGGAAGATGCACTGAGGATCGGCGAACGCTCGGGGCTTGCCAGCCGTCCGCGTCCGCCGGGACAGCTCGTCTGGCTGCACGGAGCGAGCGTGGGTGAGGCCATCGCGCTCCTGCCGTTGATCGACGCGTTGCGCGCGCGCAATATGCAAATTGTGCTGACAACAGGCACCGTCACTTCGGCAGGCCTGATGCGGACACGTTTGCCGCAGGGAGCCTTCCATCAATTCATGCCACTGGACGTTCCGCAATTCGTACGGCGTTTTCTCGATCACTGGCAGCCGGACCTTGCGCTCTTTGCCGAATCCGAGCTCTGGCCGAATTTCGTTATGGAGACTGCCCGCCGCGAAATTCCCCTTGCGCTGGTGAACGCGCGCCTTTCGGAGCGCTCTTCGCGCCGCTGGAAAAAGCTGCCCGCTACAATCGGCGCTTTGCTTGGCCGGATTGATTTCACGCTAGCGCAGACCCAGGAAGACGCGTCCCGTTTCACCGGTCTGGGCGCAAAAAATGTCAGTGTGCCAGGCAATCTCAAATATGACGTGCCTGCCCTGCCCTGCGATCCGCTTGTATTATCCGGGCTCAAGTCGCGAATCGGTGCACGGCCGGTCTGGGTGGCTGCTTCAACCCATGAGGGCGAAGAAGAGATCGCCACTGCGGCACACGCCCGGCTGGCGCAACGCTGGCCGAATCTGCTCACGATCATAGTCCCGCGTCATCCCGAGCGCGGGGCGGGCATCGCGGCCATGGCTGCAGCACAAGGACTAGCCGTGCATCTTCGTTCGCGTCAGGAGGATATCGCGGACGACGGCAGCATCTATGTCGCCGACACGATCGGGGAACTGGGCCTGTTCTACCGGGTCGCCAATATCGTCTTTGTTGGCCGTTCACTGGTTCTTTACGGCGGGCAGAACCCGATTGAACCGGCAAAGCTCGGGGCCGCCATTCTGCACGGCCCGCACGTCGCCAATTTTGCTGACGTTTATCGTGACCTTGATTCAACTGGCGGTGCGATTGAAGTTGCTGGAATAGATGCGCTCGGCAATACTCTGGCTGAACTGTTCTCCGACACCGCGCGCACCCGCGCCATGGCGCGGGCGGCCAGCGAGACAGTTGAGCAAATGGGCGGAGCGACTGGTAAAATCATGCAGGCTATCGAACCTTATCTGACACGTGCCCTTCCGGAGCGGGATTGATGAGAGCGCCGGCGTTCTGGTGGCTGCCGCAACCGGACGCCCTGTCCCTCGCACTTTCGCCGATTGGTTTTCTCTGGGGCGCCATTTCTGAGCGGCGGCTGAAACAAACCGGCGCACGTGCAGGCCTTCCCGTTATTTGCGTCGGTAATTTCGTGGCGGGCGGCGCCGGCAAGACTCCGGCGGCGATGGCGCTCGCCAAAATCCTGCAAAGTCACGGCAAACGCCCGGTTTTCCTGACGCGCGGTTATGGCGGCAGCGCCAGCCGTGCGGGTACGCCGTTGCGCGTCGATCCTGCTGTCCACGATGCAAGGACGACTGGCGATGAAGCTTTGCTGCTGGCGCGGATAGCTCCGGTGATCGTGACAGCGAACCGCGTTGCAGGCGCCCATGCTGCACAGATGACTGGCGGCGACATCATCATCATGGACGATGGGTTACAAAACCCTTCACTGACAAAGGATTTCAGCATCGCCATCGCCGACGGGGAAACCGGGACAGGCAATGGCAGATGCATCCCGGCAGGCCCCCTGCGCGCGCCGCTGGATTCCCAGCTTGGCATTATCGATGCGCTGATCGTCGTGGGTGCGGGCGAAGCGGGGGACAGGCTTGCTGGCCGCGCCAAAGCGCGCGGCGTGGCAATCTTTCGCGCCCATCTGCGTCCGGACCCGGAGGCTGCCGAACGGCTGCGCGGGCAGCGCGCCGTTGCTTTTGCAGGTATCGGCAGACCGGAGAAATTTTTTGCCACACTGGAAGCGGTAGGCGCAGAAGTCATGGACGCCTATAGTTTCGATGATCACCAGATGATCGACGCCGGCAACATGCAGGAATTGCGCGCCAGCGCGCGAAAACACATGGCGCAACTTGTGACGACTGAAAAGGATTTGGCGAGGCTCAGTGGAGTTCACGATATCAGCGGGATTGATGTCCTGCCGGTTACTCTTGGAATTGAAGATGAACCCGGATTTACTGGGATGATGATGCGGAAGATTTTTGCGGCCTGAAAACTCTTATTTTTTCATTTTATAGCTGCGCCGCTCCAGCAGTGCTTCAGGGGTCGCATAGGCTTCCTGCCGGTCGACGTCCCAGTATCGCAATTCCTCGATGGGGATAGGCACTTTAGTCGCGGCGCAGCGCACAAAAGTTCCCGGACGCGAGATACGAAAGTCCCCGTCAAGAAACGTGACCTCAGCCTCAACGGCTTGCTGCGGTTTGCGTTCGAACAAATTCATGGCTTGCGTCCAGTGAAAAATTTCAACCTGATAATAGCGATGTCAATACGGATTTCCAAGCGGCGCTTGATCGATATCGCGCTATGTCGCCATTTCATTCGCCGCTGGCGGCTTTTCTCCAACAGGCGAAGGGGCGCGGACCACCGTGACGGTGCACGGCGCACGGGCGACGACCTGCGAGGACACACTGCCCAGAAAGCGCCGGTAATTGCCCGCGCCACGTGCGCAGAGCAGAATCTGGTCCGCATGATTGCTCATCGCAAATTCGATCAAGGCTTCAGCCGGATCCATGTGTTCGAGCACATGAAAGGAAATCTTCTCCGACGCCAGCGCGATCGGACGCGCCCAGTCGCGTAATTCCACGAGCCTCTGGATATGCACATTGCGCCCCTGATCGTCGAAGGGATCGCTCATGAACACAGTCGACATCTTGTTGACGTTGACGCAGGCGAGCCGTACGTCGCTCATTGTCGATAATAGGCGCGACGTGTGATCCAGCAGCGCTTCTGCGAGGTAATGGTATTTCTCGTCGAGATCGACAGCGACCATAACAATTGAAGCAGAGGGCGCGCCGATAGAATGGGATTCCAGCGGCGGCAGCGCGCGCACTTTCAGCCAGCGTCGAAAGACAGTCATCAGGCTATCGCGCTGCGTTTTTTCAGCGCGCGTAGTGAGGCGGACGCTATCGGGATTTTGCAGGGAAAAGGCGAGACGTGAAGCAGTGGGATAGCGATTGGCGGCCTTCACTTCGAGACACCGCAGGATGACTTCCTGCAACCACGGAGGTATTTCCGGCCTGATCTTGCGCGGTGGCACGGGATCGCGCCACAGGCGGCTCTTCAATCCCTGGCGGGAACGCGGCAAACCAAACGGGCGTTCGCCCGTGCAAAGATGGTAGAGCAACACGCCCAGCGAAAATAAATCCGAGCGCGGTTCGGCGCGAAAATGGCGCACCTGCTCGGGCGATATATAGGGTGCTGTTCCCATAGGCAGATTGAATTCTGCTTCCAGAAGGTCCGGCAATTCCTGATGGCGCGACAGGCCGAAGTCGATAAATACCGCTTCTCCGGAAGGGCGCATGATGATGTTCGACGGCTTGATGTCGTGATGGATGACCTTCTGGCGGTGAATGTCGATGAGCGCCGTCGTCACCTTGCGCGCGATGGTGACAACCTCCTCAATTGGCAGCGGCGCGCGCTCCAACGCGGGAAACAGGGTTTCGCCACGTATGAATTCCATGGCGATATAGGGGATAGCGGCAAAATCACCGATGCGAAAAACCTTGGGCACATGTGGTCCGGTCAACCGCGGCAGGATCATCATTTCCATTTCGAAGCCGACGATCACAGTGGGATCATCGCCTTCGAGAATTTTTGGCACCTTGAAGACGAGTTCTCCCTCATAGTCTGGATGCGTTGCGTTCCACAACACGGCCATACCGCCGGTGTGCAATTGCTTGCCGATCATAAAACCGTCAATCACGTCGCCTTCGTGGATGTCGTATTTGGACATCGAACGTCTCCCTATCGCCCGATGAACAGGCGCGCGGCAAGCATCGCGGGAAGACCGGCCGCATGTATCTTTTTGGCGGTTGGCTCCATGTCATAGGCCACCCGGAAATAGGTCAGGTTCTTTTTGTCGAGATCAAGAATCGCATAGGCGGCAGCAGGATTCTTGTCGCGCGGCTGACCGACTGCGCCCATAACGGCCAGCCACTGGCGCTGGCCGATGAGCGGGATAGCTGTATTCGGTTTGGGCTCAAAATATTGCGCGGGCTTTTGCGCGCTCATGTTGTAAAGCTGGGGGATATGCACATGGCCGCAAAATGTAATGCGTTGGGATGTTGCGCGCATGCTGCGCTCGGCGGATGCGGCGTCGTTGATATAACGCCAGTCCGAGGGCATTGCAGCGTCAGAATGCACATAGAGACGCTCTTCCTCCTCGATTGAAAATGGCAGGCCGAGCAGAAATTTCCGCGAGTCTTCATCGAGCGTCTGAAAGGTCCACTCGATCGCCCGGCGCGCATATTCATTCATGCCCGCGCCGTTGCCGAGGGCTGCGCCCTCATCGTGATTGCCTTTGAGAACAATTGCGCCTGCTTCGGCGAAGCGCGCCACGCGATCCACCACATATTGCGGATCTGCGCCATAGCCCGCCAGGTCACCGAGAAAAGCCAGGCGATCAAAACCCTGCCGTTCCGCATGGGCGAGGCATGCGTCGAACGCCTCACGATTGGCGTGAATATCGGACATGATCGCGATGCGCATAGGGCGGGCGTTTCCGAAAATATGTCAGTTCTGCGACCCTTCTTTACGCGAGGATTGCAGCCGCGCAAAGTGCTGCCATATCCTCATAGGGTTACCGCCCGGCGACTTTATTGCGCATCGTGAAAAATCAACCCCAATGTGAAACGCTCGCCAGCGCGAATCCGGCTTACGCCATGGCGCATATTAACCCGATATAGCCCCTTGCTGCCCCGCACCGGTCTTTGATGCACAGCAAAGATCGCGGCTTGCCCGGCCTTGAGATTCACGACTTCCACCCGCGACTGCATGCGCGGGCGTTGTTCGGTGAGAACTAGCTCGCCGCCCTCGAAATCCTTTTCCGGGTCAGACAGAAGAAACACTGCCTGTAGCGGGAAAACATGTTCGCCATAGAGGTCCTGATGCAGGCAATTGTAGTCGCCGGGACCGTATTTGAGCATGAGGGGCGTTGGCCTGATCTGCCCGCCTTCGTGGCATTGCTCGATATAGGCCTGGTGGCCGGACGGATAACGCTTTTCCTGCCCAAGCGCACTGTTCCAGCCATTGGCGATGTTCGCCAGCGGCGGCCAAAAAGCGCTGCGCAAGGCCGCCACGATACCGGGCAGCGGATAGGCGAAATACTTGTACTCACCCCTGCCGAACCCGTGCCGCGCCATGATGACGCGCGAGCGAAAAATTTCGTCGTGCGGGTAACTTGATTTGAGCGCGGCGCACTCGGCAGCCGAAAGCAAGGGGCCTGTTGCCGCGACACCATCGGCATCAAGCTGAGCCGCGATGCCGGTCCAGTCGAGTTTTCCCACCCGCGCGGCGATATCCGCAGACTCATATGCCAGGACGTTCATAATTTGCTCCAGACCGCCGGATTATGTCCGGCCAGTCCGACAATTCCACAGCGGTCTGAGTATCGCCACCCGTTTCCGGGTTTATGACCCGCCAGCTTCCGCGCCCCAGACTTCTTTCACCCGCGCATCGCGTCCGCAGGCGCTGCGGTAATATCGATAACGGATGGGATTTTTCTGATAATAATCCTGATGATAGTCTTCGGCTGCGTAAAATGTCCCGGCAATTTCTATCGCTGTGGCAATCTGCCCCTTGAGAACGCCGCTCTTTTGAAGTGCCGCTTTCGACGCTTCGGCGGAACGCTTCTGTTCTTCATCATGGGTAAAAACTGCGGGCCTGTACTGGCTGCCCCTGTCGCAGAACTGGGCATTGGCTGTCAGCGGGTCGTGCGTGCGCCAGAAGACATGGAGCAGGCGCTCATAGCTGACAATTTTGGGATCATAAACCACGCGCACAGCTTCAGCATGGCCCGTACCACCGGCTGAAACCTGTTGATAGCTGGGATTCTTCAGGGTTCCGTTCGTATAACCTGAGGTTGTGGACACGACGCCTTTCACCTTGTCGAAGTCTGATTCCGTACACCAGAAGCAGCCCGTGGCGAAGGTGGCAAAAGCCATCCCCGGCGGCGGCGTTTCAGGCAGAGCCTGTGTTTGCGCAGACGCGATCAACCCCGACGCTGCCAGAAGCAGCGCCGCTATTGCTGTTCGGATCAACATGCCTTGTCTCCGTAATTGGCTATGCCGACCGGTCAGGCAGCGCCATCCGGCACGAATTTCAGGGATACGCCATTCATGCAGTATCGTTGACCTGTGGGGGCCGGGCCATCGGGAAACACATGGCCCAGATGTCCGCCGCACTGGCTGCAATGAACTTCCGTCCGCACCATGAAAAAGGCCCGGTCTTCGGTCGTACCGACTGCGCCAGGCATGGGATCGAAGAAGCTCGGCCAGCCAGTGCCGCTTTCAAATTTCGTATCAGTCTTGAACAGCGGATGATCGCATCCAGAGCAGATGAACGTACCCGCGCGCTTTTCTCTATTGAGAGGGCTGGTGCCCGCCCGCTCGGTGCCATGTTCGCGCAGAACATGATAGGCCTCGGGCGAAAGCTGTTTGCGCCATTCCTCAGCGGTTTTCTTGACCGGGTAATCCGTCTCGTCGTGTTCAGCGCCTTTGCCGCGCAACGAATTGATGATGCCGCTCACCGATGCCATGAGTATGCCTCCTATGATCAAACTGCGCCTGTCCAGCATGGGGCTCTCCAAGACGCTTCCCGTGACTGCCTATATAGCGCAAATTTGGACAGTATACCGCATGTGCCGGGAATTTGATGGGTTGTGAAGTCACAAGCGGCCTTCAAAACAACGACCCCTGCCCCTGCGCGCGGGCTTTTGCGACTCTGGCCTTCTCCTGGCGCGCTCCGGGCGCAGCGGATTGAATATCTGAACTGCCGCCATGTGCGCCACCGCCATCTGCATGTGCGGCCACGCGCCCATCGGAGAATTGGATACTAAGACTCATACCAGCTGACACGCCGGAGGCGTTGGCCACCGGCCTGTCTCCGCCATCGCGTACGATGGCAAAGCCGCGCGCCAGCACGCTTTGATAATTGAGCGATTTATAAAGCTGCTCCAGCGCACGGAACTGCGTCATCCGGCGTTCGCACAGACTGGCGACCGCATGGCGCAGGCGGTTCTGGAAATCCTGCAAACGCTCGCGCTGCGGCCCTATGCGTTGCTGTGCAAACGCGGCGCGATTCGCCATCGCTGTGCGCAGGCGCATATCCGTATTTTTGAGGGCTTCGCGCGGCGCTTTGGTGAGGATGGGCGCCAGGCGCATGAGGCGGCCTGATAACGCGGCCAGACGCTCCTTGCGCCGGGCAAATTCAGCCTGCGGCGAATGCCGCGCGAGCAAGGACCCCGCCCGCGAAATCTGCAACTGACGTTCGCCGAGAATTGCCGCGATGCGTGTGCGCAGCCGTTCGCCGGCCCTGTCGGTTTGCTGGCGCGGTGTAGCCAGAATGTCTTCGCCGGACGGCAGCGCCCGGGCCAAAGCGCGCAGATCGGACCTACGGCGCTCCAGCAAGCGTGAACGCGTGCCTTCAAGGCGCGCGCTCAGCGCGGCGATTTTTGCCAGGAGATCGGCGCGCACGGGAACCGCAATCTCGGCAGCCGCAGTAGGCGTTGGCGCACGCACATCGGCAGCGTGGTCGATCAGGGTCCAGTCTGTTTCGTGCCCGACTGCCGAAATTAGGGGGATCATGCTAGCAGCTGCAGCGCGCACCACGATTTCGTCGTTGAAGCCCCAGAGATCTTCCAGCGAACCGCCGCCACGCGCCACGATGATCACATCCGGACGGGCAATGGGGCCCTTCTCGGGGAGCGCGTTGAACCCCTCGATCGCTCTGGAGACTTCCTGTCCGCTCGTTTCGCCCTGCACCCGCACGGGCCAGACGATGACGTGCATTGGAAACCTGTCATGGATGCGGTGCAGGATGTCGCGAATGACCGCCCCGGTGGGCGATGTCACCACGCCAATGGTGCGTGGCATGTAAGGCAGTAATTGCTTGCGCGCGTCATCAAACAGGCCCTCGGCAGCCAGCTTGCGGCGGCGCTCCTCCAGTTGCGCCAGCAAGGCGCCAACGCCGGCAGGCTCGATGGAATCGATCACGATCTGATACGAGGATTTTCCTGGATAGGTCGTCAGCTTGCCTGTGGCGATGACTTCCAGTCCCTCCTCCGGCTTGAAGCGCAGGCGGCCGTAAACGCCCTTCCAGATGATCGCGTCAATGCGCGCACCCTCGTCCTTCAGCGCGAAATAACAATGTCCCGAAGAATGCGGCCCGCGCCATCCTGAAACCTCGCCGCGCACGCGGACGAGGCCAAAGCGATCCTCGATGGTCCGCTTGAGCGATTGCGAGAGCTCACTGACGGAAAGTTCGGGCGCGTTTGTGGCGGGAGTGGAATCGGACATCTGTTGATTATGGGGCATTCTTCGACAGTTGACAGCAGCTTATGCGAATTGGGGTATTTCCCATCCTTGACAGAGCGATGCGGGCGGTGACACTGGACTTTCCTTCAGGGAGGGTAACATGCGATTGTTTACTACTACTATTCTCGCCGCCTCGTTTGCCACGGCGCTTGCTCTACCGGCCGCCGCGCAAGAGGTGCGGATCGGCATCATCCTGTCCTATTCGGGCCAATTTGCCGATACGGCCGACCAGATGGACCGGGCGATCAAGCTGTTCGTCAAGCAGAACGGCGAAACGGTCGCTGGCAAAAAACTCGTGTTTTTCCGAAAGGATACTGGCGGCATCGCGCCTGACGTCGCCAAGCGCCTCGCGCAGGAACTGGTCGTGCGCGACAAGGTCGATATTCTGGCGGGCTTTGCGCTGACGCCCAATGCGCTGGCCGTCGGCGATGTCTCGGCTCAAGCCAAGAAATTCATGGTGGTGATGAACGCCGCCACCTCCATCATCACGACCAAGTCGCCCTATATGGCGCGCACGTCGGTCACCACACCGATGCTCAACCAGACTCTGGGAAGCTGGGCCGCAAAGAACGGCATGAAAAGAGTCTACACGATGGTCTCGGACTTCGGTCCCGGCCACGACGGCGAAGCCGCCTTCCACGCAGGCTTCAAGGCAGGCGGCGGCGAAATTATCGGTGCTGCGCGCACGCCAGTCGCCAACCCGGACTTTGCGCCTTTCCTGCAGCGCGCCAAGGACGCCAACCCCGATGGCATGTATATCTGGGTTCCCGGCGGCGCGATGCCCGCAGCTGTCGGCAAGGCCATTGTCGAGCGCAATATCGACAAGAACAAGGTCAAGATTATGGGTCAGGATGAGCTGACCGGTGAAAACGCCATCAAGAGCATGGGCGAAGCTGCAGTCGGCATCGTCACTGTTTCAAACTACGACTTCAATCATCAGTCCGCGAAAAACAAGGCGTTCGTCGACTCCTTCTTCAAAGAATACGGCCGCAACCCCGACATCTTCTCCATCGGCGGCTGGGATGGCATGCATCTCATCTATGAATCCCTGAAGAAGACCGGCGGCGACACAGATGCGCAGAAACTGATCGATGCCGCAAAGGGCATGGCATGGGAAAGCCCGCGCGGTCCCATGTCGATTGATCCGGAAACCCGCGACGTGGTGCAGACCGTTTACATGCGCCGTGTCGAAAAGGTTGGCGACCGTTTCCTCAATGTCGAATTCGACAAGGTGGAAAACGTCAAGGACCCCGTGAAAGAGCAGATGAAGAAGGAAGGCAAGCCGATGCAATAACGCCAGCTGCTGGCGGGTATCGGCTATGTTCACATCGATCATCGGCGTGCTGTATGACGGCTTTGCCTATGGCATGCTGCTGTTCGTATTGTCTGTCGGCCTTTCGGTCACATTGGGGATGATGAATTTCGTCAACCTCGCCCACTGCGCCTTTGCCATGCTGGGCGGCTATGTGACCGTATCGCTGATCAACCTTGCGGGGTGGCCGTTTCTGGCCACCCTGCCTCTCGCCTTTCTGGCAGCAGCGGCTGCCAGCGTCGTGTTGGAGCGGGCGCTCTATCGCAATCTCTACGGCAAGAGTGACCTCGATCAATGCCTGCTGACCATCGGCATTGTCTTCGTGGCTGTTGCTGGCGCCGCTTATATTTTCGGAACGTTGCAGCAGCCCATCAAAGTGCCCGAATGGCTACGCGGCACATGGGTCGTTGGCAATTTTACCTTCGGCGTCTATCGCGCGTTTCTGATCGTGACCGGGCTGGTGCTGGCGGCCGTTCTCATTCTCATGCTCGAATATACGCGCTTTGGCGCAACCGTGCGCGCCGCCGTCGACAATCAGCGGATGGCGCGCGGCCTTGGCGTCGACGTCGACCGCGTGTTCATGCTGACTTTCGCGCTGGGTAGCGGACTGGCAGGGCTTGGCGGAGCGCTCGCAATCGAAATTGTCGGGCTCGATCACAATTTCGCTCTGACCTATCTCATCTATGTGCTGATCGTTGTGTCAGTGGGCGGCATGGGCTCTATCTGGGGATCGTTCGCTGCCGCCACCGTACTCGGTATCAGCGACATGGCCGGCAAATACTGGGTTCCGCAGATCGGATCATTTCTCATCTATCTCGTGATGGTCGGAATACTCATGTGGCGTCCGCTCGGCCTGTTTGGAAAGCGCTAGGCCATGAGCATGAACGCGAGCGCCCTTCCCGGCCCGGCCACGAATTTGCAGACATGGATCGCGGCACGCGCCAAATGGCATCCGGCGGAGATCGTCTTCTGGCTCGGCTGCCTGTTGCCCTTGCTGCCTGCAAGCTTGTTGCCGGGTTTCCTGCAAAAATACTGGATTTTTGACAGCTACCTTCAGTTGCTGAGCCAGATCGCGATTACTGCGCTGTTTGCGATTTCTCTTGATCTCATCCTCGGCTATGCCGGCGTCGTATCGCTTGGCCATGCGGCTTTCTTTGGCCTTGGCGCCTATGCGGCCGGGCTGATCGCAAAGTTCTGGTTTACTGACCCGTTGCTTGGCCTTGCCTGCGCCGCTTTGTTGTCGGGCGCTATCGGCTTTCTCGCCAGCTTTGTCGTGCTGCGATTTCATGGCCTCGCCTTGATCATGATCACGCTTGGCCTGGGCCAGTTGCTGGCGGAAGGCGCCAACAGCGCGACATGGCTGACAGGCGGCGCCGATGGCCTGCAGGGCATCCGCGCCGGCAAAATATTTGGCACGGTAGAGTTCGATATCTTCGGTCAGACCGCCTATATCTACGCACTGATGGTGGCGTTTCTGCTGTTCCTGCTTTCCCGGCGCATCACCAATTCGCCCTTTGGCCTGTCGCTGCAAGGCATTCGCGACAACAGCCGCCGTATGCTCGCGATTGGCGCGCCGAACCAGTGGCATTTGCGCAAGGTGTTCACAATCTCCGCAGCGATGGCGGGGATAGCTGGCGCATTACTGACACAAACCACGCAAACCTGCTCGCTGGAAACGCTGACATTCCAGCGTTCCGCAGACGTGCTCGTGATCCTGATTCTTGGCGGCGTCGGGCGGCTCTATGGCGCGATTGCAGGCACGATCATTTACATGATTGCGCGCGATTTCTTTTCCGACGTCAATCCGCAATTCTGGTATTTCTGGATTGGACTACTGCTGATTGGCGTCGTCAGTTACATGCCCAACGGGCTTCTGGGCGGGCTTAACTGGTTGTTGTTGAAATGGAGGCGCGCATGAGTACGCCGGCCCTGTCAGCGACCGGTCTCAACAAGAGCTTTGGCTCACTCGTCGTCGCCAACAAGATTGAATTCAATCTGCCAGCGGGCGAACGCTTTGCGCTGATTGGTCCGAACGGCGCAGGCAAAACGACATTCATCAATCTGATGACCGGCATGCTGGCGCCAGATTCCGGCGCGATCCTGCTGGCGGGCGAAGACATCACACGGGCGACGCCCGCGGCGCGCGTCAAGCGCGGACTGGTGCGCACGTTCCAGATCAATTCATTGTTCGCACAATTGACGCCCATTGAGGCTGTCACAATGGCCGTGTGCGAGCGGCGCGGGGAATCAGCCACGTGGTGGCGCGGCCTATCTCATTATCCCGAAGCCATCTCCGAAGCGCAGCAGATCCTGACATCGCTGCGGCTCGATAAAGTTGCGACACGGACCACGCGCGAGCTTGCATACGGACAGCAGCGGCTGCTCGAAATCGCATTGGCGCTGGCAACCAAGCCCAAAGTGCTGCTGCTTGACGAACCCGCCGCCGGTGTGCCGAAGGACGAAAGCGAAGACCTTTTCGAAGTGATCGCGGGCCTGTCTTCCGATCTCACGATCCTGTTCATCGAACACGACATGGACCTCGTGTTTCGTTTTGCCTCGCGCATCATTGTGATGGTGAGCGGCGCAATCCTTGTGGAAGGTACGCCAGCCGAAATCGCGGTGCATCCGGGTGTGCGCGAGGTCTATCTGGGAAGGGGGCATCATGGCCACGCCCATTCTTGAAATCAGACACCTCGTCGCAGGTTATCGCGAAGCCATTGTGCTGCAGGATGTTTCGCTCACCCTGGATGAAGGTGGAAGTCTCGCCATCCTCGGCCGTAACGGCGTTGGCAAATCCACCTTGCTGCTGGCGATCATGGGCCTTGTCGATATCAAGAGTGGTTCGATCCTGTTCCGGGGACGCGACATCACGCGGTGGCCTGCGCATAAACGGGCCCTGGCCGGCCTTGGCTGGGTGGCGCAGGAGCGCGAGATTTTTCCTACGCTCACTGTAGAGGAAAACCTGACCACGACATCGCGGCCAGGCCGCTGGGATATCGAAGCGATCTACGCATTGTTCCCGCGCATTCGCGAAAGGCGGCTGAACAAGGGCAATCAGCTTTCCGGCGGCGAGCAGCAGATGCTGGCCTTCGGCCGCACCCTGATGACCAACCCGTCAGTGTTGCTGCTCGACGAACCGCTGGAAGGTCTCGCGCCTGTCATCGTCGATGAATTGACTGACGCTATTGCAAAAATGATGGCTGACGGCGGCATGAGCCTGATCCTCGTTGAACAACACACCGATGTTGCGCTGTCGATGACCCGGCAAGCCATCGTGATCGAACGTGGACGCATCGCCTATGAATCGGGCTCGAAGGAGCTGATGCTGGATCAGGCTGCGCTTGATCGTTATGTCGGACTGGCGATCGAACGGTAGTGTTACAATCCCGTGAAATGAGATTACCGGAAGCTGGTTTGACCCGGTACAGAGGTCCCGCTACATTTCCGGCAATGACGGCCAAAGGCCGTCCCATCCCGGGAGGACGCCATGACCTATCTTCGCAATGCCTGGTATGCCGCAGCGCTTTCCACCGAGGTGAAAGATGCCCCGCTGGCGCGATTGCTCCTGGATGAAAACGTCGTCCTGTTCCGCACCGAAAGCGGTGAAGCAGGCGCGATTGAAGATCGCTGCTCTCATCGCTTTGCGCAGCTCTCCATGGGCAAGGTGCGGGGCGAAGCTCTCGAATGCGGCTATCACGGGCTGCGCTTTGGCCGTGACGGCAAATGCGTGCTCAACCCGCACGGCAACAAGGCGATACCCAACAACGCTCATATCAGAGGCTATCCCGTACATGAGCGCTATGGGTTCATCTGGTATTGGCCCGGCGAGCCCGCGCTTGCTGATGTTTCGAAAATCCCGGCCTTTCCGTTCAACGAAAATCCGGAAGAGTTTTCGACCGTCTATGGCTATCTCGATGTCGCGGGCAATTATCAGCTTGTCGTCGATAACCTGCTCGATCTCAGCCATGTAGAATGGCTGCATCCCATGTTCCAGCAGGAAGGCGGGGTCGATGCGCACCGCACCGAATTTTTCGTTGAAGGCCATGAAGTGGTCGCCAACAGGTGGAAACCCAATGTGAAAAAACATGGTTTGCATGGGCATTTCTGGACATCGCCGTCGACACATTATGATGCACGCTCGAACATGCGCTGGATGCCGCCCTCAAATATGAATTTTGATCTCGGCGCCACTGAATGCGGCGCCAGCGTCGATGAAGGCGTTAAATTGCCGAATGCGCATCTGGTGACGCCCGCCACCGAGCTACGCTGCCATTATTTCTGGTCGGTGGCGCGCAATCGCAGGGTAAATGACGAGGAAGCGGGCCGCAAACTTTACGAGATCGTGCAGCGCATCTTCAGCACCGAAGATATCCCGATGATCGAGGCGCAACAGCGCAATATGGGCAAGGTGACCGACATCATGGCGCTGCGTCCGGTCTCTATTGAACCGGATATTCCCGCCGTGCGCGCACGCCGCATTCTCGCTGAACTTATCCGCGCTGAACAGGGCGATGGAAAAGCTGCGGCAGCGGAATAGGGGAGAGCGACGTGCGCATATTCCAATATGACGACAAGGGCGCGCGCGCTTTGGGCGTCGCTGTCAGCGAGAGGGAGTTCGTGCCGCTGAAAGCAGCGGCGGCGGATCTGCCGGGCGATCTCATCGCACTCATGAAAATGCCGGACGGATTGAAGCGCGCTGAAACCGCCGCCAACGCATCTGTGGCCCGTCAAAGTTTCGACGGTATAACCTACCTGCCGCTGCTTTCGGCGCCCAATGCGCTCTGGGCGCTGGCTTTGAATTTCAAGCGGCACATTGAAGAGACGGGCCTCACCACATCGCGCGAATATCCGCATATGTTCATGCGCCATGCCCGTTCCTTTGTTGGCCATATGCAACCGCTCGTCTGCCCGCCGCCCAGCGTTGCGCGCGCCTATGATTATGAGGGCGAGTTGATGGTGCTGATCGGCAAGCCCGGCCGGCATATTCCCCTGGATAAAGCGATGGACCATGTTGCGGGCTTTACCGTCTGCAACGAAGGATCAATCCGCGAATATCAAAGCCAGAACCGTCAATTCGGCCTTGGCAAGAATTTCGAAAAGTCCGGCAGCTATGGGCCTTTTCTCGTCACGCTCGATGAAGTGCCCAATTATCAGCAGAGCGAACTGGTCACGCGGCTGAATGGCGTTGTTCGCCAGCGTACGCCGATGAGCGATTTGCTGTTCAATGTCGAGCAGACAATTGCCTATCTGTCCAAAGGCACGCATCTGCAACCGGGCGATGCCATCTGCATGGGCACACCGGGGGCCTTGCCGCCAGCGCCCGGCGACGTCGAAGGCGCTGACCTCAGCAAACAATATGGACCGATCAAAGTGCCCGGCCTTGTACACATGAAGCCCGGTGACACAGTCGAAGTCGAAATCACAGGCGTTGGCATATTGCGCAATCCCGTCATCGCCGACCAACCCGATGCCTATCGCGCGGGATAGACGCGCTTTGCGCTCGCGCTCAACCCAGGGAATATCATGAGAAAGCCTTTTGCAACCGCCGTCAGCTTTCTTGTGATCGCAGCGACAGGCGCATACGCGCAAAGCCGTACGGCCATCAACGTTAACCTGTTCGCGGGCGCCAGCGCCGTGCCAATCTATATCGCGCAAGACAAGGACTTTTTCGCGCGCGAAGGCCTCACCGTGAATGCGATGGCGACGCCCAATTCCGGCTTTCACATGTCCGGCTTGGTGTCCGGCCAATTCGATATCGCCAGCACGGCGCTTGATAATCTGATCGCTTATGTCGAAGGACAGGGCACGACAAAGCTCAGCGCACCGCCGGATATCATAACCGTGATGGGCGGTTCCTCCACAGAACTGTCGCTGATCGCGCAGCCCTCGATCAAATCTGTCGCCGAACTCAAGGGCCGTGAATTCGCGCTGGATTCTCTCACCACGGGCTTTGCTTTTGTGTTGCGGCATATGCTGGAGAAGAATGGAATCGGGCTGAGCGATATCAAGATGTTTCCTGCCGGCAGTTCGCGCGAACGCACGATCGCCCTGCGCGAAGGCAAGGCGGCAGCTGCGCTGATTTCCGAACCCTTCACCTCGCAAATGCGGTCAGCAGGCTTTACGGACCTCGGCAATGCCGTGCAATTGGTCGGTCCCTATCAGGCCAGTGTCCAGATCGCCAACCAGCCATGGGCCAAGGCCAATCCACAGGCTGTCGCCAGTTATATCCGCGCACTGATTTCGGCGGTCGACTGGATCTACAATCCTGCCAATCAGGAAGAGGCGGCAAAGATTCTTGCAGGGCGTGTACGTATCCCTGTGGATACGGCAAAGCCCAGTATTGCTGGCCTTGTCAGCGGGCCAGCGGCTCTTGCGCGCAAGGCGGAATTTGACATCGAAGGGGTCAAGAACGTCATCGCGCTGCGCGACAAATACGGTGAGCCCAAAAAGCAGATGGGGCCTGTCGAAAAATATGTCGATTTGACCTATTACAACCGCGCGATCAAAAGGTAACGAATCGGCGCTCTCGCACCCGGCGGGGAGTTGAAGATTGAATAACGACTGAGCCAATTGCAAAACCGCGATTGCGCGCTGATTTTTCGCCCTGAAAGGGAATAAATCGAGGCATCCGGGTCCGAACCTGGCATGGTGTTTCCACGACAAATCACCAACAGGCGAGTGCCTCGAAATGCCTCTGCGCGAGACGCTAT
>CANJJI010000070.1 GCA_947474545.1 Beijerinckiaceae bacterium | reverse complement strand
TCAGGACCCGCCAAAATCTCCGGCTTTGAAAAAGAACCAGTCATAGACACGGCATTCCTCCTAACCCTTATTGTAAGGGTGGGCCGTGTCCGGGCAATTAGGGGGCTATTTCAGGCACATCCTGCACTGTAAGTGAAGGAACAATAACCAGTCCGCCGGGCTTATGCCCAACGAACCCCCCGTCAACGCCTTATTGGTCAACGACCCTAGTCCCACCGGGGGCCGTCATAGCCGCGACACCTCCGCCAGTTGTCACCGTGAGAAACACATTAACATGCGGAGACATGAAGCCGGCTGGGAACATTACGGTGACGAAAATTGTCGTCAGCAGCAATCCTAATGTGCCTGCGCCGGTCATGACATTCCCGGTCAATATCACTTGCTATGGCGGACCAGTTATCAATCTGGCCGCTGGCGGATCGCAAACGCTCGTTGGAGCCGCTGGGACAAGTTGCAATTTCTTCGAGCCGCCGCCATCGCCAGCGGGCAGCACTTGTCCGGCGGGCAACAACGCAAGCTGGACGACTACCTATTCGCCATCGACCAGTGCAATCTTCACTACGCCGACCGCCTCGGTAGTAACAATAACAAATACGTTCTCATGCGAACAGGGTGGCGCGCTGCATGTCGTCAAGGAGATCGAGAACAATACTCAGGCCAATATCAATGGCCTAACTTTCCCGGCGACAGCGACATGCAATAATACTCCGCATAGCCTGACGTTATCTGCACTAACTCCAAGTATTGTCCACAACATTCCCGTGGGCAATGTATGTAGTGTTGCTGAAACATTGCCACCCGCGCCAACGAACGGATGCGCGGCAGGCTCATTGCCGCAGTGGAGCGCACCTGTCTATACCCCGGCCAGTGTGGTGATGACGGCTGGATCGGGGGTGACCATCAAGGTCAAGAATGTCCTGAATTGCGCACCAACAATTCAACCCAAGTCTGTGGCGCCGGCAATATTGCCCATCATCACCACCCCGCCGCGCGACCCGCAGGCCTGCGCGCCGCCCAAAGTGCCCGGCCCTGTTCGCGGCCAATGCGTTTGCCCGCAAGGGACTACGCCGAGGGGCGCAAGTTGCGTCACAATCGAGCGGCCAAAAGTCTGTCCGCCGACTTACATCAAGACCCGCGCTGGCGAATGTGTGTGTCCGCGCGGAACTGAGGATGCAGGCGGCCGCTGTGTCAGGCCGCGTCCAGTGCTGACCTGTAATCCGCCCGCCTTCGCCAACCGTGCCGGTACAGCCTGCCTCTGCCCGGCCGGAACCATCGCGCGCGGCAACAGCTGCATCGTGCGTGAACGGCCCCGGCCGCAGATCTCGTGCAATGCCCCCGCAAGGCCCAATGCGCGCGGCAATGCCTGCGTCTGCCCGGCCGGCATGCGCTCGACTGGCAGAGGTTGCGCGGTCATTCAGCGTGAACGGCCAAGGCAGGATCCCCGTGGTCCCCGCTTCACACCTCGTGATGTGACGCCCTTCTTCCCGGGTGGCGGCTTTGGCCCGCGCGGCGGCGGCGGCTTCCCCGGCGGCGGTGGCGGTGGTCCCCGTGGCGGCGGGGCCGGGCGTCTGTAATCCAACAAAGAACAGGGGGCCGTACACCGGCCCCCTGCTTCGTCTCAGATTTGCGTTGTTTAAAGTTCCCGGCCCAGCGCCCGGTCTATGGAATATTCCGCCCCGCCCCGCAGCGCGATGGCAAGGCAGACAAAACCCCAGAGCAGCGTGAATTCATACCCCTGTTTGAGCCATGAAAATCCGTTGCCCCAATATTGGTAAAACGTCAGCACCGCCATTTCGATGGCGCAAGCCGCCGCCCAGAAGCGCGTTGTGAACCCCACGACAATCGCCGCTCCGCCCACAAATTCCACAATGAACAGAAATGCCGCGAACCATAGCCCCCATGGCCAGCCGGATTTGGCCAATTGCCCGGCCTGCGCATCCATACCGCGCATCCACTTGCCCCAGCCATGCACGAGAAAAAGCCAGCCGCAGCCAAAACGCAAAATGGGCCATGCCAATGGCACAGCCCATTCATAAAATCCCGCCAGCGATGGAATAAACAATTTCTGCCGTGCGGATGTGTTGTCGCTCATGAATTCCCCCTGTGTTTGACGCAAGAGGTACTTAGTTCACATCGGCCTCAGCGCCAAAAACGTCACGCGCCCCGGCGGTAATTATCCACTTCCTGCTGTGTGGGAACGCGGCCATGGGGTGTGAGATTGTTGACCAGTTCCGGCAGCGTCTGGGTGAGAATATCCATGATATCCTCTTCGGTTGTGCCGGCCTTCTCGGCAATTTCCTTGATCGTCATCTGGCCGATCGCAGGCCCCAGTTGCGAGGGCTGCACGGGTTTGTTTTGTCCTGTGCCGATCCAGGAATCGGCGGCGTCGCCAAGTCCGCCCTTGCGCAATTTGTCGATCAATCCGCCAAGGCCACCAGAAAGACCGGAATCGGGAAGACTTTCATTATGATTGATATCAATCGTTTGCGGCTGGCCGCTCCGGGGCGCCGGGGACGGCAGCGGGGCGCGTGTCTCTGGCGGCAGAATCTGGTCTGCGCGTTCACCGCCGCCGGCCGGTTGCGCAGCGTCCTTGCCGCCGCCCAGCCATTTTGCAAGAATCAGAGCGCCTGCAGCAATCACGAGCGGCTTTGTAAGATTGCCTCCCGGAACGGACTTTTTCAAAGCATCATCAAACATACCCATGTGAATCTCCGCAATGTCAGGGCAAGAGCGCCAATCTCTATTTCAGACGTCCAGCCTTTTGCCACAAGTCCTATTGCGCTCATAATTGTGACGGATTGATGCCGCTCCATATCCGTCTTGCTTTCGACATTCGAGTGTTGGAAGGATCAGGCGTTGCGGACGGGCAAAACCCATGCCGCGCGGAAAGCGGAGCAGATCATGGGCTACATATCCTGGATTATCCTTGGCGTGATCGCCGGATTCATCGGTTCAAAAATCGTCAATAAAAGCGGTCAGGGCTTTCTGCGCGACATCGCGCTGGGCGTGGTTGGTGCGGTTGTCGGCGGCGTTTTATTCAGCGCCATTGGTCTTGGCGGCGTCACCGGCCTGAACATCTGGAGCATGATAGTTTCGGTGGTGGGCGCTGTCGTCGTTCTTTGGGTCTATCACCAGATGACCGGTCGCACCCGGCTGTAGGCCGGGAACTGGCGCATCATTCCCAACGCTTCCAGCCCCTGTCTGCGCCTCAGGACCAAGGCCGAAATGCTTGACCAGCATGCCGCCCGCTGCAATACCGCAGACGGCGGCTGCAACGATGACAAGAACGCGCGTATCAAGCATTTCGCACCCTCATGCGGGCATTATTCCGCAGCGGCCCTGTTCGGGAAGAACTTGTCCATGCCCTGTTCAATGCCATTTTTCTGGCATTCCGCCTCGAACAACGGCTGAATCCGGGGATCCTGATCCTCGTATTCGATCTGGTCGCCGCCGAGTTTGACACTGAGCGCCGCGCCCACTTCCACCTTGTCGCCATCGCGCGAAGCCCCCGTGGCCTTGCGCATATGCGCGAGGAAGGGATAGCGGACGCCGCCAACGCCTGTAGCGAAATAACGCGCCGGACGTTTGCTGGTGTTGAAATGCTGATGGAACTGTTGCTCGGCGGGCGGGAACACCATGCCGTGCTTCCAGTCGACGCGCTCATAATCCTTGTCACCGTCGAACCAGAGCAGCGAATAGCCGGTGCCCGAAACGCACATCACATGCACGCCCGCGCCATGCTTGTGCGCCTTCTTGTAGGTGCCAAGCGGCATTTCCGAAATATGCGCATGCATCAACCCGTCGGCCAGCACAAACATGATGTTGGTCGATCCGCCGCCACGCTCGTTCCAGGGCTTGAGTTCGATCGCGTCGAGATCCGGCACAAAGTTGGTTTCCCAGAGATTGTTGCCAGGACGGATCATGACGAGATCGCCGTCGCCGCCATAATGGCTTTCCTTGCCGACACGTTCGGAGAAATTGAAATTGTTCTCGAAGATGAAGCGTTCATTGTGGAAGACATTCATCAGCATCGGCAGATCCGTCGTGCTGACGATACGCGCCTTCTCGCGGCCGCTGCCGTTAAAATGGCGATACTTCGCATTGAGCGGGATGGCGAACATGCTGCGTTCACCCCATTCAAAACTGCGCTTTGAGCCATCGGGAAGTTCCAGTTGCGTCGAGCCTGTTCCGCTCAGGCAATACACAACCTCCTCATAAATATGTTGTTGAGGTATGGTTGCTCCACCCGGCGGCAGATCGAAAACAAACATATTGGCGAAATCGCCACGTCCGTTGAGATGACAGGCTGCAGCAGGCACGCCAACGCGATCCCACATCCTGGTTTCCACATCCACCAGATAGAGATAAAAACCTCTGTGAACGATCAGCCCCTCTTTTTTGACCCATTCAAGGTAGGGATCGACGCCGATACGCGGTTTCGCCTGTTCGCTCATATAGTCCTCCAATTATTCTGCGTCCGCATCGTTCAGGATTACGGCTGGTTGCATGTTCGAAAATTTTCCGGGCCGGGTCAACACTCGCCGCGTTGTTGCAGTCCTATTGCGGCTCGACTTTCGCGATCTTGATCGCTTCACCCCATTTTTTCATCTCATCGATTGTATACTGCCTCAATGCCTCACCGCGAACGCCTTTCCACGGCTGATTGCCAAGAGTCGCGAAGAATTTAAGCGATTCCTCGGCTCCAACGGCGGCATCGACGATATCGGCCAGCGTATCGACGACATTTTGTGGCGCGCCCGCAGGCAGCCAGATTCCCCACCAGGCGCCAAGATCAAAACCCTCAAGCCCCGCCTCTTTCGAGCTGGGAATTTCCGGCACGACGGGCGAGCGCTCCGCCACCGTGAGAGCCAATATCTTGGCGCGCGGCTTCGGCCCCAGCACAAACGTCAGGTCAGACACAAAGAAATCAACATCGCCGGCGGCCAGCGCCGCATGGCTATCCGGGATGGATTTGTAGCCGACGCCCTGGGCTTCAACGCCAGTCTTGTGCTTGTAGAGTTCAGACGCCGCCAAAGAAATGCTGTTGGCATAGGCATAATTGGCCTTCGTGCCTTTCGCTTTGAGAACGCGCGTCAGCTCGGCGACCGAATTGATCGGCGAACCCACGGGAACGGCGAAGGCGAAGGGCGTTTTGATCAGGCTGGTAACCGGCGTGAAATCCTTGATCGGATCGAAAGGTACTGATTTGAACAGCCAAGGATTGGCGGCAAAGGTTGAATTTCCGGCTGTGATGAAGACCGTGTAACCATCAGGCTTGGCCGATGCCACCGCTTGCGCTGCGATATTGGTCAGCGCACCCGGCTTGTTTTCCACGATGACCGTCTTGCCGGACGCCTTTTTGATCGCTTCGCTGATAAAGCGCGCGAGAATGTCAGGCCCCGTGCCTGTGGCATATCCAACGATCATCCGGATATTGCGGCTGGGATAGACTTCCTGCGCGTTTGAGACGGCGGGGATTGCCGACAACAAACCGGTCAGAAGTAGTGTGCCAATCAACGCCTGCAATTGATGCCGTTTCATGTAACCTGCTCCTGACCCGCTTTAACCCCATTGCACTTATTCGGCGGCCGCCTTCTTCGGGAAGAACCGATCCATGTCCTGCTTGACGCCATTCTTCGTGCAAGACTCCACAAACATCGGCTGTATCCGCGGATCCTGATCCTCGTATTCCACCTGATCGCCACCCAGTTTGGTGCTGGTCGAAACCGCAACCAGCTTGCTCGCGCCATCCGCCGTTGTGCCCGACGCGCGCCGCATCTGCTGCGTCAGCGGATATCGCAGGCTGCCGACGCCGGTGGCGAAATAGCGCGCCGGACGCTGGCTGGTATTGAAATGCTGGTGGAACTGCTGGTCTGCGGGCGGAAACATCAAGCCATGCTTCCAGTCAATCCGCGTAAAATCCGGATCGCCCTCATTCCAGAGCAACGAATAGCCGGAGCCGGAAACGCACATCACATGCAGACCCGGACCATGCTTGTGCGCCTTCTTGTACGTGCCCACAGGCATTTCCGAGATATGCGCATGCATCAATCCATCAGCGAGCACGAACATGATGTTGGTAGAGCCGCCGCCGCGCTCGCCCCAGGGCTTGAGTTCGATCGCATCGAGATCAGGCACAAAATTGGTTTCCCAGAGATTGTTGCCGGGCCGGATCATCACCAGATCGCCCTCGCCCGAATAATAATTCTCCTTGCCGATGCGATTGGAAAATTCGTGGTCGGTGTTGAAGATGAAACTTTCATCGTAAAAGATGTTCATCTTCAGCGGCAGGTCGGTGCTGCTGGACAAGAGCGCGCGCTCGCGGCCGCTGCCGTTGAAGTGACGATATTTCGCGTTCAGCGGAATGGCGAACATGCTGCGCTCGCCCCACTCAAAGCTGCGCTTTTCCCCATTGGCGAGTTCGATCTGCGTCGAGCCCGTGCCTTCCAGCACGTAGATCACTTCTTCGTAGATATGGCGCTGCGGCAAGGTCGATCCGCCCGGCGGTATATCGAATACAAACAGATTGGCGAAATCCCCCCGGCCTTTCAGATGGCACGCGCAGGCATTGACACCCACCCGCGGCCACATCTTCGTCTCGACCTCCTTGAGATAGGCATAATAACCCTCATGCACCACGAGGCCCTCTTTCTTGACCCATTCAAGATAGGGGTCGATGCCGACACGGCCAGCAACTTGTCCGCTCATATTTTCCTCCCGCTACGGCCACCCGTCCGGCAGCTATTTTATGTGCGGATGTTCAGTGTTTTTTACGCGATGGTCAAGCACGGCGGGAAACATGGACTCGCGGCTATAGGACGAAGGGTTTCCTCACGCTGAAGGGGCGCGCAGCGCACATGGAGATGTGCGTTGCGTAACTACGCCCCTTATACCTCTTCCTGAAAACTGCTTCTGACGCATAGTGATCTGCCCCTGAATTTCGCCAGCGCGATGCGAAAGAAATCTGCTGTTGCAATATCCAGTCATAATCACTATAGTTATTATGACTAGGAAAATCGGATCCCGATTTACAAGATCAAGACCTTCGCCCGCTTCGCACGGGCTGAGCGGATCGATGATGCCAGCCTCATCGAGGCCATCAAGCGGGCTGCGGATGGGCTGATTGATGCTGATTTAAGTGGCGGCCTCATCAAGCAACGTGTCGCGCGCCAGGGGCAAGGACGGCGCGGTGGCTACCGGATGCTGATTGCTTTTCATGGGTTCGATTTTTCAGTGTTTCTCTATGGCTTCTCAAAAAGCCAACGGGACAACCTGGATCCAAAGGAATTGCAGATCGTGCAGCAGCTCGCGGCGCGTTGGCTCAGCGCCAGCCCCGGGGAAATAAAAAGAGCCTTGGAAGCAAAGGAACTTGAAGAGGTGCAACAATGACTGCGAAAAAGCCCGCTAAAAAAATCTCGGCTGCCGAGAAGTCCCGCTTTGCCGACGAAATGGCGGAAAGCTTTGGCGGTCTGCGCCAGCTCGGCATGATCAGCGAAGCCACTTGCAAAACCACCTTGCGCGATCTCAACCGCGAAGGCGCAGGCGATGTGATTATCCCGCTGACTGCCGAAGATATTCGCGCCCTGCGCGAACGCGCCCATGTCAGCCAGTCCGTGCTGGCAAGATATCTCAATTTGACAGTTGATCACGTCTCGAAACTCGAACGTGGCGCAGTGCGGCCCACAGGCGCTGTACTGGCCATGCTGAACGTGATCCGGCGCAAAGGGATCGAAGCGATCATTTGAAGCTCATTGAAAATTTGAATGAGGGAGATCGCCTGGCACGCGAGCGCCCGCACCCGCTGCACGCCAAAATATTACCCCTTTTCATCGGGATCGTGATCAGGCTAGCCTGTCTTTCCGGCCACAGACGAGCGACCCCAAGCCAAGGAGCCTCACATGAACGACGAACAGCTGCCCGAAGAAACCCCGCAGGACGAAAACTTCGCCCCTGCCCCCGGTTTTTCCACGCTCTCCGTTCACGCTGGCGCGTCGCCCGACCCCACAACAGGGGCGCGCGCGACGCCGATCTACCAGACCACTTCGTTTGTTTTTGAGGATGTAGATCACGCAGCATCGCTTTTCGACCTGCGCGCTTTCGGCAATATTTACACCCGCATCACAAACCCCACGACAGCAGTGCTCGAACAGCGCGTCGCAGCGCTGGAAGGCGGCACAGCTGCGCTCGGCGTTGCGTCAGGCCATGCCGCGCAGATGCTCGTGATGCATACGTTGATGCAGCCCGGAGACGAATTCATCGCCTCCACCAAACTTTATGGTGGATCGATGAACCAGTTCAATCACAGCTTCAAGAGTTTCGGCTGGATCGTGAAATGGGCGGACCCGGACAATCCCGCCAGTTTTGAAGCCGCGATTACCCCAAAGACCAAGGCGATTTTCATGGAAAGCATCGCCAATCCCGGCGGCGTCGTGTGCGATATCGAGGCTATCGCCGCCGTCGCCCACGCCCATAATATCCCGCTCATCGTCGACAACACACTGGCGACCCCCTATCTCGTGCAACCCTTCGCCTGGGGCGCTGACATCGTTGTGCATTCGGCGACCAAATTTCTGGGCGGCCATGGCAATTCCATGGGCGGCATCATCGTCGATGGCGGCACGTTCAACTGGATGGCGGATGACCGCTATCCCATGCTGTCGAAACCGCGGCCCGAATACAACGGCGTCGTGCTGGGCGAAACTTTCGGCAATTTTGCCTTCGCCATCGCCTGCCGTGTCCTGGGCCTGCGTGACCTCGGTCCGGCGATCTCGCCCTTTAACGCATTCATGATCGCTACGGGCATCGAAACCCTGCCGCTTCGTATGCAGCGTCATTCTGATAATGCACTGGAAGTTGCACAACATCTCTGGCAGCAACCGGCTGTCAGCTGGGTCAGCTATCCCGGCCTCGCCAACGACAAATATAACGCGCTGGCGCAGAAATATTGCCCCATGGGCTGCGGCGGCGTTTTCACGTTCGGCCTGCGTGGCGGTTATGAAGCCGGCATCAATCTGGTGAAGAACGTGAAACTGTTCTCGCATCTGGCCAATGTCGGCGACACCCGCTCGCTGATTATCCACCCCGCTTCGACGACGCATCGCCAGCTGACTGACGAGCAGAAGGTCGCCGCTGGAGCCGGCCCGGACGTGGTGCGCTTGTCAGTCGGGATCGAGGACGTGCAGGATATTATCGCCGATCTGGATCAGGCCATGGCTGCTCCAACATCCTGAACAGGCGAATTTGCGCTCGCCGTTTCGCTGAGGGAGCGGCCTAAAAGCCCAAAGAGCGGCGCGGGCCCTGCAAGGGTCCGTAGCTGCCGGAAAAGTGGCGGTACAATTGACCGGGAGGGAGTTTTGACGACGTTTTTGCTGATCCTGCACGGCCTGTGCGCGGTCGCATTATTGGGCGGGCTGACCCATCAGACCGTTGCGGTTTTGCTTCCAGCAAAGGCGGGCGCCGGCTTCTCGACAGCCTATCGCGCTGTCCAGGCCGCCCGCTTCACCACAGCCAACATCGTCCTGTATATCGTGACCTTCATTCTCGGCGCGATTATCTATTCCCCGTACCGCGTTGCCGTCCGCACATGGCTGGAACGAACGCGGCTTTGGCACATCACTGGCCTATTTGAAATGAAAGAGCAGTTCTTGGCCATTGGCCTGGGCATGCTGCCGTTCTTCTGGCTGGTCTGGCGCGATCCCAGGGACGCCGATACGGCAGGCGCGCGCAAATGGACAACGCTCATACTCTGCCTTGCCGTTTGGTTCAGCTTCATCTCCGGCCATATCGTCAACAACGTGCGCGGGCTGTTCGGATCATGATGCTCACCAGAACATTCGGCCTATTCGCGGCAGTCTTCGCCATCGTCTATTCGCTGGCCTTCGAATATCACTGGGAATTATTCAGCTACCATCCGCGCGAGGGAGCCTTCGGCTGGGGTCAGCAACCCTCGTTGAAGGGCGGCCCCGTCATGCACTGGTATGGCTGCCTCGCCACCGCATTTCTCGCCGGGGCGGCGGCCAGTCTGGCGGGCCTGCCATTCACGCGAAAGCTCGCACTCCCCCACTGGCTCGGCTGGGTAGTCCCATTGCTGGCAATGCTGGCGTGGGTCTGGTTGTTGCGCGTGTTTTTTATGCGCTGAATCCAGTCTGACTCCTCGCATGAAGAACTTGAATCGATCCGGAAAGAACTTGATTCACTTTATCAGACAGCCGATTCAACACATGAAGAAGACTGCCGAAGCGATTCAAAAGACTCAACAAAACTGCAAGCAGCTATTTACCATCATGCCTGGCCACCTGCCCTGTCGAGCGCCACGAGAAATCCTTCGAGTGCGGCGGCTCCAAAAGCGCGCATATTCGCCTGCCGGTCGGTACTTGCAGTTTCCAGCGTGAGCGCGTGCGGAACGGGACCGCTGATGCCAATACAAACATGGCCCGACGCATCGCCATAGCGATTACCCGTAGGCCCCGTCGCCCCGGTCTCGCCGATGCCCCAGACCGCGCTCAGCTTCTCGCGCACACGGCCCGCCAGCAGGAGCGCATAGGCTTCGGTCGACGGGCGCAGACCCGTCAGATCCTCCGGCGTAATGCCCATAAGACCCGCCCGTGCATTGGCCGTATAGATGACGCCGCCACCCAGAAAATAGGCTGACGCGCCGGGCACAGAAAGTAATGCGGCAGAGATCAATCCCCCAGCCGACGATTCCGCGATCGCCACGGATTCCTTGCGGGCGATGAGGCGTTCAGCAATCTTGGCGGCAAATGGCAAAAGCGTTTGCATCGAGTTTCTCCCTATCGTCTTTTGGGCAAGCTTAGCCGATTTGCATGGATGGCCGCCATAGCCAGCAGCACAAAAGCAAAGGCTTGATGCGCGAGCGCCAGCCTGATGGGAATCCGTCCCGAGGCAAAAAGCAGCGTGGCAATTCCAAAACCCACCTGCAAAAGCACAATCGAAGCAATCGCAAACGCTCTTCGCTGAACCGCCGTATGGGGCGCATGATGCGCCGCGTGCCAGGCGTGATAGGCAGTAAAGATCACGATCAGATAGGCCAATATCCGGTGCTGGAATTGAATCGTCGTGATATTTTCGAAAAAATTAAGCCACCAGGGCTGTAGCCGGAACAGATTTTCCAGGGCGGGAACGAAATGCCCGTCCATCAACGGCCAGGTATTATACGACAATCCGGCCCGTGATCCCGCCACCAGTGCGCCTAATATGATCTGCAGCAAGACGAGCCCAAGGAGTATGCGCCCCTGCCGCTCCAATGCCGGATGATCGTTCGCAGATTTGACAGGCAACAGGCCGGTAACGATCCAAACTACGGCAACAAAAGTCAGCGACGCGAGAAAAAGATGCGCGGCCAACCGTTCAGGAGCAACCTCCACCCTGCCAACAAGTCCCGAAGCCACCATCCACCAGCCGACAATGCCTTGCAGCGCACCAAGCACGAGAACCCCGATCAATTGCGCCAATAATTTGCCGCGTACTGTTCCGCGAACCGCAAACCAGAGCAGAGGCAGCGCAAAAACAAGCCCAATCAACCGCCCCAACAACCGGTGCGACCATTCCCAGTAAAAAATGGTTTTGAACTGCCCCAAAGTCATGTCCGGAAACATCTGGCTATACTGCGGGATCTGCTTGTATTTTTCGAACTCCACGAGCCAGGCGGCGGCATTCAGGGGCGGCAAAACACCCGCGACCGGTTTCCATTCCGTAATAGAAAGCCCGGATTCGGTCAGGCGCGTGGCCCCACCGACTATCACCATAAGAAAGATCAAAGCCGCCGTCAGCCAAAGCCAGCCGCGCACGGCCGTCATTTGATCCGAGGATGCAGGATTGGATTGCATGGTTGGGCTGGCGCTCACATTGCCTCACATCGCAGGCATTGCGTCCGCCCGCCTGACGGGACATAAAGCGGCAAGCTCGTCACGTCCACTTTTCGCCCGAAGGATCAGATATGCGCCGCCGGTCCCGCAAATTCATCGGCGCTGCACTCATGCTCGGTTTCGTGGTGGTCTATGCGCTCGCAGCTATGGCGCTGGCACAATCGCGGCCCCTGCTGGAAGCTTCAAAGCTGTTTCAAGGCATAGGCTACGCTATCCTGGGCATTGCCTGGATCCTGCCACTCATGCCCCTGATCAAGTGGATGGAAGGCGGCGGGGAGTAGCCCTATCCGACATTGACGCGCCTGCCCCGGTTCCACACAGCAAACGGCGCACCTGTCAGCAGCACTTCGAGATAACGCCGGTCTTGCCAGTTTCCGTTAACGGAAAGCCGGGGCAAGGCAGTCAAATGATCCGCATGGCCCGAGAACAACATGCCGGGTCGTGTCGTTACTGCGCTGGCAAAACCCAGATCTTCAGCAAGTTTGAACTCGCGTATGCCGGCCGATGCGGGATCGCCCACCGGCCAGGCCAAATGCGCGGCAGGCTTGCCAATCTTCGCCTCGATGATGCGGCGGCTTTCAAAAAGCTCATGCCGGGCAAAATCAATCCGCCGGTGCGCAAGCATGGAATGGGTGAGCGTATGCACGCCAATAGTGCAAAGCGGGTCCGCGGCCATTTCAGCGATTTCATTCCAATTCATGCAAAGCGATTGGGTGAGCGCGCGCTGATCGACATCGGCCTTCTGCGCCAAATATTCAATCGTGATCAGCATTTCTTCTTCCGGCTGAACACGAAGGAGCCAATATAGCCTGTTGAAAGACTCCGCTTTTTCCTCAAGCGTCCTGCAGTCGAAGACGTGATTCTTGCCCCCGATCGCGAGCTCGATATGCGGCATATATCGAACCGCCTGTTCAAGCTCCAGCCACCAGAGCCGGGCGGTACCATCGGCAAATCCAGTTGTAATATAGAGCGTAAACGGAGTGTTTTTCGCTCGCAGCACAGGCCAGGCGTATTCCAAATTATCACGGTAGCCATCGTCAAAGGTCAGCACTGCGAAGGGGTTTGCGCCCGACGGATTGGCCAGCCGCGCAAGCCCCTCGTCGAGGCTCACGATTTCAAATCCTTCCGTCCTCAGCGTATCTATAACCTCCCTCAAAAACTCCGGCGTGATTTCCAGCAGCCGGTTGGGTGCATAGGCATTGCCCGTCCATGGCCGGACATGGTGAAACATCAATATAGCGCCCAGTCCGCGTGTCATGCGCGCCGCCAGCCTGTGCGCACCTGTGGCGCGAAACAGCGAAAATCCGGCTCCAATCATCTGCTGCTTGAGGGCCGCAGCACGCGCGCTCGACATGGATTTCACCAATACCAGGCTAAGCCTGTGTTGACCTTTGGCCGTTATACTTGCTGCACGATAAGGCAAAACTGCAAACAAATCGTCGCAAGGCAAATTATGTTGGCTAGAACGCGCAACCCGCTCGAAAAATGGCGAACGGACGTCTTCACGGATGTTGCGCCAGCGCTTCCCGCATGGGCGACGCTCGAAGTGGTTGCGCCAGTCCCGATTTACCAGACACGCCGCTTTGCTATTCCCTGGCAGGATACGATGGGACGCGCGGCCGGGATCACACCCATGATTGTGCAAATCAGCGATGAAGATGGTGAACCTGCAGCCCTGTTTCCATTCGGTGTCCGGGAGAGCCATGGCATTCGCCGCGCAGAGTTTCTGGGCGGCAAGGATTCCAACGCCAATATGGGCCTCATAAGGCCTGGAATTTCGTTCGCAGCGGATGAAATGAAAATCCTGCTGTTGCACGCGGCCCGTCAGTCCGGCCTTTCGCCTGATGCTTTCGCGCTCTCGAATCAGCCAGAAAACTGGGAAAATTCGCGCAATCCCCTATTTGGCTTGCCCTCGCAACCCAGCGCCAGTTTCTGCCACAGTGCGCGGCTGATGCCCGACAGCGAAGCCTTTCACAAACAGCAATTGTCCGCTGACACACGAAAGAAAATGCGTTCAAAGCGACGCAAGCTCGAAGAATTGGGGCCGGTTTCACTCCTCACCGCTCGCACGGCACAGGAAGCCCAATCCCTTCTCGACGCATTCTTTGCGCAAAAATTGCAGCGGTTTGACGAGAAAAACATCAAGAGCGGATTTGATAGCCCGCAAGCCCGGAGCTTTTTCGAACGCTGCTGCATTTCGCGCATCGGGCGTGCAGATGCTTCGGTGGAATTACATGGCCTTCTTGCCGGCGGCCGGATCGTTGCAACTTACGGCGGCGGCGTCCATCGCGGCCGTTTCCACGGAATGATCAATTCTTTCGATCAGGACCCGATCATTGCTCGCTCAAGCCCTGGTGACCTCCTGCTGAGTTTGTTGATCGAAGCTAAATGCCGCCAGGGGCTGACAATGTTCGATCTGGGAACGGGAGAAGGACGCTATAAATCGAATTGGTGCGATCAAGTGGAACCCTTGTTCGACACGTTGATCCCGGTCTCGGCTAAGGGCCATGCGTTTGTCTATGCCGATTCCGGCCGCCGCCATATCAAACGCACGATTAAACAAAACCCATGGGCCTGGGCAATCGCGCAAAAAATTCGCGAACGCATAAAAATATCGGCCTGACGCATTAAAGTCAGGCCGGAATAAAATTAAAACAAACAGCTTAGGCCGCAGCCAGCTTACCATTGCGATCGTTGGCAGGCACGCGCGCTTCGGGCGCTTCCAACACGACCACGTCGCCGGCTCCACCCGCCGCCAGAATATCCTGCAGGACGCGATAATCTTCACGCGCACTGCCAGGCTCAATCACAATAAGTGCTTTGTCGGCAGCCGGAGCCAACATCGCGGCGAATGCGCCAGCCTGATCGAATTGGGGCTCAAGCATGATCACGAAATCATAGGTCTGTGACAACGCGTCAATGACAGCATCCAGTTCAGCACCGGGCGATACTTCATTCGTGCCCCGCCCGATCAGATGGAGGCGGGAACCAGTATCGCGTTCGATAATGTCGCCAAAACTGGTCTGTCCCTCTATCAGATCGGACAACCCCTTGGCATGTTCCAGTACCCGTCCGCCGAAGTCGACCAGTACGACCCGGCGTTGCGACGCAAGCGCACGCGCTAGAGGCTCCACACTGAAACCGGCATCAAGTTGCGGCGACCCTGCACACACGAGAAGACGCATCGCATAGTCACGGGTTTCGGCAGACAAGAGCCTTTTTGCCAATCGTCCAGAATTTACATCGAGGCTGTCGAGCGGATCGATATCCTTGATGGCGGCAGCGGCCTGTTGAGCCTTCGCCGCCATCTCAACTTGCGGCGATTGTACATATTGCATCGGTGCAGCTGCCGCGACCGGACGAAGCGCCCGCCCCGAAAGCAATTCGGCGGCGACGACCCCTGCTGTTGAAAGCATCAAACCACCGAGCAGCGCAAAAATCAGGATTGGAATAGCTTTTGGGAAGGACGGCTTGTCCGGCACAATCGCGCGCGAAATTATGCGCGCATCGGACGGTGTCGACAGCGATTGCTGACGTGCAAGCGCCTCGCGATATCTGGTCGTATTGCTTTCAAGTTGCTCGCGAATAAGCTTGGCTTCAAGTTCCAGCTCCCTCAACTGGGCCTGATCATTGCCGGTGCCGCCCACGCGGCGCTTGTCGGTTTCAATGGCAGCCAGAATGTTTTCCACCCGTGAATTGGCTATGCGCGCATCATTCTCCAGCGCACGCGCGCTGCGTTCGGCCGCGCCTCGCAATTCCGATTCTGTGGACACGAGTTGCGCTGCAAGTTCCTGCATGCGCGGATGCGATGGTCCAAGCGTACGCGATTCAAGCGCCATCCGTCCCCTCAGAGTCGCCCGCTGCTCGGAGAGGCGGCGAACAAGCTCATCCTTGGCGACGTCGCTGACTTCATCGAGCTTTCCACGTTGCAATGTATTTCGAATCAGTCGTGCTTTGGCTTGCGCATCGGCCATTGTGTTGCGCGCTGCTGCAAGCTGAGTGCTCAGCTCCCCCAATTGCTGATTTGAAATGGTCGCGGCTGACGACCCTTGAAGCAATCCGCTGGTTGCGCGAAATGTTTCAATCTTCCCCTCAGCTTCGGCCAGCTTGCTGCGCAATTCGGTGACCATTGAGCCTAAAGAAGTCGCAGCCAGACTGGCGTGCTCACGTTTGTTCTTGGTCTGCATTTCAACATAGATATCGGTGATGGCGTTAGCGCCTGTCGCAGCCAGTTCCGGATTGTTGGAGCTGAATTCGACACTGATAACGCGAGACTTTGGCAAGGCAAATACGGTCAACCTCTCGCCGAATTTTTCAAGGATCCGGTCTTCTGCTGAAAGATGCGACTGTGTGCGTGAAACGCCAGCAAAGCCTAACAGGCGCGAAATAATCCCCTCGCCGCCAGCCAACGGATCAAATTCCGCCGAACCCTTGAGGTTCAATTTCTTTATGGCCTCCCGCGCAACTTCTCGCGACGTAATGAGTTGCACCTGGCTCGCCACAGCCTCCAAATCCAGCGCTCCCGATTGATCAGGCGCAGCCTTGTCAGGACGGGTAAAATAGCTTTCCTGATTTTCCACCAAAAGCTTGGCTTCGCCAGAATAGCGCGGCTTGACAACCATCACAAAGGCAAGTGCCGCCAGAAATGATCCAAGCGTAATGCCGCCAATCAAATACTTCTTCCGAAGAATAGCATTGCGGATGCCCGAAAGATCAAGCTCACTGTCGGGTACTTGACTGAACGCGGAGCGCTCTACTGACTCATTGCCCATAACGGCCTCACATCACAAACCTGAACGGATTAAAACGCTTTATGGTTGAAGCCCGGTTAATGTCACAAAAACTGATGAAACAGGCAGTGAGAGAATATTAACCATGAACGCATAAAACTGACGCTGGAAACTTCCCCTGTCGGGAGTAGAGTGAAATCGGCGACAGTCATGCGGCGTTCAATTCTTGCGTCTTTGCTACTCATCACAATGGGCCTCAATAGCTGTGGCCAGCCTCGAATGCACAGCGAGCTATTTGAGGCCAATGTCAACACTCCCTATACACTTGCCAGCGGCGACAGACTGCGCGTCATCGTCTTCGGTCAGGATGCGTTAACCAATTCCTATTCCGTCGACAGCGCCGGGCGCATATCAATGCCGCTCATCGGCCTTATCAATTCGCAGGGAACCACGACTGCAGCGCTAGAACGGGCCATCGAAGGGCGTTTGCGTAACGGTTATCTGCGCGAGCCCAAGGTTTCCGTCGAGGTTGAAGCCTATCGCCCATTTTATGTCCTGGGCGAAGTGACGACAGCTGGGCAATATCCTTTTGTCAACGGACTTACGATACAAAAAGCTGTCGCGATTGCCGGGGGCTTTGGCCCCCGCGCGACAAAATGGACAGTCGATGTGACGCGCGTGATAGATGGCGTGCCGGCCACAGCAACCGTTCCACTGACTTATCCGGTAAATCCCGGTGACACTATTACAGTTCGGGAGCGCTTTTTCTAGGCGCCTCCAGGAGAGGTACGAATGTCCAGCATGGCGGCGCAGGATCAGAGCCTGAAAATAATTCATGTCTTGCGCGCGCCGCTAGGTGGCCTGTTTCGCCATGTTCTCGACTTGACCCGGGAACAAGTTGCACGCGGTCATCAGGTCGGGTTGATCACAGACTCTCTGACCGGAGGCGAGCGTGCTGACAAAGTCTTGCGGGAACTCGCACCATCTTTAAGTTTGGGAATACGGCGGTTGCCCATGCGCCGCAATCCCGCCCCCGACGATCTGCGCAATCTCTATGTCATTGCGAGCCGGACCCGCAAACTGAATCCTGACGTCGTGCACGGACACGGTTCAAAGGGCGGACTTTATGCACGCCTTCCTGGACTTTTAAGCACAAACAAAAACGTTGTTCGCGCCTATACGCCGCACGGCGGCAGTTTCAATTACCGGCCAGGCTCGATGCTTCATAACATCTATATGAAAGCTGAAGGCCTTCTCGAACGCGCGACTGATCTTTATTTGTTTGAAAGCGCCTTCATTCAGAAATGCTTCGAAACCTATGTCGGAGAAACGACAGCCCTTAAGCGTGTCGTGCTGAACGGCATCAGCGACGCCGAGTTCGAACCTGCAACCCCCGCTGATGATGCTGCCGACTTCGTCTATGTCGGAGAATTGCGGTCGGCCAAGGGGATCGACACCTTGATTGACGCTATTGCTATCGTGCGTGACAAAAGCGGTTGCCGTCAGAGCGCTGTTCTTGGTTGGCAGCGGTCCTGATCAGGAAGCACTGGCGGAGCAGGCGCGCGCGCGCGGCTTGTCCAGTGACATCACCTTCCCCGGCGCCATGCCTGCCCGCGAGGCGTTCCGGCGCGGCCGCATTCTTCTTGTCCCCTCGCGCGCAGAATCCCTGCCCTATGTCGTACTTGAAGCTGCAGGCGCTGCGGTGCCTATGGTCTCTACAAATGTTGGCGGGATTCCGGAAATATTTGGACCTCTCGCGGATCGACTGATTCCCTGCAATGACGCAAACCGGCTAGCGGAGGCCATGCTCGCCATGCACGCGCTGACAGAAGACGAGCGCCGTCAGCAAGCTATGGAGCTGCGCGCCTTTGTCCAGAGCCGCTTTCACATTTCATCAATGGCGGACGCCGTCATCAATGGCTACCGCGACGCATTAAATGCAAAAGGCGCTGTGGGGCAATTTGTTCAAGCCCCCGTGCGCGCGGCAATTTGATTGGCGGAACCATGTCAGTAATTGAAAATGACGAATTCAAATTACATCTGAAAAACGGTCAACAGGCCGCCCCGCAGCTCGCCGAAATTACCGTCGGCAAACAAGCCCATTCCGCCCTTTCTCCCATCGTATTGACTGGCCTAGTCAGACTAACCGAACTCGTGCTGATCATCCTGTCCGGCGCATTGGTTCATGGCTTTTACCTAAGCGCCATCGCTGATTCCGTGTGGATGTATTACGCTACAATACTCGCGGTCGCCTTCGCGACTATAACCTTTTACCAAACACTAGGACTCTATCAGACCCGCGCGTTGCGTACACCGGCCAGTCAGGGCCTGCGGCTTTCCGGAGGACTGAGCCTGATCTTTCTTCTCGCCATCGCAGTTCTTTTTCTCCTCAAACAGGGGGATGCATTTTCGCGGGTCTGGCTGGTCACATGGTTTTCTTTCACCCTTGTCCTGATCGGATTCGAACGTATTTGCTTCAATATCATCACCTTACGCCTGACGCGGGCTGGCAAACTGGACCGGCGCACCGTCGTCGTCGGCGCCAGTGAGGCTGGCGATGAACTATTGCAACAACTGACACATGAAACCGAAACTGATCTGCGCATCATCGGAGTCTTTGATGATCGCACGGACCTGCGCGTTCCCGATGTAATCGCCGGTTACCCCCGGCTTGGAACTGTCACAGATCTCGTTGAATTCGCACGCCACTCGCGTATCGATCTTGTCATATTCGCTTTGCCTATTACCGCAGAACAACGCATCCTGCAGATGTTGCGCAAGCTCTGGGTATTGCCTGTAGACATCAGATTGGCCGCTCACAGCAACAAACTGCGCTTTCGCCCACGCTCATATTCTTATATTGGCAGCGTTCCGGTGCTCGATATTTTCGACAAGCCGATCGCTGGTTGGGACGTCGTTATTAAATTGATTTTCGACAAGATCGTGGGATCAATCTGCCTCGTTCTATTGTCACCGATGATGTTGTTGATTGCACTGGCGATCAAGCTGGACACAAACGGTCCTGTGTTCTTCAAGCAGAAACGCCACGGCTTCAACAACGAATTGATCGACGTTTATAAGTTCCGTTCGATGTATGTAGAAATGCAGGACGACCGCGCTGAAAAACAGGTTACACGCTCAGATCCCCGTGTCACGCGCGTCGGCCGTTTCATCAGACGAACATCCCTTGATGAATTGCCGCAATTGATCAATGTCGTATTCAAGGGCAACTTGTCTCTGGTGGGGCCCCGTCCTCACGCCGTCTATGCCAAGGCTGCCGATCGGCAATATGACGAAGTTGTTGAAGGTTATTTTGCTCGCCATCGCGTTCGTCCCGGCATAACGGGCTGGGCGCAGGTCAATGGCTGGCGCGGCGAAACCGATACGCCCGAAAAAATTCAACATCGCGTCGAGCACGACCTTTATTATATCGAGAACTGGTCGTTGCTGTTCGATATTTATATTCTCGCGATCACTCCCTTTGCGCTGGTAAAGGCGGAAAATGCCTATTGAAGCGTCACCAAATGAGCGGGCCGGTCCGAAGAGATATGCGGCTCTGGATACGTGGCGCTTTATCGCCGCTTTGGGCGTTGTTGCCTATCACTTTGAAAACAATTTCGCTTCGGTTGCAACAACGGCTAGTCACAGGCTGTCGAATTTCGGCTATTTTGTCGATTTCTTTTTTGTCCTGTCCGGCTTTGTGCTGATGCACACATATGGCAGCAAGATCAACAGCGTCAACGCCTACCGCGATTTCATGCAGAAGCGGCTGGCGAGAGTTTATCCCCTTCATGCTCTGATGACGATTGTCTTTGCGGCAATTGCGATCTATGTCGCCATGGCAGGTGTGAAACTCCGTGATCCCGGAACAATGGATACAGCGCTCATTGCGCCCCATTTATTGTTGATTCATGCTTGGGGCGTAGGAGCTGTTGGCCTTCACGCACAGCCGGGGCTCAACTTTCCCTCATGGTCTATCTCTGCTGAACTTTTTGTTTATCTTCTTTTTCCTCTTCTCGCCGCCATCCTGATCCGCTGGGGCGCCCGTTCCGCGCTCGTGCTTGCATTACTATTCGCCGCCATCATGGAGTTCATCCGCATTCAGAGCGGTCTGCGCAGCTTTACTGATGCCACATGGGATTTTGGCATGCTGCGCGCAGTGCCTACATTTTTCGCCGGTATGGCCATACAGCAAATCGTCACAAACATGCCGCGCATCCGCATTTCATGGTGGCTGCCGCATGGCTTCATGGCATTGATCTTCGCCATGCTCTGGTTTCACGTCCCCATTTATGCCGTCTTGTGCAGCTTTGTTTTCGCCGTTGGCCTGATCGCAGCTGCTGAACGTGGCCGAGCGTCCAGTATTCTTCAGCATCGCTGCTGTATTCCGCTTGGGGACTCATCCTATGCAGTCTACTTGCTCCATACAGCTTTTCAGGTTGCAACGCTCGCCATCGCGCGCAAGATGGGCTGGTCCTCGTGGCCGGAATTGATCGCGCTTGGCGCAATCACGACGATACTGATCATCGCGACTTCCATGCTCTGCTACACATATTTTGAAAATCCGATGCGGCGTTTCTTCAGCCGCCCGGCATCACAATGGTTCGCGCCGAAGGCGGTAACGACCCCCACCCCATCGGCCCAAACCTGAGGATGGCAGCATGATATCGCGCCTGGGTCTTGTGCTCGCCTCAGCGCTGATCTGCGGGCCCGTCATCGCTGCGCCGCCTCAACTCAAACTGAAGCTGATCGACAAACCCCAGATCATGTTCAAACCCGGCGACGGATGCGACGGCAACGATATAGCCGATCTGCCGCCGAGAATCTTTCGCGACGTGCAGGGCCATCTCGCCATGTTTGCGTTGCATTTCAATAACCGTCTGCTGCGCGGCCCTTCGCTTGACGCCATGAAGATTGACTGCAAGCAATCCTATCCCTCCCGCTTCAATCGTGAGCCAAAAGCCTATGAGTCCGGCAGCTGGATTGCGGGCACGTGGACACGCGATGGCAAGAACATCGACGCCATCATTCATCACGAATACCATGCCGATCAATATAACCGCTGCCGCCCCGGTAAAACGGGCCTCGCCTGTTGGTACAATACGATACTCGCGGCAAAATCGCTTGATGGTGGAGTCAGCTTTCAAAAACCCGAATATCCTGTTGTAGCCGCCGCCCCCTTCCCGCAGGATTACGACCAGAGCCGGCACAGGGGGTTTTTCAACCCGTCAAATATTTTCGGGCGTGGAAATGCCGTCTATTTTTTCGCAGCGGAAACAGCATGGACAGGACAGCCCCATGGCGTCTGCCTTTTTCGGAACACTGACCTTTCGCAAGCCCGCAACTGGCGCGCCTGGGACGGGCATGACTTCACCATACGTTACGACGATCCCTATAAACCTGGCCTCAAAGTGCCCCCGCCCTGCAAGCCTGTAGAGCCCTTTCCCGCGCAGGTGGGGGCTGTTGTTCGCCATCGTGCAAGCGGAACATATCTGGCTGTCGTACAGGCATGGAAGGACGATAAACATTTCCCGGTGTCCGGCTTTTATTATGCGGCGTCGCGAGACATCCTGAACTGGAGCGAACCACGTCTCCTGATGGCCACAAAATCGCTTTACGACGATGCCTGCAGCGCTGGCCAACTCAATTCCTACCCCTCCATTGTCGATCCCACTGCAACCGGGCGCAATTTCGACGACACCGGCAACGAGGCCTGGCTCTACTGGAGTTCGATGCGCGTGGATGGCTGCAGTCACACCGGGGTGCCGTCGCGAAGGTGGTTGGAATAGGCTAACGCGATCTCCAGCTTCATGAAGTTATCCGATCATGCGGCGAGGTCAATGGGTTGATCCGATGGCTTGTCGGCGAGGGTCTTCCAGCCATCGACTTTGCGCATCGTGATCTGCCC
>CANJJI010000069.1 GCA_947474545.1 Beijerinckiaceae bacterium | reverse complement strand
CGCGCAAGCGGCGGATGCCGCGCGTCCGCAATCACGGAAAATGGGCCATGCAAGGCCAGAACGGTATGGCGAACGCCCGGAAACAGCGCTATCCGGCAAAATCAGCCCCAAGCTGGCGAATCCCCCGAAGAGTTTTGCAAGAGGCTCTCATGATTTTGAATTTAAATTCTCGGGTCCGCAACCACCCCGGATGATATCCTGGCGGCAAGCTAATCGGACCGGCAAAAATGAATTAGGGCGCTACAGATGGCACGATACGCATCTCGCAAGGGGCATACGCCAATCCAAGGAATTCGCGCCGCGCTGCGCCGTTTCCGCCGTGACCAGTCCGGCGCAACCGCCATGATATTCGCGTTGTGCTTCATGGCGCTGTTCGGATCAATCGGCATGGCGGTCGAATACAGCCGAGCCGTTCAGATGCGTGAATCCGTGCAGACTATTCTGGACGGCGCTGTTCTTGCGGGCGCTAATCCGAATGCGGAACTGGTCGTTGCTGTCAGCAAGAAGAAGGGCAAAGTGACGACAAAGGAAGTGACGCGTGAAGAAGTCGCTACTTATTTCTTTGAGTCCAATCTTATAGACCTGCCAACCGCCTCCATCACCAAAAGCTTCAAACTGGATACAGGAGCAAACACGATTTCCGGTGAAGTTACGGTTGCAATGCCGCTCACACTAGGCAAAATCTGGAAAGACAGCCTCGAAATTCAGGTCACATCCAAAGCCGCTTTGACGAGCGCGCAAGTCCGGGCGCTGGATATCGTCATGTGCATCGACTCCACCGGATCTATGCAAAACACGCTCTCGGCAGTACAAACCAATGCGCTTAACTTCAAGGCCAATATGGACGCCGCCTTGGCGACTTTGAAGGGTCCCTCGTTCGATCTGATGAGAACCAAGGTAATCTACTATAAAGATTACGGTGGAAACGCTGGCAAATCTGGCGCTGCTGCTGGCGATGCGCAGCCTCTGAACCCGTCCAGTTTCTATGAATTGCCAAAGGACAACACGCCATTCACCGCGTTCGTGACAGGCCAAAAGGCGTCTGGCGGCGGTGACTTGCCTGAATCCGGCCTTGAATGCCTCAATGCGGCGATGAAATCTTCCTGGACCAAGATTGGCGACTCCACCTCTGGTGGCAAGAAAATCACAATGGTCTACCCGATCGTGGCCATCTTCACGGACGCCGCAGCCCATTTACCGGGCCACGCCCTCTCACTGCAAAATCCACTCTATCCCTCAGCGAGCGATATGCCGAGAACAGCTGCTGACATGCTGGCGAATTGGAACAATGCTTCCATCATCGACCAGTCCAACAAACAGGTGCTCTTCTATGGAGATCCGACCATAGACGGTGACAAAAGCGGCTGGTACGCCGTCAAAAGCTGGAAGGGCTATTCCAACCCTGGCAGTTTGACGAGCGCCAATACCTCTTTCGTATCTTCTCTGGCTGCTGGCATCGTCGCAGGCGCCAATATGCCCATGCTGACCCAGTAATCCCGCCAACGATAGGGGGCGGACTTACTCCGCCGCCTGCCGCGTGCCTGCGCCTTGCTCTTCGTCCATCAGCCTCTTCAGCACGCGCCGCGCGCTCTGACCGGCGCGATCGAAAGGCAGGTTCACGAGATGCGCGGTTGCAGGATCTGAATCGATCAGACGTTGCTGCGCCTCGACAATCACCTTGTCCTCGTTGAATGCCAGCTCGATCATGGTCCTGTAGATGTCATCGACCTTTTGATCGCCAAGGCCCCAGGGCCGCGTCGTCGACCAGAAATAGTGAATGCGGTTTTCGCTTTCTGGCGTGAATGAATTCAGCACCACATGCACAGGCTCGCCCATGGGTGTCTGCGCGCCGGCCTCTTTCGCGCCAAGCACAATCTTCACATACATCGGCGGTGAATATTCAAAAATCTGCCAGCGGTCGATCTTGCCATTGAGACCGCGCGCTGCGCGATAGATGTTGGCGGTATCGACATTATGCATCATACGCTGGGCAAACACCTTGTCGCCTTCTATGCGTACTTCCAGCGGCGTCTCCGTAACACCGCCGCCTGCCAGCGTTGTCGGATGGACAAACACGACGTGGGTAAGGTCTAGGATATTATCGACCATCAACTGATAATTGCAGGCGATGTTGAGATAGCCCGGCACGGGCGCCCAGCCTTCGCCGTTATTCTCGTGAAAGTCCGGAATCGTCTCTGGTGTCGCGGCTTTCTCGCCGAGCCAGGCCCAGATGAATCCATGCCGCTCGACTGCGGGATAGCGGGTCGTGCGAAATCCCTTGGGGATGTCGAGCCCGCCGGGAATTGCCGTACAATCACCTTGCGCGTTAAAGCGAATGCCATGGTAACCGCATTGAATGTCATTGCCGCACACCTGCCCCGAAGACAGCGGCGCCATGCGATGGGGACAACGGTCATTCAACACGCCAACGCTGCCATCCTCGCCACGAAATATCACCATGGGAATATCGCAGATCGTGCGCGCGATGGGCTTGGCGTCCACCAGCTCAAAGTCATGCGCCACGACATACCAGTGATTGCGCAGATAATAGGAACCGCTCATCGCATCCTCCCGAATGATTAGGAGTCTAAGTTTAATGGGTTTTTAGCCCAAGGCAAGCGGGACTTGCCGCCGCGAAATGTGCGCCAGCGCACAAGCACAACCCAAAATCGCGTTTACGAAAAAAGTCATCTACGAGAGGATGACTGCGACTATGCCTTTAGGTTTGAAAAATATCGCCCTCGCAGCAGCTTTTGCAGGCATGCTGCTCGCTCCCGTTTCCGCCTCAGCCATGATCGTTTGCTCCGTCAGCAAAACGCCGGATGGTTTTGTTGCCTTGCGTGAACAACCCAATGCCGCAGCAAAGATCGTCGCGCGCATGAGAGCTGGCGATATGGTGCACGGCGATCCCGATGTGAGGGAGCGCGGCAACTGGCAATACGTGACCTGGTGGAAGCAAAAAACGTTCGATGCCCACAACGCCGATTTCGACAAAAGGGATGGCAAGGGCTGGGTCAATAGCCGCTTCATAGGCAAAGACGATGATTGCGGCTGATGTCTGCCCGCTTCTAACGGCCGAAATACCGCAGACAGGGAGAATCACATGAGCATGCAGATGACTACGTCCAGCGACTCTACCGCGAGGTTCCCGGGCGGCTCTGAGGGAGGGCTCCACACCATGCGGCCGGCTGTCATCACAATCGCCACAGTTGTTTTTGCGTGCGCGCTGGCCGTATCGCGCAACGACATGGGCAGCGTCGGCGGACCCATGGCTCTGTTCTTTATTTTTCTCATCGCGGCGCCCTGCCTCGGACTTTACGAGGCCTGGACGAAGAAGCGCGGTCCCTTCAGCTGGATCGTGAACATCGTCGTCTCCCTTATAGGCGGCATTTGCGGCATCCTGCTCGCCAGCATGGTCAACGAGGCGATGATCATGCTTGTGCAACCGGAAGGTGCGCTTGTGGTGACCCGTCATCCCCTGCTCTATGCCGGTCTGGCCTGCATGGTGGGCGGCTTGTTGCTGGGCTCATGGACAGCATTGCGGATCGTGAACCGCTTCAGATGAGGTTTTGAAGAAATCCGCCACGAGAATCTCCCCCGCTGGCCATCCGCTCTGCAAAATGCCATCTCCAGCTTCATGAGTGAACCAGCTGGCCCCATCATCATCTATATCGACGCCGACGCCTGCCCCGTGAAGGATGAGGCTTACAAGGTCGCTGCGCGCCATGGGCTGAAGACTTTTGTGGTCGCCAATTCCTTCATCAACACGGCGCGCGACCCCATGATCGAACGGGTCATCGTCGCCAATTCGCCTGATGCCGCCGATGACTGGATTGTCGAGCGCGCAATTCCCGGCGCTATTGTCATCAGCGCGGATATTCCCCTGGCGGCGCGGGCCATCAAGGCTGGCGCGGATGTCATCGGCCCCAATGGCAAGGCCTTTACCGAGAGCTCCATCGGCATGGCGCTCGCCCAGCGTAATCTCATGCAGGATTTGCGCGAAACCGGCGTCATAACCGGCGGCCCCCGGCCCTTCACGCCGCGCGACCGCTCCGCCTTTCTGTCCGCACTGGATCTGGCCATCGTCCGTCTGAAGCGCCGCGGCTTCAGCGCAGGGCCATAAAGCGCAAGACATAAAGCTCACGAGAACCTTGACTTCGCAGCCGCGATTCGTATGGTGCGCTGCAAATCCATCCCCGCCGCGCGGCTCCGCGCCAGCTGCGGCCTATTGAAGGTTTCCACAATGGCAAAGACCGCCATGATCAAGATCAAGCTGCTGTCGACAGCCGACACTGGCTTTTTTTACGTCACCAAGAAGAACGCCCGCACGAAGACTGAAAAGCTGGCGATGATGAAATATGATCCCGTCGCCAAGAAGCACGTGGAATTCAAGGAAACCAAAATCAAGTAATACAGTCTGTCGCGTGACAGCTTCGCCGGACAAAAAGCCGCCTCAATGGGCGGCTTTTTCTTTAGGTAATTGTTTGTTTAGAGCTTTTTATTTGATTTGACGCCCTGGAAGATTTGCTTTTGACTTCCGGACACCCGAACAGGTGGCCGGCCGGCGACAGATCTGAGGAGGCCACTCCTAACCCGTCACCAGCCAGCCGACCCCACGGACCCAGGAGATGCGGCGGACCTGAGCACTCCGTAGGGTGTTCGAAACTCACTGAGATCGGGGGGGCACGTGTGGCTGATCTTGCGATCTCCGCCGTCCCCCGGCGTCTCGTGAGAGACTCAACTCTTCGATGAGGGTGACGTTATCTCGACAGGCCGCGTGATTGCAATCATTCAAACGCGCTGTGAACCGTTAATCGATTGTTTACCTAAACCTTTGAGATTAATAGCGCTCAAATGGATTAACCGGCATTAACCCTGTTCTGCCAGCGGCACTGAAATGATGCCGTTTTATACGCCGCCAGGCCGCTGCGCACCGCATGTAAATTAGGAAATCTGAATCCGCACTCAGGCGGCGTCAGCCGTCACCCGGTTGCGGCCGTCGTTTTTCGACCGGTAGAGCGCCTTGTCCGCCCGCCGAAAAAGCGTATCGGGATTGGCGTCGCGCGACGTGCACGCAAGGCCCACTGAAACTGTTATAGGTATGCTGCGATCGCCCTGTTCCAGCCGGAACGGCTCGGCCTGTACCGACCCGCGTACGCGCTCTGCAACAACCCCGGCGATATCCGGCGTCGTATCGGGCATTACCACGACGAATTCCTCGCCGCCGAGGCGACAGAGCAGATCCGAATTGCGGATGACCCGTTTGACCCGTTGCGAAAAGCCCTTGAGCACGTCATCGCCCGCATCGTGGCCCCAGGTATCGTTCACAGCCTTGAAGTGATCAATGTCGAGAATCATCATCGCCAGCGGACGCCCGCGCGCTGTGACCTGTTCCAACATCGAGGCCAGATGGGTCTCCAGATAGCGGCGATTGTTCAGTCCCGTCAGTGCGTCAATCAACGCCATTTCAATAGAGGCCTGCACGTCCTCGCGCAGTGCTTCTGTATAACGCTTGCGCTTCAATTGCGTCCGTACGCGCGCCAGCAATTCGTTGCGATCAATCGGCCGCGACAGATAATCGTTCACGCCAAGATCGAGCCCGCGCAGCACTTTCTGCCGGTCATCGAGATCGGCGATCAGCAGGATCGGCGTATGGCGCGTACGTTCGAGCGTGCGCAATTGGCTGCACAAGCGCAAGCCATCGTAGTCCTTCAATCCAAGGCTCACGATGACCAGATCGAAATTGCCTTCGGCGGAACGGAAAATCGCTTCTTGCGGACCGGCCTCGACCTCCACCACATGATGCACAGACAACGCTTTGTGAATACGTTCGGCGGAACTCGCGCGATCATCTACAAGCAGTATACGTCCGTTATGGCCCTCGTCCTGAATAGCTGTGATGAGTGAATTGGGCACACCCAGCGCAGCTGAAGTCATGGCCCGGGTGCGCAATTCATCAACCGAGAGCTTAAGGCGGGACAACGAGCGCACACGGGCGATCAGCGCGACTTCATCCACTGGTTTGGTGAGAAAATCATCAGCGCCAGCGTCCAGGCCTTTGACCCGGTCGGCCGGTTGATCCAGCGCAGTAACCATGACAACCGGAATATGCGCAGTTATGGGATCGGACTTCAGCCTGCGGCAGACTTCAAAGCCATCCATGCCCGGCATCATCACATCCAGCAGCACGATATCGCACTGGCCTTCCTGACAGATGGCGATCGCCTGCGGCCCGTTGGTGGCCGGCATCACATCGAAATATTCCGCCATCAGCCGCACTTCCAGCAGCTTGATGTTGGTTAAAATATCGTCAACCACCAATACCCGAGCGGTCATTTGTCAACCTCTTTACGCAGTACGCAATGTTCAGGCTAATGCTGCCGGAACTTACTTATCACCAAGATAATTTCGAACCGTTTCGACAAATTTCGCGACAGAGATCGGCTTGGACAAATAGGCCTCGCAACCACCCTGGCGAATTTTCTCCTCGTCGCCCTTCATGGCGAACGCAGTCACGGCAATCACTGGAATGTGACGCAGCGCGTCGTCATCCTTAATCCATTGGGTCACCTGCAACCCGGATACTTCAGGCAACTGGATATCCATGAGAATCAGATCCGGCATATGCTGACGTGTCAGCTCCACAGCCTCCACACCATTGCGAGTCTGGATAGTCTTGTAGCCATGGGCTTCGAGCAGATCGTTGAAGAGCTTCATATTCAGTTCGTTATCTTCAACGATCAATACAGTTTTGGGCATCGGGATTCCGGATTGGAGCAATCTTGCATTGAACGTAACAAGATGGCCCTGTTATTGTGAATATCAAATGACCTTAGAGCACGAACATTTACGAAATCCGAATCTAATAGCTGAGTTTCCGCATGGTTATCGAAAGCTTTCGAAAGAAAATCCCCAGCCCCGAAAGCGCAGCCGCGCTCGCGATAGAAACGCTCGGCAAGCTGGCAGCGGATCCGGAAAAACTCTCGGGATTCCTTGCTCTTAGCGGAATTGGCCCGGACAATCTGCGTGCAGCGGCCAAATCGCCCGGCTTTCTTCAAGGTGTGCTGGATTTCGTCTGCGCCGACGAAATGCTCCTGCGCGAGATTGCCGCCAGCCTCAACCGCACGCCTGAGGACATCGACCGTGCGCGCATGATTCTCGCCGGCCCGCCCCCGGACTGGGGGGCCTGATGCCAGATACAGCGGCCAGAAACAGAATGCTCTGCCGCGATTGCCTGCATACCGGCCCGGTGAAGTCTGCCCGCTGCCCGCAATGCGCCTCTCCGCGAATTGTTAACCACGATGAACTTGAATCTCTGCCCATCGCCCACATCGATTGCGATGCGTTTTACGCCGCCGTCGAGAAACGCGATAACCCTAACCTGCGCGACAAACCGCTGATCATCGGCGGCGGCAAGCGCGGTGTCGTCTCCACCTGCTGCTACATCGCCCGCACCTTTGGCGTGCGTTCGGCCATGCCCATGTTCAAGGCGCTCGACCTTTGCCCGGACGCCACTGTGATCCGCCCGGACATGACAAAATACGCGGGCGTAGGGCGGCAGGTGCGCGCGATGATGTTCGACCTCACGCCGCTCGTTGAACCCATTTCAATCGACGAAGCCTTTCTAGATCTGACGGGCACCCAATTGTTGCATCGTGCCAGCCCCGCTCTGGCGCTGGCGCGTTTTGCCCGCGACATCGAAAACAATATCGGCATCAGCGTTTCTGTCGGCCTCTCCTATTGCAAATTCCTCGCCAAGATTGCTTCCGACCTCGACAAGCCGCGCGGCTTTGCAGTTATCGGCAAAGCAGAAGCAAAGAGCTTTCTTGCATCAAAACCCGTTGGCCTCATCTGGGGCGTCGGCAAGGTTTCGCAGGAACGGCTGGCGCGCGAAGGTTTCCGCAGCATAGGCGATATCCAGGCGCGCGAGGAAAACGATATGCTGCGCCTGCTTGGCGCGGAGGGACAGCGCCTTTGGCGTCTCGCCAATGGCATCGATACGCGCAAAGTCTCTCCCGAGCATGAGACCAAGGGCATATCTGCGGAAACGACATTCGAGACCGATCTCGCCTCCAGCGAAGACCTTGCGCCGATCCTCCTAGCCCTCAGCGAGAAAGTTGCGGGACGCCTGAAGGCGCAGGGCTTTGCCGGCACAACTGTGACCTTGAAACTCAAGAGCGCGGACTTTTCCCAGCGAACACGCGCACGCACACTCAACGAGCCCACACAATTATCACGCCGCATTTTTGAAGCCGCCCGCGAACTGCTGCTGAAAGAAGCTACCGGCACGAAATTCCGGCTGATTGGCGTAGGTATGTCAGCTCTGTGCGATCCCGCTGACGCCGACCACGGCGATCTCGTCGACACCAACGTCGGCAAGGAGAAAGCAACAGAAGCTGCTGTGGATGCGCTACGCGCAAGGTTTGGGAAGGACGCGGTAGTAAAGGGGCTGATGTTTGGGTCGGGAATGAAAAAACGCCCCCCGCAATAACAACGCGCAGACTACTTCCCCGGCGTACAGGGCGTCGCCTTCAGCGCCTCGTATTTCGACACTTTTCCGCCGAGAACAAAATCGCCGTAGTCCAGTTTCAGATTGCTGGAGACGCCGTTCTCCCACATCTCGAAGGTGAGCGTGTACATCGGCGCGCCATCGGGCTTTTCGCGTTCGAAATAGCTGGTGACGACAGGCCAGCGCTTCATGCCTTTCAAGCCCTCGTCTTTTTCCGCCTCATCACCAGCGGGCTTTTTCATTTCGCGACCGATGATGTTGAGCGAATGATAGATCTTCTGGCCATCGCCTGAACCATCATAGGCGTTCATTTCCAGCGTCATTTCACCGGCGCGTGCGGCCTCCAGCCCTTTCAATGTCTGCTGCACAGGAAAGAAGGCGATCACATCAATATCGCTTTTGGAAGGCGTGGGGCTTTTCAGATTGATGGACAGCGCATCGCTCGCCCGTTCAGCGCTACCCTCAACCAGTTTTGTGCGATTGCCATCGGACAATGTCTCGATACGGAAACGAAAAGTCTTGCCGTCGCCTGATTCAAAGGTCGTCGAACGGGTGTCGAGCACCTGGCTTTTGCCCTCCGGCGAAACAAGCTCTGTCGCCTGGCGGAAGTTCACCGTATAACCTTCGCAGGCATTGCCGTTGAATTCATAGACAATCCGCCCGCGCGCAGACGTGGGCGCATCGCTGCCCTTCGAAGACATCAGGCTCAATTCATAAGTGGCCCGATGCGGCGCAAGGGGAACATCAGCCGCCAGCGCAGGCCCGGCGCTACAGGCGAGCGCGCCAGAAACGGCAAGAGCGAAAGAATTTCTGGAACATGTGAACATTGCAAACTCCGGCTGATGACTACCTCTACTCCGATTCTCTCGTGGCGAAATTAGGGATGCAAAATTTTGGCCCTCGCCAATGGTTTCGCTGCAAAATTGGCGTCCCGGCAAATCCGCGCCTAAACTCTACGGATCAGGAGAAAACGCCATGCCCACTCCAGAAGCCCGCCTGAAACAGCTTGGTATCGCGCTGCCCCGCCCGGCGGCGGCCGTCGCCAATTACCTGCCTTTCGTCATCACCGGCAATTTGCTGGTGGTCTCGGGGCAATTGCCCTTCGGCCCGGACGGCCAGATCGCGCCGGGGCACAAAGGCAAACTGGGCCTGGATATCTTCAACGAAGCGGGCCAAGAGGCCGCGCGCCTCTGCGCCATCAACATTCTGGCGCAGGCCAAGGAAGCTGCGGGATCGCTGTCCAACATTCGCCGCTGCGTACGGCTTGTGGGCTATGTCAACGCAGGCCCCAAATTTCAGGCCATTCCCGCCGTCGTCAACGGCGCGTCAGACCTGATGGTGGCGGTGTTGGGCGAAAAGGGGAAACATGCCCGCGCCGCCGTCGGCGTTGCCGAATTGCCGCTCGATGCCGCCGTGGAAGTCGAAGCCATGTTCGAGATCGATTTGAAATGAACGAAGCTCGTCCCGCATGGCTCATCGTGCGCCCCATCGCCCATCGCGGCCTGCATGATCGCGCCAGCGGCGTCATCGAGAACAGCGCCAGCGCCGCGCGCGCCGCGATCGCCGGAAATTTCGCCATCGAATGCGATGTACAGATTTCCGCTGATGGCGAGGCCATGGTGTTTCACGACGAAACCCTGGAGCGGCTATGCGATGCCCAGGGACGTGTGGACGCGCTGAACGCGCATGCGCTTTCGCAGATAAACCTGCGCGGCAGCGATGACGTGATCACCCCCCTGCCCCGTTTTCTTGAACTGATCGCCGGGCGCGTGCCTGTCATCATCGAAATCAAAAGCGAATTTTCGGGCGATCTGAAACTCGCCGAACGCACAGCGCATCTGGCGGCGGCTTATGATGGACCTGTTGCCTTAAAGAGTTTCGATCCCCGCATCATGGCGCATCTGCAAAAAAACCGCGCCCCGCTGGGCCTTTCGCACATTCCCCTCGGCATGATCGCAGAAGCGCATTACGACGATGCGGAATGGAATTTTCTGACGCGCGAAGAAAAGCACGCCCTCGCTAATTTCCTGCACTGGCAGGATACGCAGCCCGATTTCCTTTCATACCATGTGAACGACCTGCCACACGCAGTCCCACATTTGCTGCGCCGCGCTGTGGGATTGCCAGTCATGACATGGACCGTGCGGAGCGCAGTACAGCTCGAACGCGCAGCGCTCTGGGCGGATCAGGTTGTGTTCGAGGGGTGGAGGCCGTGAGGAGTGCGGATTAGGTCGTGTAAAAGAGCTAAACTTGCCCGCGCCTTGGCGTCCTGAGGGTTCCAACATGTGGGCTTCTTCATGGGACCGTTCTTTCTGACCAGACTGGTCAGAATATGGGCGGCAAACCCGGATTTCGCAATCAGCGCCACACCCTCTTTACGGACGCCCACCAAACCGGCAAACCCTGTGCATGTTCCTCATTTTCTCCCTTTGCGGCCTGGCCGCTGCCATCTCCAATCGCGCCATGGATCCTCTGGTGACGGCGATTGCGCGAGATTTTGCGGTGACGCCTGCTGCGGCGGCTGTCGTGGTGTCAGCCTATGCCCTGCCCTATGCGTTGTGCCAGCCCATTCTTGGCTCACTCGGCGATTTCTATGGCAAAGGGCGCATGCTCAACATCTGCATGTGGATGCTCGTCATCACGCTTGCGGGCGTGGTCTGGAGTCCAACTCTTTCAGTGCTCATCGCCGCGCGCTTTTTCGGCGGCATTGCAGGTGGCGGCATCATGCCCATTGCGATGGCGATGGTGGGCGATCGCGCCACCAATGCCGACCGTCAGCAGAAGATCGGCGCCTATGTCAGCATATCCCTGATCGGCTGGATCGGCGCAGCGGGCGCAGCGGGCATTCTGGCAGTCTGGATCAGCTGGCGCGCGATCTTCTTCATATCGATGGTGCTTGCCATCGCCGCCGCCATCTGCGTGACCGTGTTTGTGAAGGAGCCACCCGCGCCGCGCCAGCGCATGCGCATAGCAGACGCCATTGGCGGCTATCGCACCATCTTCGCCAATCCACGCGCGCGTATATGCTATGGCGCAGTGTTGATCGAAGGCATTGCGCTTTATGGCGTGCTGCCGTGGATTTCGCCGCTGCTCGAACAGCGCGGACGCGGTGGCACCTGGGAGGCGGGCATGATCATCATGGCCTTTGCCTGCGGCGCGCTGGTCTTCACCAGTTCCGTCAAATACTGGCTGCGCATCATGAACCGTTACCAGATCATGAGCGCAGGTGGGCTATTGATGGCGCTTGGGCCAATAGGCTTCGCCTTCGATCTGCACTGGCTCTGGAGCCTCACATTTTTCACGCTCTGCGGCACTGGTTATATGATGTTGCACAACGGCGTGCAGGCGGAAGTGTCCACGCTCGCGCCAGAGCTGCGCGGCTCTGCCTTCTCCATGCATTCCTGTTCGTTCTTTGTCGGTCAGGCCCTTGGACCGATGGTTTTTGCCGCCGGCGCAAGCCTTTTCAATGCGCCCGCTATGCTCGTGATGTCAGGCCTGATCCTGCTGGCGCTTGGCCCCGGCACGGCGCATTTCTTCCGCCAGACAGGACCTTCGGCCGGAGACTGAAAAAGCGGGGCAAAAATGCATCCAGCGTATGAGCGCGGCGCAATGGACATTCCCGTCCACGTCTTCTAGCAACAGCCCACACACAATCCCCGGCGGCAAAATTGCTCTTTTTCACCTTCCTGCTCTGCGGCCTCGCCAGCGCGGTCGCCAATCGCACCTTTGATCCGCTGACACTGGTTCTGGCGCAGGATTTTGCTGTGCCGGTAACAACGGTCGCGCTGATCGCCTCGGCGACATACCTGCCCTACGCGCTGGTGCAGCCGGTCTTCGGGCCCATCGGCGATCATTTCGGCAAGGATCGCGTCATCAAGACAGCGCTCTGGATTGCCGCTCTGGGCACGCTGGCCAGCGCCTTTGTGCCGGCCTTCTGGATGCTGCTGGTCCTGCGCGTCATGACGGGTGGCGCATCGGGCGGCATTATCCCGGTGACACAGGCGCTGATCGGTGATCTCGTCAAACCCGCCGAGCGGCAGATCACCATCGCGCGCTTCACCATTTCGATGATCCTTGGCCAGATGGCCGGCTCGGCCGGCGCAGGCATGCTTGAATCCTTGATCGGCTGGCGCGCGGTGATTTTCGGCTGTGGGATCATCGTCACGGTTTGCGCCATCGCGGCTACCCGCAACATTCCCCGCCAGGTTGTCACACGAAAGCAGCCCTTCAGCGTCGCCCAGGTCATCTCCAATTACCGCACCATCTTCCGCAATCCCCGGGCATGGGTGTGTTATACGACAACACCCGTGGTTGGCGGCCTGAGCTTTGGCCTGCTGCCGTTCATCTCGCCCATTCTGGCGAGCCAGGGCAACGGCGGCAGCCGCGAAGCGGGTTTCATCATCGCAGCGCAAGCGCTGGGCTCGTTATTGCTCTCGCTGACCTTGCCCCTGATCCTGCGCGTGATGTCGCGCCCGGCCATGATTATCTGCGGATCTCTGGTGCTGGCCGCAAGCCTCATTCTGTTCGCAGCAGGCTGGCACTGGAGTGTCGAAGCCGGTATTTTCCTTTTGTTTGGATTTGGCTGGTTCATGCAGCACAATGCATTTCAATATGAGGTCTCGGAATTGTCGCAAGACTATCGCGGCAGCGCCTATTCCATGCATGCATTTTTCTTTTTCACAGGGCAGTTTCTCGGCCCCCTCGCCTATGGCCAGCTCATCCCGCGCTTTGGCGCGCCGTTTGCGCTGACGCTGGCTGCCGCCATCATCATGATCGCCGGCATTGCCTCGGCGATCGCATTTTCCACGCTGATGAAACGCGCCTCCAGTTAGAGCGTAGAACCTGAAAATCGGAATCCTATCTTGGGAAATATGGAAGCTCAGCAAAACGCCGGGGCGATAGACCTGAACGCACGTGAAACACCTTTGCTCTAGGCCCAGCCTTGAATTTTCGCGAACCACTAACGCAGGCCGGCGAACAAGAAGCGCCAATCCATGAAGAATTCCAGCGCTTTGCCCTCGTAGACATGGTCGATATACCGCAACACCCAGCCCAATACGAACAAAATGCTCGCCCTGAGCCGCAGAACCGTCACAAACGACAAGATCAGATCAACCGCGATGGCCACGACAATCATGGTAATGCCGATGGTGTGACAAAAGCAGTTACGAGGCTCCTGATGGCAATGCGCATATTGCGCAATCCACTCCTCCCGGCTGCGCCCAATGTACATGACAGCCTCCCTGTCTTAGCCCGCAATAAAAATCGCCTGCACGTCAGCAGAAAGATTCTGATCCCGCAGACCTTGAAACTTTTCTGGCTATCACTTGCGCACACGCGCCCGCGCGTTACTCTGTCTCCACTGGAGTAGATAATGGCAAATGAACCCAAATGGATCGACCTCGGCGCTGAGGCTGATCTCTCAACAAAATCGATGCAAAAGGTGACGGCCGGCGGCGTCCAGATTGCGTTATCCTTTAAAGACGGCGTTTTCGGCGCGATTCACAACGCTTGCAATCATGTCGGCGGACCGCTCGGGGAAGGCAAACTTGATGGCGATTATGCAGTCTGTCCCTGGCATTACTGGAAGTTCCACCGCATCAGCGGCACAGGTGAGCCCGGCTTTGAAGCTGATTGCGTCCCTTCATTTCCGCTTCAGGCGGCAGCAGGCCGCGTGCTGATAGATATCGGCAACCCCACGCGGCGACGGAAAGCGCCACATGAACATCATCCGCTGGAGCGGGATGTCACGCGAGCGCCCGGTCCGTTGCGGGTCGCCGGCATTTCGACCACTGCGATGGACGGCGCACATCCCCGCTTTTCCGGCTCGGATTATCTCTTGGGCAAAGCGCTTGAATCTGCAACAGAGGATGGCGCAGAAACAAAACTCCTTCGGCTGGACGATCTGAATTTCCGTCAATGTGAAGGATTTTACTCCAAAGGCGCTCGCGCCTGCACCTGGCCCTGCTCCATCACGCTAATGGACAAGCAGGACGAGATGGAACGCATCTACGAAGCCATGGTTCACTGGGCCGACGTGATCCTGATCGCAACGCCTATACGCTGGGGCGCAGCGTCCGCTCTCTGGTTCAAGATGGCAGAAAGACTCAATTGCGTACAGAACGCGATAACCACACACAACAAGATCCTTATCCGAAACAAGGTCGCAGGGCTGATCATCGTCGGGGGGCAAGATAATATCCAGGGCGTCGCCGGACAGATGCTGGGCTTTCTCGCTGAACTCGGATTTGTCTTTCCACAATTTCCTTATATTGCTCACTCTCGGGGCTGGTCGCGGGAGGATATGGAACGCAATATGGAAGTTATACGCAATTCCAGAGAACTAACAGAGGGCGCAAGAGCCCTGGCGCGGCGCTGTCTGGGCCTATCGCAACGATTGATTCAAACTGATCCGCCGCCAGAAAAAATCAATCGCGGTGGACGCAAGGCACATGATCTCGGGCTTTCATGAACGCAGCTGAACAACCCAAACTCACCGTCCGCATCGCCCGCTCCATGAGCGAGGTGGATGCCGCCGCCTGGGATGCCTGCGCCAATCCCCAGGCGCTAACCCTTGCCGATATCGAAGGCGATGCAGAGGCTGCTGCCCAGAAGGAACGGCACAATCCCTTTATTTCCCACGCCTTCCTGAACGTGCTGGAAACCTCGGGTTCGGCCACCGCGAAAACAGGCTGGACGCCGCTGCATGTTCTTGTCGAGGATACTGATGGCAAGCTCCTGGCCTGCGCGCCGTGCTACGCCAAGACCCATTCCATGGGCGAATATGTATTCGATTACGCCTGGGCCGATGCCTATGAGCGCGCGGGCGGGCGCTATTATCCCAAACTGCAGGTCTGCGTACCTTTCACGCCCGTGCAGGGCCGCCGCCTGCTGGTTGCGCCCGGCCCGCAATCTGCTGACGCACGAGCCTACCTCATCGGCGGTCTGCGCGCCCTGCGCGAAAAAACCGGCGCGTCCTCAATTCATGTGACCTTCCCCAACAAGATCGACTGTGAAGATCTTGCCAGCGCTGGCATGCTGTCGCGCACGGGGAAGCAGTTTCATTTCTTCAACGAGAATTACGAAACCTTTGAAGATTTTCTGGCCGCGCTGTCATCGCACAAGCGCAAGACCATCCGCAGGGAGCGGCGCGACGCCCTGCGCAACGGCATCGAGATAGAGCTCGTCACCGGCAGCGCCATTGGCGAACAGCATTGGGATGCGTTCTACGCGTTCTACATGGACACTGGTTCGCGCAAATGGGGCCGCCCTTATCTGACGCGCAAATATTATTCGCAGGTCGGGCAAGCCATGGCGGATCGCATCCTGCTGGTGATGGCAAAGCGGAACGGACGCTATGTCGCTGGCGCCATCAACTTCATCGGCGATGACGCCCTCTATGGCCGCAACTGGGGCTGCCTTGAAGAACATCCCTTCCTGCATTTCGAACTCTGCTATTATCAGGCCATCGACTACGCCATTCAGCACAAGCTCGCGCGTGTAGAGGCTGGCGCACAGGGCGAACATAAACTCGCGCGCGGTTACAAACCCGTGACCACCTATTCCGCACACGACATAGCTGACCGCAATTTCTCCCGCGCCGTCGAAAATTTCCTCGAAGAGGAACGCCGCGAAATCGCCCGAGTGATCGAAGTCTATGGCGAACACGTGCCATTCAAAAAAGACGCCGCGCGGGAAGCGGCGCTGGAACAGGATTATTAATTACCTCACCCTCACACCGGCAGCGCATTCGTATATTTGATCTGATCCAGCGCAAAGCTGGACTCGATGGAGGACAGTCCGTCCAGACGCGTCAGTTTCTGTTTCAGGAATTGCTCATACGCGCCAAGGTCTGCCACAACGACGCGCAGAAGATAATCGCGCGGCCCGGTCATCAGGTAACATTCCAGCACTTCACGCCAGCCGGAAATCGCGCGCGCGAAGCGCTCAAGATCTTCTTCCTTCTGCCGTTCGAGCTTGATTGATACAAACACGCTGACCGGCAGGCCAACAGCCTTCTGATCGACCAGCGCAATCGTCTTGGTAATAACGCCGCTCTCCTCCAGCCGCCGCATGCGCCGGTGGCAGGGCGAAGCCGAGAGCCCTACCTTGTCAGCAATCTCCTGCACCGTCAGCCGCGCGTCCTGCTGCAGCAGATTGAGGATTCGCCGGTCGATTTCGTCGATGTCAGCCATTGATAATTCATTTCGAATTATTGATGATCAAAAGAATATTATACCAAATTCAAGAATATAACAGGCATAAAACAGAATTTTTATTCGCCCCGCCGATGCTAACCAGAGCAGGGAAAACTCCTGCGGCGGCACAGAACATGAGCATCTCAAACGACCAGACCGGGATACTCACAGCGCTGGAAAAGCGTGTGCGATGGCTGTCCTCCTGGATGATCCACAACGCCAATCACATCCGCCCCAATATCGAAGGCCTGAAAGTGGGCGGCCATCAGGCCTCGTCTGCGTCGCTGTCGACGATCATGACAGCACTTTATTTCGCGGTACTGAAGCCGGAAGACCGCGTGGCCGTCAAACCCCATGCGAGCCCGATCTTTCATGCGATCCAATATCTCTATGGCCGCCAGACACGCGATAAACTCGAGAACTTTCGCGGTTATGGCGGAGCGCAATCCTACCCCTCGCGCACCAAGGACACTGATGACGTCGATTTCTCCACCGGTTCTGTAGGTCTTGGCGTTGCACAGACGCTCTTCTCCTCGCTGGTTCAGGATTATGTGCGCCTGCATGGCTGGGGCGGTGATCGCCCGCAGGGGCGTTTCATCGCGCTGGTCGGCGATGCAGAGCTTGACGAAGGCAACATCTATGAAGCCCTGATCGAAGGCTGGAAACATGGCCTGCGCAACACCTGGTGGGTGATCGATTATAATCGCCAGTCGCTCGATGCCGTGGTGCGCGAAGGTCTGTGGGAAAAGTTCGAGACCATGTTCCGCAATTTCGGCTGGGACGTGATCATCATCAAATACGGCCAGCTCATGCAGGCCGCCTTCAAGGAACCGGGCGGCGAAGCATTGCAACGCTGGATCGATGCCTGCCCGAACCAGCTTTATGCAGCGCTGTGCTTTCAGGGTGGCGCGGCCTTTCGCAAGAAGCTGCAACAGGAAATCGGCAGCGAACCCGGCGTGAACCAATTGCTTGAGGCCCGCGATGACGCACAATTGCTGGCGCTGATGTCCAATCTCGGCGGCCATGACATGACATCAGTTCTTGATGCCTTCGCATCCGTCGATCACGACCGGCCCGTCTGTTTCATTGCCTACACGATCAAGGGCATTGGCCTGCCCTTCCAGGGCCACAAGGACAATCACGCTGGCCTGATGACACCCGCGCAGATGGCTGATTGGCAAAAGACGCTTGGCGTAGCGCCGGGAAATGAATGGGCGCGGCTGGAGGGCATGTCTTACGATACCGCTGCGCTGCAATCTTTTATCGCCAACACACCATTGTCGGACAACGCCAGCCGCCGCCTCTCGACCACCCGTATTGCGGTGCCGGAGCAACTGACATTTTCCCCTGCAAGAATGATGTCAACTCAAAACGGTTTCGGCCTCATCCTCAACGAAATCGGCCGCAGCAAAGGCGAATTTGCAGATTCCATTGTAACCGTTTCGCCCGATGTCAGCGTATCGACAAACCTTGGCCCATGGATCAACCGGCGCGGCGTTTTCGCACGCGAGGAAATGGCTGACGTGTTCCGCGAACAGCAGATCGCCTCCACCTTCAACTGGGAGGCTTCACCGCGGGGCCAGCACATTGAGCTTGGCATCGCCGAGATGAATCTGTTTCTGGCGCTGTCAGCGTTGGGCCTGTCCTCATCCATCAATGGCAAGCGTTTGCTGCCCATCGGCACATTGTACGATCCCTTCATCCAGCGCGGCCTCGATGCGCTGAACTACGCCTGTTACCAGGATGCGCGTTTCATGCTGGCAGCAACACCGGCGGGCATAACGCTTGCGCCGGAAGGCGGCGCGCACCAATCGATCAGTACGCCGCTGATCGGCATGGCGCAGGATGGACTGGCGTCCTTCGAACCTGCCTTTGTTGACGAACTCGCCGTCATCATGCGCTGGGGCTTTGATTATATGCAACGCGAAGGAAAGACTGATGGCCAGTTGGATGGCGGCTCTGTCTATCTCAGGCTGTCCACCCGCAGCATCGAACAGCCCATTCGCGAAATGACGCCACGCCTCGCACAGGACATTGCTGAAGGCGCTTACTGGATGCGCCCGCCCGGCGCATCTACGCGCGCCATCATCGCCTATACCGGCGCACTCGCGCCGGAAGCAATCGAAGCAACGGGATTGCTGGGAGAAGACTATCGCGATATCGGCCTGCTCGCTGTCACATCTGCAGGACGCTTGCATTCGGGATGGCGCGCTGCGAAAGACGGGTCAAGCCATATCGAAACACTGTTGGCGACCTTGCCGCGCGATTGCGCTGTCATCACGGTAATCGACGGGCATCCGGCAACTCTGTCATGGCTTGGTGGGGTTTGCGGACAGCGCGTCCGCGCACTCGGCGTCGAACATTTCGGCCAGACCGGCACGTTGCTGGATCTCTATCGCCATCATGGCATAGATGCCGAATCCATCATGCGCGCAGTGACCGAAATGGCGCAGGGCAGGCCAGCGCGCTACCGTGCGTTACACAGATAATCATGGCGCAGGCAGAAACGCGCTCGTCTTGCCCGTGAAATAATAGGCGATAAGACCAATCCACTCACGCACTGCGCGATCTGTATGTTTGAGACCGAGCCGCGCCTCTGCCGATGGCCGCAGAAAATCGTTCATGTTGCCCGCAGATGTAAAATCCACGGGGTAAGGCGTCACCGGAAAATTGCTCTTGCGGAAAATGCCGACAGATCGCGGCATATGATAAGCCGAAGTCACCAGCACCCAGGTTTCCCCGGGCTTTGGATTCACAAGCTGCTTTGTGAATTCGGCATTCTCGTATGTGTTGCGTGATTTATCCTCAAACGTGAGGCGGCTTTCCTCCAGCCCGAGCGCCAGAAAAAGCCGCCGCGCAATGTCGGATTTTGTCACGTCAGACCCACGCAAAGCCGCCGTGCCGCCAGTGAACACAAGCCGCGCGTTGGGAAAACGCCGCGCCAGGGCAGCCGCTTCCGTCATGCGCCCACCGGCTTCCGACAATTCCACCGTACCGCGCGCGCGGCTGAGCGTTTCATCAACGCCGCCGCCCAACACGATAATGCCGGTTGGCGGTGTTTTGGCGAGGTCAGGTTGCGGAAACCTGTCTTCCAGCGGCCGAAGCAACGCCAGCCCCAATGGCATGATGCCGAACAGAAAATAGAACAAGGCTGCGGGAACAAGCAGCCATTTGGCCGCGCGCAACTTTCCGCGCAACAGAAGAAAAGCGCCAATCACCAGCAATATGCCAATGAGATTGGAGGGCGCGGCAATCATCCAGAAGATTTTCGAGAGGTAAAAAAACATGAGGCAATTTACTCTGAAAAACATGGCGCGCGTATGACCACGCAGCCAGCGCTACGCCATAGAGTCAACAGAACCTTAAAATCATTCAGGTGATCGGCGTCAGGATGATTTTCTGCGCGGCAGGCCGGCTCATCAGCTGATCGAACCAGCGTTCCAGATGCGCATGTTTGGCCCGTTCCACCGGCAGATGATACCAGCGATGTATGGTCGGCCCCAGCACGCATTCGACAGCAGAGAATTCATCGCCGCCAATCCATTTGCGAGACGCCAGCCAGGTATCGAGCGCCGCGAGATTGCCTTCGGTCTTCTTGCGTCCCGCCTCAATGGCTTGCGGACTCTTGTCGCCGATATTGCGAATCATGGGAGCGAAGATAGCGTTGATGGGCGCGAGCAGAGTGGTCTGCTGCCAGTCCATCCAGCGGTCCTGATTTGCCTGCGCGCGGATATCCGCAGGCCAGAATCCGCCCTTGCCATATTTGCGCGCGAGATAGCGCACACATGCGTTGGATTCCCAGAGGATGAAACCATCATCATTGATCGTCGGCACCACAGCATTGGGATTCATCGCTTGATATTCAGGCGTATTGTTCACGCCAAAATGCAAGCCTGCGTCGATGCGCTCATAGGCAATCCCGAGTTCTTCCAGCGCCAGAAGCGGCTTTTGCACGTTGATGGAATTTGTGCGGCCCCAGATTTTCAGCATGGCGTTTCCTCATTCGTGCGTACGATGCATCCTTCGATAGGCCTTGCTGCACAAGGCTGGTCTGGATGAGGTTCGCTAACCTGTTTCGGCTGATAGCCCTCATCCTGCGCAGGCGCAAACGCCGCATCGAAGGACAGGTCCGTAAATGATCTCAACGTCCGCAGAGCAGATCGTTCCCGGCATCAACAGGCACAATCACCGTCCCGTCGTTCACGATGGTCGTGCCACCGGCAAAGCGCGTCCCGCCGCCACAGATATTCCCCTGGCAGAAGCCCGCGAATGAAAAGCCGCGCCCGGCCGCCACACGGCTCACGCCTGCGGCTGTCACGCGCACGGAATTGCCGGGCCCGCTCAGCGTAAGGCAGCTGCGTGCCGCAATCGAGCAGACCAGCGCTTCGCCATTGTCGACCATGGTGACGTCAGTTGTGCCGCCTTGCGAGCGGATGTCCAGCACCGTGCCGCGCACGCCGATGGTGGCGACCGGCGTATTGATCTTGTAGGCGCTCTTGTCAGATTCGCCGGTCGAAAACCGGAAGGCTCCACGCGCCAGATTGATCCCGACAGCCCGGGCGGTGCCACCGCCCGAATAGACGAACTGGTTCAGCACCACGCTGGAGGCAGGACCGACGGAAAGATTGGTATTGTCGAGAAACACCAGCCGCGCCGAAGACGCCGCCGCCGTGCGGATCGTTTCCGCCCGGAACACCGAACCGCCGACGGACAAGCCGGACGAGCCGCTGGCGCTCACCCGCGTCACCTGGTTCTGCACTGCTGCCGCTTCGCCGATGCGCTGCTGGGCAAGCGCGGGCGCGGCTGCAAGACAGGCGGCAAACGCCAGCACCCCGAGGGTTGGGGATATCATATGCATCGAACGGCGTTTGACAGAAAAAGCGGGCAGCATGAATCACCCCTTATTTTCCCGAAACAATGCGCCAGGCCCGCCTCATTCGCAAGGCGATTAGACCATCTGGAGCCCGGATGCGGCGCAAGTTTCCCGGCCCTGTGCCGCAAATACAACGGCTGGAAACAAGCTACCGGATCAACCGGATATCGGCGCCGAGATCGGGTTCAGCCCAAACCCTGTCGGCTGTGTAGACAGGCAGACCAGATTGCCGTCCCAATGCAATGCAAAATCGATCGGCCAATGAAAAACCAAGCCTCCGCGTATAGGGACGCAATGAGCCAGCTTCCAAAGCAAGTTCCGCATCTGCCGCATGGATTGTGTACCCGATCCCGGCCGTCCGGTCCCGCGCCTCAGCCTTTGACGCACCCCGCTCCATCAGTTTGGCGACAACTTCGGAATGGTTGACGCTCGAAATGTGACTTCCGTCCAGGACGGACGCCGCGATCTCCCAGCCGGGCTCCCGAAACAGAAAGGCCAGAACTACGGAGGAATCGACCACGCATTCAATCATTCTCCGCCTCGGCTTCTGCACGCCGCTCGGCAATCAGCTCGTCCACCACGCTCACACCTGGCTTGGCAAGTTGCATCGCCCATTCCTGTACGCGCTGCAGGGAGGCCTTTGGCGTGATCACGCGAACCTCCTGCCCATGCAAGGTGAGCATGCCCTCTGCCCCCTCTTCCATGCCCGCAGCCGCCCTGAACGCGGCAGGAATCACAACCCGCCCGCCCGGCCCGATTTTCGTGCGCACACGCGGCGGCGGCGTATGCGGAACATAGGGCTCCAGTGCAACCTTGGCCGGCTTTTCCACCTCCGGCAAAGGCGCAAGCGGCGGCTGCCCCGCGCCTTCGGCAAAGCCGGGCAGCGGGGTGGGGGCGGGTTTGGCTCGTTTGGACATTTTTGTCATAATAGATGAACTATGAGCCAATTGCAAAACCGCGATTGCGCGCTGATTTTTCGCCCTGAAAGGGAATAAATCGAGGCATCCGGGTCCGAACCTGGCATGGTGTTTCCACGACAAATCACCAACAGGCGAGTGCCTCGAAAT
>CANJJI010000068.1 GCA_947474545.1 Beijerinckiaceae bacterium | reverse complement strand
CGCGCAAGCGGCGGATGCCGCGCGTCCGCAATCACGGAAAATGGGCCATGCAAGGCCAGAACGGTATGGCGAACGCCCGGAAACAGCGCTATCCGGCAAAATCAGCCCCAAGCTGGCGAATCCCCCGAAGAGTTTTGCAAGAGGCTCTCCAGATAACAGGTTGGGGCGAAGTCCCAAGATATTGCCTAGAATCGACAAGCTCAGGCGTCAATATGCATAGCCTGCAGTGCCCGGAAAATTCTCGTTTGTTGCGTGAATTAAGCTGTCACTTTCATCCTTTCGCGCAGACCAGCACGTTCCATGCGTGGCAGCACTTCGTCGAGGAAATAGGGCATGTCTGCAATATAATCCAGGAAGGTGATCGCAGCGCCGCGCAGACCCGCCTTTTCCAGCAGGACCATTTCTTCCACGATATCGTCGGGCGTGCCGACAAAAGTGTAGCTACCTGGGAAGGAGCCCGGATAGATTTTTCCGCGAAAGCGTGTGTGAACCTCGGGGTTGAAATCGGCGCGCTCGCTCTCGGGCGTATCGCTGCCAGCGGTTTTTTTCTTCATCGCGGTCATCTGGTCGAGGCAGGCGCGGTCAGCCATTGTCTCGGCAAAGTAATAGTAAAAATCCTCAGCCTCCTGCCGCGTTGGGCGGCAGACGATATGGCTCGAAGTAAACACCTGGATATCGCGATTATATTTGCGCGCGTAGTCGTGAACGCTTTGCACGATGGCAGGTGCGCGCTCGATGGTGGAAACACTGGTGAACAGAAGGTCCGCGGCCTGTCCTGCAAAATCGCGGCCTTTGTAGGAAAAGCCTGCGGACATAACTGGGATCTTTTGCTGCAGGGGCAGGGGATCGGAGACGACATTCTTCAATTTAAAATATTCGCCGTCCCAGTTGAACGGCGCGCCGCCCTCCAGCATTTTCTGAAGAACCTTGAACCATTCGAGGCCATGGTCATAGCGGTGCTCGCCGTCGATCTCGATACCGTGCACGTCGAATTCGTTCTGGTTCCAGCCGCAGACAATGTTGAGGCCGACGCGCCCGTGCGTGGCAGCATCTATGGTCGCAAGGCATTTGGCGACATAGGCTGGGGTCAGCACCGGCGTATGCACAGTCACAAACATGCCGATGCGTTTTGTCAGCGCGCCGATGGCGGCGCTGTGCGTCATGGTTTCATAGGAGCGGCCGAGATTATCGGCCTCGCCGCCAAGGCCCCGCCATTTGGCGACCGGCAGAATGAAGTCGACGCCAGCGTCATCAGCCCATTGTGAAATCTTGACGATATCGTCCCATTTACATGGCCAGCGCTCGGGCGCTTTGGAAATGGCGAAGCCGCCGTCGCAATTGGCGTTGAACAGGCCGAGTTTGAAACGGTTGGGCCCGTAAACGGGATTGGGAACCTGCGTCATGTTTCCTCCAGCCATTATTTTGCGCAGAAGATGGGGGCAAATATAGCAGGATTCAAGTTTGCTGAGCGCAGCAAATTGTGCAAGTAAAAATGCGGCGTCATTGGAAACAACGCTCGTATGCCGGAGAACGCGAGGGCAATATGGCGAACGGTCTGGTACTTTATCATGGCATGGCGTCAACGTGCTCAAAAAAGGTGCGACTGGCGCTTTATGAAAAAGCAGTGAAGTTTGAAAGCCGCTTGCTTGATCTGCAAAAATTCGAGCAGCACACGCCTGAGTATCTTGCGCTCAACCCCAATGGAGTTGTGCCGACACTGGTTCATGGCGGCAGGCCGGTTATCGAATCCTCGGTGATCATTGAATATATCGAAGCTGCCTTTCCGCAAACCCCACTGGCGCCCGCCGATCCCTTTGCGCAGGCGCAGATGCGGCTGTGGCTTAAATTTTCCGATAACGTCGCCTATAACGCAGTTTATGCGCCAACCTGGACGATATTGAGCAAAAGGGCAGGCGATCAGCTTTCAGAAGGCAATTTGCAAAACGTGCTGGATCGCATCCCGTCAAAAGAACGCCGGGATCGCTGGGAGACCGTCGCGCGCGAAGGCTTTTCTGAAAAAGAACTGGATGATGCTTATGCAAAAATGATCCAGTCTCTCGACAAGATCGAGGCCGCTGTTGCGCATATGCCCTGGCTTCTGGGTGAGGACTATTCGCTCGCGGATATCGCGATGATTCCGTTCATCGACCGCATACGCAATTTACGCCCCGAATATCTCGACATTGCCAGATATCCCGGTGTGAACAGATGGGAGCAGGCGCTACGCGCCCGTCCGGCTTTCGATAAGGCGTTCAACTTCCGGGATGATCCACGCGCGGCGGAATTGCCGAATATCTGAGATAGGCCGGGCAGCAAGCGACCGGGGCAAACCGCATCGCAAATCGCTTCACAATCGCACGGCGGCGATCTAGTCTTCACTCATGACCGGAAAAATCCGGCCCGCACTTCTGAGGGATGGAGGCCTGCATGACCGAGGCGCCCGAAACAATGCCGCTGCGCTTTTCCGGCTATTACCGCAAGAAAACCGGCAAGCCCGATACGTTTCTCACACAGGTGGGACCGGGAACTCCAGGGGGTGAATATCAGCGTCGCTTCTGGCACCCTGTCGGTTATGTCGACGAATTGGGCAAAGTGCCGCTGCGCGTGCGTGCATTAGGCGAGGATCTCGTCCTGTTCCGAGCGGGCAATGGCGAGATCGGCTGCCTCATGATGCATTGCTGCCATCGCAATACCTCGTTGGAATATGGACTGGTGGAAGAACGCGGCCTGCGCTGCTGCTATCATGGCCGGTTGTTCGCGCCCGATGGCGCCATGCTGGAAATTCCCGGCGACGCCCATGCCGAACGTATGATGAAAGAGACATCCCAGGGCGCTTATCCCGTGCATGTCTATCACGGTATGATCTTCATCTATATGGGGCCGCCCGATCGCATTCCCGTCTTCCCCGATATCGACCGCATGACTCTGCCGGGCATAAAGATCGTTCCGCGCACACGCTATGTCTGGCCATGCAACTGGATGCAGATCAAGGAGAACTCGCTTGATCCCTATCACACCGCCGTGCTGCATGTGATCCCGCAGATGCGCGGAGCTGAACGCAATTTCGCCGATGAATTCGGCGAGCCGCCTTTTATCACCTGGACCGAAACACCGGGCGGTTGCATGTATCTGTGTGCGCGCAAGGTCGATGATAATATCTGGGTTCGCTCAGCGGAAACTTATGGCGCGAACCTCCATATCATTTCCTCGATCTTTGAGAGCGGCCGCGAGCGCAAGGAGGCCACGGTTCCCTTCATGACGTTGTGGACGTTGCCGGTCGATGATGAGACCAGCATCAATTTCTATTTCAGTCACGTTCTCGATAATGAGCCCATGTCCTGGGAAAAGCGCGACGAGATGGAACTCTATGGCCAGAATGACGAGCGGCCCTATGCCGAGCGGCAATGGATTCCTGGCGACCACGACGCCATGGTGAGTCAGGGCGGCGTCAACCCGCATGAGCTGGAACATCTGGGCTCGCAGGACCGGGGGATCACGCTGTTCCGGCGCTATATCCGGCGCGGTATTCATGCCGTGCAGGATGGCGGAGATCCCGAGGGATTTTATATGGACCAAAGCCAGATCGCACCGACCTTCGCCAACGATCACGTTGCGCCTTTGAGCGACCTTGGTGGCGATCCCACCGATGACAGGGCCATGCGCGCTTATTGCGAGAAAATCGCCCAAAGCTATTTTCAAAAGCCGCCGATGGCGAGGTTGCTGGAGAAGCTGAAAAGCCCGGTGTGAGCATTGCCTCACACCGAGAAAGCAGCTCTCGTCCGAGTTGGTTTCTCGCCTGTGGTTGAGAAACGAACTTTAAAATTAGGCCTCCGGCCGCAGCTTCAAGAGCTTGATCGCATTTTCTTTCAGGATCAATGGTTTGACTTCGTCTCTGAAGCCGGCGGTCTCAAAATCCTTGAGCCAGCGGTCTGGTGTGATGGCCGGGAAATCCGAGCCAAAAAGCACCTTGTGCTTAATCAGCGAGTTTGAATAGCGGACCAGGATTTCCGGAAAATATTTGGGGGACCAGCCCGAAAGGTCGATGTAGACATTGGGCTTGTGCTGGCACACAGCCAGTGCCTCCTCCTGCCAGGGGAAGGAGGGATGCGCCATGATAATCGGCATATCCGGGAAATCCGCTGCGACGGCATCAAGATACATCGGATTGGAATATTCCAGCTTGATGCGGAAGCCCGCGCGCATGCCTGAGCCGACGCCAGTCTGTCCAGTATGGAACAACGCAGGCTTGCCCGTCTCCTGAATGGCTTCATAGAGCGGGTAGCACATACGGTCATCAGGGTGAAAACCCTGCACAGACGGGTGAAATTTAAAACCCTGAACGCCAAAATCCTTGACCAGCCGCCGCGCCTCGCGCGCGCCCAGCAGGCCCTTGTGCGGGTCGATGGACGCGAAGGGGATCATGATGTCTGAATTCTGGTTGGCCAGTTCCGCGATCTCTTCGTTCGAATAGCGGCGGTGGCCCAGATAATGTTCGGCGTCGACCGTGAAGACGACCACAGCAATCTTCCGCTCGCGATAATATTGCGCCATTTCTGGAATGCTGGGCTGCTGGAATTCCTTCTTGAAATACTTGGCCATACCCTCCTGCAATTCGCGCGCGTCCTCCCAGGCATGCGTGCCGCAGGGCGCTTCGGCGTGGGTGTGAATGTCAATGGCGATGAGGTTGTCGAGGTCGAGGGGCATGAGGGGGTGGTTCTCCTATTTCTTTGAGCGTCTCGCTCATTCTGCTGCGAGTTTTGCCATGTCGATCAGATGCATTTCATGGATTCTTGCGTCTACGGCGGCGTAACCGCCTTCGTGAATATACTCTTTGGAATCGCGGCTCATTTGGGCCTCATGGTTCTTCCGTCGACAAGCCATTTCTCAGGATCTGGCCGATAGGCGGTCATCTATACTGCCGGATTTTTTCCAACGTCCCGCTCACTCCGCCGCTTCCCGCCTCGCCTTCTTTAGCGCTGGCGCTTCGGCCTCGGGCAAGGGCCGTCTCGCAAGCACTTCTTTCAAAAATCTGCCGGTATAGGAGCGCTCGACCTTCACTATATCCTCCGGCGTGCCCTGCGCCACAATCTCGCCGCCGCCGTCGCCGCCTTCGGGGCCAAGGTCGATCACCCAGTCGGCGGTCTTGATGACTTCCAGATTGTGTTCAATGACAACAACCGTATTGCCCTGATCGACGAGCTCATGCAGCACTTCGAGCAGTTTTTTCACGTCATGAAAATGCAGTCCGGTGGTCGGCTCATCGAGAATATAGAGCGTACGTCCCGTGGAGCGGCGCGACAATTCCTTCGACAGTTTCACCCGCTGCGCCTCGCCGCCTGAAAGCGTGGTCGCCTGCTGGCCCACATGCACATAATCGAGGCCGACGCGCTTCAATGTCTCCATTTTTTCGCGAATGCCCGGCACGGCCTTGAAAAGTTCGCGCGCCTCTTCCACGGTCATGTCGAGCACATCGGCAATGCTGTGATCGCGGTATTTTACTTCCAGCGTTTCCCTGTCGTACCGCTTGCCCTTGCAGACATCGCATGTGACATAAACATCCGGCAAAAAGTGCATCTCAATCTTGATGACGCCATCACCCTGACAGGCTTCACAACGACCGCCCTTCACATTGAAGGAGAAACGTCCGGGCTGATAGCCGCGCGCCTTGGCCTCCGGCAATTGCGCGAACCATTCGCGGATCGGCGTGAATGCACCGGTATAGGTTGCGGGGTTCGAGCGCGGCGTGCGGCCGATTGGCGACTGGTCGATATCGATCACCTTGTCGAGATGTTCAAGGCCTTCCAGCCGGGTATGTGGCGCGGGATGTTCGGCTGCGCCATTCAGACGCCGTGCGACGGCTTTGTATAAAGTGTCGATAATCAGTGTAGACTTGCCGCCCCCGGAAACGCCTGTGACACAGGTGAAAGTGCCCAGGGGTATATCGACATTCAGGTCTTTCAGATTATTGCCGCGCGCGCCCACGATCTTGAGTTTGCGCGCGGGTTGAATCTTGCGGCGTGTGCGCGGGGTCATCACCGCCTTGCGGCCGGTGAGATAATCGCCGGTGAGGGAGTTGGGATTGTTCATGACATCGGCAGGCCTACCCTGCGCCACAATATGCCCACCATGAATGCCAGCGCCCGGTCCCACATCGACAACGTAGTCGGCAGTTAAAATGGCGTCTTCGTCATGTTCGACAACGATTACGGTATTGCCGAGATCGCGCAGCCGCCGCAATGTGTCGAGCAGCCGAGCATTGTCGCGCTGGTGTAGGCCAATGCTGGGCTCGTCGAGAACATAGAGAACGCCTGTAAGACCCGAACCGATCTGCGAGGCAAGGCGTATGCGCTGGCTTTCACCGCCAGATAACGTGCCGGACGCACGTGAAAGCGTGAGGTAATCAAGTCCCACGTCGACGAGAAAGATCAGCCGTTCGCGGATCTCCTTGAGAATACGCGAGGCAATTTCGTTGCGCTTGGCGTCAAGCTTTTTGGGCAGTTCCTGCGCCCATTCGGCGGCTCGGCGAACAGACATATCCGCCACCTGACTGACATGCAGGCCGTCAATCTTGACGGCGAGCGCTTCCGGTTTCAGGCGCGCGCCCTTGCAGGCGTCGCAGGGCGTATCAGCCATATAGCGCGCGATTTCCTCTCGCGCCCATTCGCTTTCCGTCTCCAGCCAGCGCCGTTCGAGATTGCGCACAACGCCTTCAAATGGCTTTTTCACGTCATAGGCGCGCAGGCCATCGTCATAGGAGAATTTAACGTCGTCGTCGCCGGAACCGAACAGAATGACATCGCGCACATTTTTCGGCAGTTCGCCGAAGGGCGTATCCAGCCGGAATTTGTAATGCTTTCCGAGCGCATCGAGCGTTTGCAGATAATAGGGCGAAGACGATTTCGACCAGGGCGCGATGGCTCCCTTGCGCAAGGTGAGTTTGGGATCTGGTACTACGAGCTCGCCGTCGATTTTCTGCTCATAGCCAAGTCCGCTGCATTTGGGACAGGCGCCAAAGGGATTGTTGAACGAGAAAAGGCGCGGCTCGATTTCAGGAATCGTGAAGCCGGAAACAGGGCAGGCGAATTTCTGGCTGAACATGACGCGGCGTGGTTCACCCTTTTCGTCTTTCTCGTCAGCAAATTCGATCAGGGCGATTCCGTCAGCCAGCTCAAGTGCTGTTTCGAGGGATTCGGCCAGCCGCGTGGCGGCGTCAGGGCGCACGACAATGCGGTCCACCACGACGTCGATATTGTGATTGAATTTCTTGTCGAGTGTCGGCGCTTCAGCGATTTCGTAATACGTGCCATCGACTTTCAGCCGTTGAAAGCCGCGCTTCATATAGTCTGCGAACTCTTTGCGGAATTCGCCCTTGCGGCCGCGTACGACAGGCGCAAGCAGAAACAGGCGTGTCTTTTCCGGCAGCGCCAGAATGCGATCCACCATCTGCTGCACAGTCTGGCTTTCAATCGGCAGGCCGGTTGCGGGCGAATAGGGAATGCCAGCCCGCGCCCAGAGCAAGCGCATGTAATCGTAGATTTCCGTCACTGTACCCACGGTGGAACGCGGATTGCGCGAGGTCGTCTTCTGCTCGATCGAGATAGCTGGGGACAGGCCGTCGATCTGGTCCACATCCGGCTTCTGCATCATCTCCAGAAACTGCCGCGCATAGGCCGAAAGCGATTCCACATAGCGCCGCTGTCCCTCGGCATAGATTGTATCGAACGCCAGTGAGGACTTGCCTGACCCGGACAGGCCGGTGAAGACAACCAGCTTGTCCCTGGGTATCGAGAGATCGACATTCTTGAGGTTGTGCTCTCGCGCCCCGCGCACGGTGATTGACCTCATCTCGGCAAAGGGCAGGGGCGGGGCCTCACGGGCGGCTGGGGCTACAATCTTGCTCACAGCATTTTTGGCCTGGGCGGATTTCTTTGGCGTAGTGGATTTCATGGTGTGAACCGATGTCTCGACATGGCGCCCGCAAGCGCAGGGGCGGGATTTTGGGAACCATCTTGCACAGGCGCTTGCCAGTGCGAATAACACATGCTAGAACATAACACGAACAACGAGCTTGTGAGCGTTATTTTCGGTACCAGGATTGTGGACAAGTGTCGCTAAGGCCGGAAAGCCCTGCACGGGGCCGTGCCGGGTGGGGTAGTGAGGGAGCAGATGGGGCCTCGCCAGCATTCGGCAAGGGCCTCAAGATTGTCAGGAGCAAGGCTCCGGGAGAAGTAACATGGCAGGCAGCGTCAACAAGGTCATTCTCGTCGGCAATCTCGGCAAGGACCCTGAAGTCCGTCGTTTTCCCAATGGCGGTCAGGTTGTGAACTTCACTGTCGCGACGTCCGAATCCTGGCGCGACAAGACAAGTGGTGAGCGCAAGGAAAAGACCGAATGGCACAATGTCGCCATTTTCAATGAAGGTCTGTGCCGCGTCGCCGAACAATATCTCAAGAAGGGCTCGAAAGTTTATATCGAAGGGCAGCTTCAGACCCGTAAATGGCAGGACAAGGACGGTAACGACCGCTACACGACCGAGGTCGTGTTGCAGGGCTTCAACAGCAATATGACGCTGCTGGATGGCCGCCGCGATGGCGGCTCCGACGACCGGGGGGCCTATGAGGGCGGCGGCGAAAGCTTTGGCCGCGCTTCGCCCATGGAAAAGCGCCCGGCTGTGGCAGGCGGAGGCCGTGCCTCCGCTCCCATAGACGACGATATTCCGTTCTGAGGCAGCGGTTTTCCACCGCCAAAAGCGGCGGCTTTGGCGGTCGCTCGGAACGCTATTTCAAGCTATTGAAAGTCTTTGTGTTTCCTGGGCTCTCGCCGGTGCCGAAAACTGGCTTATTGCAAGCATTTCCGCTAGATTGCTGCGACTCACTCATTCCCGTGGAAATTTTGGACCTTGGCAGATAAAGACGACGACCAGCCGGGCGGCCCGGATCATGATATCCGGCCCGTTTCGATCATCGATGAAATGAAGCGCAGCTATCTTGATTACGCCATGAGCGTGATCGTCAGCCGTGCGCTTCCGGACGTGCGTGATGGGCTTAAACCCGTGCACCGCCGCATTCTCTACACGATGAACGAAAGCGGCTTCACGCCGGACAAGTCCTTTGTAAAGTCTGCGCGTCCCGTCGGCGACACCATGGGTAAATATCACCCCCACGGCGATCAATCGATCTACGACGCCCTGGTGCGTATGGCGCAGCCGTTTTCCATGCGCCTGCCGCTCATCGAAGGGCAGGGGAATTTCGGCTCTGTCGATGGCGACCCGCCTGCGGCGATGCGTTATACAGAATCCCGCCTGGCCCGCGTTGCCCTGTCTCTGCTGGCTGATATCGACGAAGACACGGTCGACTTTCAGCCGAATTATGACGGCAAGGACATGGAGCCGGTCGTCCTGCCGGCGCGCTATCCCAATCTTCTGGTCAATGGCGCAGGCGGTATCGCCGTGGGCATGGCGACCAATATTCCGCCGCACAATCTCGGCGAAGTCATCGACGGCGCGCTGGCGCTTATGGAACGGCCCGATATCAGCATCGACGAGCTGATTGAAATCATTCCCGGCCCGGATTTTCCGACGGCTGGCCTGATTCTTGGACGTGGCGGCATCCGCCTCGCTTATAACACCGGCCGCGGCTCGGTGCTGATGCGCTCAAAGGTTGAGATCGAGCAGATCCGCAAGGATCGCGACGCCATCATCGTCACCGAAATTCCCTATCAGGTGAACAAGAAGCACCTGATCGAAAAGATCGCCGAACTCGTGCGTGAAAAGCGCCTGGAAGGCATTTCCGATCTGCGCGACGAATCCGATCGCGACGGCATGCGCATCGTCATCGAGATCAAGCGTGATGCTGTGGCTGATGTTGTGCTGAATCAGCTCTGGCGTCATACGCAGATGCAGACGTCTTTCGGCTGCAACATGATAGCGCTGAATGGCGGTCGTCCCGAAACTCTCAATCTCAAGGATTTTCTGGTCGCCTTTGTTGATTTCCGCGAGGAAGTCGTCACGCGGCGTACAAAATTTCGCCTGAGAAAGGCGCGTGACAGCGCCCATGTACAGGTCGGTCTCGCCATTGCTGTAGCCAATATTGACGAAGTAATCCGGCTGATCCGTGAAGCGCCCGACACCGGCGAAGCCCGCGCCGCCCTCATGGGCCGCGACTGGCCCGCCAAAGACATGCAGCCGCTGATCGAACTGATCGCCGATCCTAACCACCAGCTCAATGAGGATGGCACCTATCGTCTGTCCGATGCGCAGGCGCGGGCGATTCTCGAATTGCGCCTTGCCCGTCTCACAGGCCTCGGCCGCGAGGAAATTGCTGAAGCCTTGAACAAACTCGCAGTCGAAATCGCGGATTATCTTGATATCTTGCGGTCACGTGCGCGAGTACAGGCGATCATCCGGGCCGAACTGGAAGAGATCAAGGAAAAGTTCGCAACGCCCCGCCGCACCGAAATTCTCGACAGTGATTCCGATCTGGATGATGAGGATCTCATTCAGCGCGAGGATATGGTCGTCACGGTTTCCCACGCGGGCTACGTCAAGCGCGTGCCACTTTCCACCTATCGCGCCCAAAGACGCGGTGGCAAGGGGCGTTCGGGCATGCAGACCCGTGACGAGGATTTCGTGGCCCGGCTGTTTGTCGCTTCAACTCATCAGCCCGTGCTGTTTTTCTCTTCTCGCGGGCAGGTCTATAAGGAAAAGGTCTGGCGCCTGCCACTGGCTGCGCCGCAGGCGCGCGGCAAGGCGCTCGTTAACATGCTGCCGCTGGCGCAGGATGAGCGCATCACCACAATCATGCCACTGCCCGAGGACGAGGCGACATGGGAGAATGTCGATCTCATGTTCGCCACAACAGGCGGTACGGTCCGGCGTAACAAACTTTCGGATTTCGTCGACGTTCGCCGCAATGGCAAGATCGCCATGAAACTTGATGAAGGCGAAAATATCGTCGACGTGCAGATGTGTTCTGAGCTCAACGATGTCTTGCTGACCACTGCGAAGGGGCAGTGCATCCGCTTCCAGGTGGATGAAGTGCGGGTCTTCAAGGGCCGCGATTCCATGGGCGTGCGCGGCATCAACCTCGCTGCAGGCGATAGCGTCATAGCGTTGTCCATTCTCCATCATGTGGAAGCAACGCCGGACGAGCGCGCCGCCTATCTGCGCATGCGCCGCGCTATCGCGGGTGAAGCTGATACTGCCGAGACTGGCGCTGTGGAACCGGCAGACGGCGAGGAAGTGTCATCCGCTGTCAGCATCACATCCGAGCGATATGCTGAGCTTTCCGCGCAGGAAGAAGTGATCCTGACTATCTCCACGCGTGGCTTTGGCAAACGCACGTCGAGCTACGAATATCGCGTTACCGGACGCGGCGGCAAGGGCATCGTCGCCATGGCCGTGAACGCCCGCAACGGCGAGCTGATTGCATCTTTCCCCGTGGAAAGCAGCGATGGCATCATGCTTGTCACCAACGGCGGTCAGCTCATCCGCTGCCCGGTGGAAGGCATCCGCATCGCCGGCCGCTCGACCCAGGGCGTGATCGTCTTCCGCACGGACGCAGATGAACGCGTTGTGTCAGTGGAACGGATTGCCGAGACGGGTGAGGACGACGAGGGGGATAGTGAAGGCGCGGACGCCGGCACTCCCGGAAAATGACACCGCGCTTTGATCTCATCATCTTCGACTGCGACGGCGTGCTCATCAACTCCGAAGAGCTCGCCAGCGAAATCTGCATCGAGGCGGTGAAGGAAGTCGGCCTCAATCTCACTCTGCACGAATATGCTGATCGCTATGCTGGAAACCCAGTCGCAGAGATATGGCGCATGGTCGAACGTGACGCAGGAAAGCCTCTCCCAGAAGGCTTTCAGGGCCGCGTGGACCAGATGGTGTTCAAACGCTTTTCCACCGAACTGGCGCCCATTCACGGTGTTGTTGATGTGCTTGAAGCCTCCAGACATCCCCGGTGCGTTGCTTCATCCACGCAGTTGCCGCGCCTGCGCGAAAATCTCGGCCAAGTAGGGCTGCTCGATCATTTCGATCCCCATGTTTTTTCCGGCTCTCAGGTCAAACGCGGCAAGCCTGCGCCGGATGTGTTTCTTTATGCCGCCTCGCAGATGGGCTGCGATCCCGCCCATTGTCTCGTCATCGAGGACTCCCTGACCGGCGTGACTGCCGCGCGCCGCGCGGGCATGAATGTCATCGGCTTTGCTGGCGGCGGCCACGTCAGCCCAGGGCTTGAAAAACGATTACGCGAGGCCGGGGCAATCGACGTCGTGCGCACCATGCGGGAAGTCGGCGAGCGGATAGCATAAGTACCCGTGGTTGTTTTTCAGGTCACGCGCATATTGCCAAATTTATGATTTCAGTACAGATTTTATAACACCTTCAACATTCAAGGGGGCGTCCAGATGTGCGGCAATTGCGTTATGGATAACGTCAAGCAGAGGATGATGAGCCGCCGTAATTTCATTGCGGCTGCCGCAATAGCAGGAGCGGCTTTGTCACTTCCTCCGGCCACGCCTGCGAATGCACAAGCGCCTCCAGCGGATACGAAAGTGGCGCCCGGCGGAACACGTACCGTTCACGACATGACCCATGAATTGCACCCGGATTTTCCGACCTATTTCGGCCCCCAGCAATTGTTCATGGAACAGAAGTTCAAATACTCTGAACATAAGTTCAATCTGTTTGAATTGCGTATTAACGAACATACAGGCACGCATATTGATGCGCCCCTGCATTTTTCACCTGACGGCAAAAGTGTGGCGGAGATCCCAGTCAGTCAACTCGTAGTGCCACTCGCTATCGTCGATATCCGCGATCGTGCCTCGACAAATTTCGATGCGCAACTGACCCCCGATGATATCAAAGCCTGGACAGCCAGGAATGGCCCATTGCCCCGCAATTGTTGTGTCGCCATGAATTCGGGTTGGGACGCTCACGTCACGACTTCGAAATTCCGCAACTCGACCGATGGCAAGACCATGCATTTTCCTGGCTTCCATGTGGAGACAGCGAAAATGTTGATTGAGGATGGCAATGCTATCGGCATCGCCAGTGATACGCTGTCACTGGATTTCGGCGCATCGCCTGATTTTGCCACACACTACGCGTGGCTTCCATCGGGACGATCGGGGCTTGAATGCATCGCTAATCTTTCCGCGCTACCGCCGGCAGGCGCGACATTGATTGTCGGCGCACCCAAAGTTCGCGGCGGTACGGGCGGTCCCGCGCGCGTGATGGCGCTGCTCTAATAGGCGGCGCCATACCTGCATCACAAATGCGTGTTGTCGTGCAGCGGCGGTAGCCTGTGCGTAACCGGCATCTTATCGTGCTTCCTGCCGGTGATCTGGCGTCAAGGTGGGAGGTTATGTTGAATCGAAATTTAGCCGCAAGTTCTGTGCTGCTTTGTGTGCTCGGCACGGCAGTTTCTGCGCAATCTCAGGTGCTGATCGCACCGCGCACAATTTCGTTGGACGCCGCGCAAAAACTGGCAAGCACGGCTATCGAGGCTTGCCGGAAGGGCGGATATAACGTCACTGTTGTTGTTCTCGACGCATCAGGACGTACGCGGGTGCAATTGCATGACGACAAGGCAGGCCCGCATACGATCGAGAATGCCAACAGAAAGGCCTATACATCGCTGACTTTCCGCTCCAATACCATTGATTTCGCCAAGCGGCAGGAAGGCCGTCCTGCGCCAATGCTGAACAACGTTACGCTCGGGCAGGGCGGCGTCGTCATCAAGGCCGGAAATGATATTGTAGGATCTGTCGGTGTTTCCGGTGCGCCGGGCGGCGACAAGGATCAGGCCTGCGCAGAAGCGGGCATTGCAACTATCGCATCTGGTTTGACCGCGAACTGAATTCAGGCGGCTCATCCGGCAAAGGCGCTTCTTGTCTTTCCCGGATGAGCGCCTTGTCTTCCAGATTCAATATCTGCCGAAAGATTGATAGACGTTCTTTACATGGCCGTCGGCGGCAGCGTCGCTGACAGCCCATTTGACATCGTAATCTTTCATGGGTTTGAGCGCGATGACCTGATCCTGTGTCTTGCCCTCGTTGTAAAGCTTTTCGATGCGCTGCTGTGACGTGACAAGCATGGCATGAAATTCGACAACATCCGCACGAGTCGCAAGTCCGCCATGGCCGGGAACGATTTTTGTGTCGGCGTTCGATGCGTTCAGATAGGCCGCATTGGCACGTATCATGCCGCGCACATCGCCGCCATTGGCATAATCGATGTTCTGATAGCGCTTGAGATTGTTGAATGTATCGCCGGTCGCAAGCACGTTGGCGTCTTCGAAAAAGACCCATGTGTCGCCATCCGTATGAGCATTGGCCACATGGGTGAGACGCGCCTTGCGTCCGCCAACTTCAATCGTGAACGAGCCACCGGTATAGGTCTGCTTGGGCAGCGATTCTGGTGGACGCGGCTTAGCTATGGCGCCAGTCAGTCCCGCGACAGTTCCTGCGGCGAGCCGTACGCGGATATTATCGTGGGCGACAATCGTCACGCCGTCTTTCACGAAATTCTCGTTCCCGCCGGTATGATCGCCGTGATAATGCGTGTTGATCATGTATTTCACGGGCAACGGTGAGATTGCCTTGATAGCGGCTTTGATCTTCTCAGACAGCTGCGGAAACTGCCCATCCACCATGATGATGCCATCTGTACCGACAGCGATGGTGATGTTTCCACCCTGTCCTTCGAGCATGTAAGTCTTGTTGCCAAGATCGATGGTTTTGATTTGGATTTTGTCCCAGTCAATGAGAGGCTGGGCCTGCGCCGCGCTGATAGTGGCTACCAGCCCCAGCGTCGCTGCGAAAATTCTATTCATCTTGTTCTCCCGTTGTGGCGCGACGTCTTGGGCGCGCTGCGCAAGACCATAGTGACATTTTTCGCATTCAAGCGCCGCTCAACTCTTTGCGAGGAGAGGTCCGGCTAGTTCGCTTCGAGGTTGGCGATTTTGGCGCGCACTTTCCAAGCCGCGAATTCTGTCTGTTCCCACGCAGCAAACTCCGCAGCAGTCATGGAAAATTTGTCTGCGCCAATCTTCTTGTAAAATGCTGCAGTTTCTTCGGAACGGCCAATTTCGACCACCCATTTTTCCAGTTTCGCGAGGATGGGCTGCGGCGTTCCTGCGGGCGCATAGGCCGCCATAAAGCCGTGGAAACCGAAATCCTGATAGCCGAGCTCTTTCATTGTCGGCACATCCGGCGCGTTGGCGGAGCGTTCCTGCAAGGTCACACCCAACGCACGCAGCTTGCCCTCGCGCATCATAGCGAGGGATGAATTGGCTTCGTTGAAGGCATAGTCGAGATCGCCAGACAGGATGTCCCTGATTACGTCATTGTTGGATTTGTAGGGCACGGCGGCGGCGTCTATGCCGTTGTCCTTGGCAAACAGAACGCCGCCCACATGTGAAAGTGAATTGGCCGAGGCGTGCGAGACTTTGCCCTTGAGTTTGAGCGCTGCTGCAAGTTCGCTGGCTGTTTTATAAGGCTTGGCGCTGTCGACCACGAGAAAAAATGGAAATGCGACCAATGAGCCTAAAGGCACAAGGTCCTTCTGCGGATCAAAGCCCAGTGACTTGATAACCACATGGGCAGCCGAAGCGCCGGGGCCGAACACAATCGTATGTCCATCAGGCGGAGATTTGGCCACAGCTGCCATGGCGATCATACCGTTGGCGCCGACCCGATTCTGGACAACGACAGTTGTGCCTGTCATTTTTTGAATGTGATTGGCATAATAACGGCTGACGATATCCAGACCGCTTCCGGCCGGAAAGCCCATGAAAATCTGGATAGGCTTGGACGGATAATCCTGCGCCAGTGAAGGAACAACCTGCGTCACAATCGCCAGCAAAATCGCCGGGAATACAGTTTTCCATGCGCGCATATCAGTCCTCCCTGAAACCCGCTTTTCCGGCTGTCCCCGGACTGTCCATTATTTCGAGTATGAAGCGGGAATAGTTCATGTCAATTGCGGACAATGGCGGAGGTACTAACGTGCGCCTGCCGCTTTCAGCATCTTGACCATTTCGTCAAATCCACGTGCGCGGGCATGGGCGAGCGGAGCTACGCCCTGACGGTCCGGGATATTCGGATTGGCTTTGGCATCTAGCAAGTGTTTGAGCGTCAGTTGATGGCGTCTGCCGCCATCGCCCAACACTATGCTTTCCATTAACGCGGTCCAGGTGAGATTGTTCACATGGTTGAGAGGCGCGCCTGCCCGGATCAGTAACCGTACGCATTCCTCGTGCCCCAGATGTGCCGCCGCAATCAGCGCCGTGCCGTCGTAGATGCTGGTGATAAGTTTCGCTGATGCACCATTTTCCAGCAGGGTTTTAAGAGTCTCCGGATCGTCAGCTACCGCAGCGATGGTGACTGCATCGTATTTTTGATTGTCGAGCGCTCCGGTGTTTGCGCCCGCTTTAATTAGCAAAATGATGGCTTCCCGGCGTTTGAGAAAAGCGGCGACATGCAATGGTGTCCGGCCATTGCTGTCGATCGCTGCAAGCGCGGCCTTGTCTTTTGCGTACTTGTGAATGTCGGTTGCATTTCCGGATGCAGCAGCTTTGTGCAGTCCTGTGTAGGCAGCCACTTCCATGGGCGAGGGCGGCGTTTGCGCCCCGGCAGGCAAGGCAGGGATCAGTGTGTACAGCCACAGAAACACCATGACAGGTTGAAACATGGATTGCATTGAAGTTTCCCGGGTTGCGAACGCCGCAGACTATCTTGCTCCAAAACTTCGGCAAGTTGCGACTGCCCGATAGACTTTCAAAAATTATCGGCTACTGGCGCTTTTGGGAGACTGCACTTTGCGCTTCGCGCGCCGGGGCGCTAACTTGCCAGCCATGAATCGCACAGCGCTCTACACTGGCTCTTTCGACCCCATCACCTCAGGGCATCTCGACGTGCTGCGCGCTGCTGCGCCCATGTTCGATCGAATTGTTGTGGGCATTGGCGTTCATCCCGGCAAGGCGCCATTATTTTCGGTAGAGGAAAAAACGGCGCTCATCGCTGCAACCACGGCGGATTTCGCGAAGAAGTCGGGCTGCAAAATCGAATGCGCGACCTTTGCGGGGCTGGCGGTCGATGCCGCGAGAGAGCAGGGGGCAATTGTTCTCTTGCGCGGGCTGCGCGACGGAACTGACCTCGATTACGAAATGCAGATGGCTGGTATGAACGGGGCCATGGCGCCGGATGTCCAGACCATTTTCATGCCTGCGTCGCCCGGAGTTCGCCATATAACCGCAACATTGGTGCGCCAGATCGCTTCCATGGGCGGCGATATCTCCAGCTTTGTGCCGCCCGAAGTGGCCAAGGCCCTGCGCGCCAAATTCGCAAGACCCAAATCCTGATTCCACCGCCGGAAGAAACCGGCCCTGCCAAAAAGAGGAAGTCCATGATCTCCGTTCGTAGTTTGATGTTGTCTGCTTTTGCTGCGCTATCGCTTGTGTTGGCTGCGCCTGCTTCGGCGCAGACCTCCGATCCTGAAAACACCATATTTCTCGACACCAAAGACGGACGCATCACCATTCGTTTGCGGCCAGATCTCGCGCCCAAACATGTGGCGCAGATCAAGACCCTGACCCGGCAGAAATTCTACGATGGCGCGCCCTTCCATCGCGTAATCGATGGATTCATGGCTCAGACAGGCGATTCCAGGAACAAGAACGGCACCGGCGGCTCGGACCTTCCCAATATTCCCGCGGAGTTTTCGCAAGTTCCTTATAGGCGAGGCACTGTCGGCATGGCGCGCAGCCAGTCCCCCAATTCCGCCAATTCGCAATTCTTCATCTGCTATGAGGGCTGCGCTCCGCTGACCGGTCAATACACGATCTGGGGCGAGGTCACCGATGGCATGTCCGCCGTCGACAAGATCAAGAAGGGTAGTTCCTCCGACAATGGAAGCGTGACCAACCCCGACAAGATCGTGCGGATGCAGGTCGCAGCAGACGTAAAATGACCTGAGGAAACACGTATGAAACAGCGCGCCGGAATGGGACTCATCTTGACCGGCGCGTTGGTCTGTTTTGCCTTTGCCCCTGCGTTGAGCCAGATGGAAGTGCAGATTGGTCCTGGTCCTGTCGATCCCAACGCCACGCCAGGCTCGCCGCTGAATCCGCGTAATTCGTTGCTTCATTCCCAGCCCGTGCGACCCAATCCCGTAAATCCATCGATGCGAATTCCGCAGACGCCCTATCCGGACGCACTACGGCCCCGGATGCCAATTCCGCAGTCCGGCTTCACCATGACGCGGAAAAAGAATTACGGCCGAAAAAAGTCTGGGATAACGAAAACCCGGCCGGGCCAGAAAGATTGGCAGGCACAAATTTCCGGCAGTGAAACGGCGGCTGGCGCCATCGATAAACCCGGTGAAATCTCCAACCGGCTCGTCGCTTGCTGGAAGCCGCCAGCCTTGCCTGTGCAGCAGGAAGTCACTGTGCGCGTTGGATTCAATCGTGGCGGCAAGGCCATCGGCGAGCCCCGCATCACCTACACCGGCGGCGCGCTCAACGACTCCCACCGCGAGACCTTGCGGCGCTCCATCCTCAAGGCCATATCCGATTGCACGCCGCTGCGGTTTACCCCGGGGCTGGCATCGGCTATTGCGGGGCGGCCTTTCGCGATCCGCTTCATCGCGCCAGCGCACAAGCCGTCAGGCACAACTATCTAGTGCGGGATGCCCGGGGGATTGCGGACCCAAGGGCTGAAACCGGCATTGGCACCGAAACGATCCTCAGGAGACATTATGTCCGATCAAGGCAATACCCTTACGCTTGAAACCACTCAGGGCACCGTCGTCATAAAATTGCGGCCCGACCTTGCTCCCAACCACGTTGCGCATATCACCAAACTCGCCAACGAGAACTTTTACGACGGCATCGTGTTTCATCGCGTCATCGACGGCTTCATGGCACAGACCGGCTGCCCGCACGGCACCGGCACCGGTGGCTCGAACTATCCGAATCTGAAGCAGGAATTTAACGCCGAGCCGCATGTGCGTGGCATTTGCTCGATGGCTCGCTCGTCCAATCCCGACAGCGCCAATTCGCAATTTTTCATCTGCTTCGATGATGCTCGCTTCCTCGACAAACAATATACTGTCTGGGGGCAGGTGACGTCCGGCATGGAAAATGTCGACAAGATCAAGCGCGGTGAACCCGTTCGCGATCCCGACAAGATTTTGACTGCGCGCGTTAGCTAAGTCTTTAGCGATTAGTGAGTAGCGAACAGCGGATAGAAATTCGCCCTTCGCTATTCGCACTTCGCCAATTGTTGAAATGCGCGTCGACCTCTTCGATTTTACCTTACCAGACGACCGCATTGCTCTGCGCCCTGCAGAGCCGCGCGACAGCGCTCGTTTGCTCGTTGTGCAGCCTTGTGGCGCCACAATTTTTGCTGACAAGATCGTCCGCAATCTCCCGGACTTTCTGCGCCCCGGCGATGCGCTCGTGGTCAACGACACCCGTGTCATTCCCGCCCGGCTCGACGGCATTCGCCTGCGCGGCGAAACATCGGCCCACATCGAAGCCACCCTGCACAAGCGCGAGACGCCCTCGCGCTGGCGCGCGTTCCTGCGCCCGGCCAAGCGTGTGAACGCCGGGGAACGCATTCGGTTCGGCGACACCTCGGAAAGTCTGGCCTGCCTGCTGGGTCAACTGGATGCAGAAGTGATCGAAAAAGGCGAAGGCGGCGACGCCATCCTCGAATTTGCATTGTCAGGCGCAGCGCTGGACGATGCCATCATGGCGCTGGGTCATATGCCGTTGCCGCCGTATATCGCGGGTAAGCGAGGCGAAGATTCTCGCGACGCCAGCGACTACCAGACGCTATTTGCCGAAAAGCCCGGCGCGGTCGCCGCGCCCACCGCGGGTTTGCACTATACGCCCGAACTCATCGCCGCCATCGAGGCGCGCGGCGTGAGCGTGCATCGCGTCACCTTGCATGTGGGTGCTGGAACGTTTCTGCCGGTGAAGGTGGAGGATACTTCTGAACATAAGATGCATGCGGAATATGGCATCATCAGCCCGGAGACGGCCCGGGCGCTGAATGAGGTGCACGCGCGCGGTGGGCGGATCATCGCGACGGGTACAACCTGCTTGCGCATTCTGGAATCCGCAACCGCCGAGAATGGCGAAATCAAAGGCTTCTGCGGCGACACTTCTATCTTCATAACGCCAGGCTATAAATTTCGCGCCGTTGATATCCTGCTGACAAACTTTCATTTGCCGCGCTCGACCTTGTTCATGCTGGTCAGCGCCTTTAGCGGACTGCACGTCATGAGGCAGGCCTATGCCCATGCCATTTCGAACGGCTATCGCTTCTATTCATATGGCGATGGCTGCCTCTTGCATCGCGGTCAGCCGGAAGCTGCCGCCTGAGCTGTGCGGCTATTCGCCCTTGTAGCCGCTGGCTTTCACCGGCGCTTCCCAGAATTTCAGCTCAGCCGCCTGCGCTTGATAGAGTTCTTCCGGGCTGGATCCACGCGGTTGCACGCCCATGGCTTCCAGCTTGGACGAAACGCCGGGATCTTTCACCGCGGCAACGATTGAGGCATTGAGCCTCTGCACCATTTCAACAGGCGTCCCCGCGCGCACATGCATGTCGAACCCGGCTTCAAAGGCGATGTCGATGCCCTGCTCGCGCAAGGTGGGCACATCCGGCGCAACCGGCGAGCGATTGGGTCCGGCGCTCGCCAGAATCCGAAGTTTCCCGGCTTTGGCATGTTCAGGATAATCCGAAATCGAAGTGAACATCAGCGGAATGTGTCCCGCCGTGAGGTCCGCGATCATCGGCGCGCCGCCGCGATAGGGCACATGCGCCATGGGAATTCCTATAGCTTGCGACAGCATGATGCCTGTCAGATGTGAACTTGTGCCCGGCCCCGGCGATCCATAGGAGGCCTTGTCCGGATTGGCTTTCGCCCAGGTGATGAATTCCTTGATGTTGGTCGCCCCGATTTGGGTTGCCGCGCCAACGCCAACCTGAAAAGCAACAACGCGCGAGACGGGGATCGCGTCCTTCATCGGATCAAACCCGGTGCGTTCTCCATAAATATGCGGCACAATGGAATAGAGCGCGCTGGCGCTGAGCAGCATCGTGCGGCCATCCGGGGCCGACTTCAGCAATTCTCCCATGGCGACCCGCTGACCGGCACCGGGACGGTTTTCAACGATCACGGAATCGTTGAGGGTAATGCGCATACGTTCCGCAATGAGCCGGGCAATAGTGTCGGTGGAAGCGCCCGCCTGTACGCCGACCATCATCCGGTAGCCGCCAGTTTGCGAGATCGCGGGCCCGGTAGAAAGCAACAGAATTGTTGCGAGTGTAGGAATTGCCGCAATCTTGCTCATGATTTCGCTCCCCGTCAATTGTTTATCTTGCCCATGTTTGCGCCAAAAGCAGCTGCCTGCAAGTGCGGGGAACGCCATTGCCGCGCATTTCAGGTTCGGGCGCCTGTCTTGTGAAATTCCGTGTTCCGCTCTTCGCCCCGATGCGGACATTTTCCGGGCGAAATGTTACGCGCTGTCCTCCCAAAAGAATCGGAAATCCGCGCATGCCTTTCACTTTCACGATCAACGGCGCAGACGGTGCGGCCCGCACCGGCATCATATCCATGCCGCGCGGGGCCATCCGCACCCCGGCCTTCATGCCTGTGGGCACTGCCGGTACAGTCAAGGCCATGTACACAGATCAGGTGAAGGCTTTGGGCGCCGATATCGTGCTCGGCAATACCTATCATCTGATGTTGCGTCCCGGTGCCGAGCGTGTGGCGGAACTCGGCGGCCTGCACAAATTCATGAACTGGCCCCATCCCATCCTCACCGATTCCGGCGGATTTCAGGTGATGTCGCTCTCCAAACTGCGAAAGCTCGATGAGAACGGGGTGGCGTTCCAGTCGCATATTGACGGCTCCAAACATCTGTTGACGCCAGAACGCTCCATGGAAATCCAGCACCTGCTGGATTCCGACATCCACATGCAATTCGATGAATGCGTGAAACTGCCTGCAGCGACGGCGGAAGTGGAGCGTGCCATGCTCTTGTCCCTGCGCTGGGCGGAGCGCTCGCGCAAGGCGTTCCGCGAAAAAGACGGAAGAGCGATTTACGGGATCGTGCAGGGCGGCGATAATCACAAGCTGCGCGTTGATAGTGCAAAAGCACTGGCGGAGATGGATTTCCACGGCATGGCCATCGGCGGGCTCGCCGTAGGTGAACCGCAGGATGTCATGCTCGACATGATCGAGACCGTGACCCCCTATCTGCCGCAAGAAAAGCCGCGCTATCTCATGGGCGTCGGCACGCCGGACGATCTCCTTGAAGCCGTCCGCCGGGGAATTGATATGTTCGATTGCGTCATGCCCACACGCGCCGGGCGCCACGGCCTAGCCTACACCCGATTTGGCCGCATCAATATCAAGAATGCAAAATATGCCGATGACACCAAGCCTCTCGATGGCCAATCGAGCTGTCCCGCCGCGCGCGATTATTCCCGCGCCTATCTGCATCACCTTTTCAAATCAGGCGAAATCCTCGGCATGATGCTGATGACATGGGCCAATCTTGCTTATTATCAGGATCTGATGGCGGGCATGCGCAGGGCCATCGCCGAAAAGACATTTTCGGACTTTTACGG
>CANJJI010000067.1 GCA_947474545.1 Beijerinckiaceae bacterium | reverse complement strand
TCTCCCGCGTACATCTGCCCCATCCCGAAATCCTGCGCGCGCTCGAACCCGGCCATGTCGTGCTGATCGACGATGGCAAGGTGCGCCTTAAGATCGAGAGCGTGTCTGCAGATGGCGCTATGGCGCGCGTGCTGGTAGGCGGCAAGATTTCCAATCGCAAGGGCGTCAGCCTGCCTGACACCGATGTGCCGGTTTCTGCGATGACCCCAAAAGATCAATCTGATCTCGAAGCCGGACTGAATGCGGGCGTTGACTGGGTCGCTGTATCCTTTGTGCAACGTCCCGAAGACATTGCCGCCGTGAAAAAAATCGCTGCAGGCCGCGCGCTTGTCCTCGCAAAGATCGAAAAGCCCCAGGCTATCACGCGCCTCGCGGAAATCATGGAAGTGTCCGATGCGCTGATGGTCGCACGTGGCGATCTGGGCGTTGAAATGCCCGTGGAAAAAGTACCGGGCCTGCAAAAGCGCATCACGCGTATGGCAAGACGTTACGGCAAGCCAGTAGTCGTTGCCACGCAAATGCTGGAATCCATGATCTCCGCACCCGTACCGACCCGGGCGGAAGTGTCCGATGTCGCCACCGCTGTCTATGAAGGCGCTGACGCCATCATGCTGTCAGCAGAAAGCGCTGCGGGCCAGTTCCCGATAGAAAGCGTGGCGATGATGAACCGCATCGCCGAGGAAATTGAAGCCGACGATATCCATCGCGCCATTCTCAATGCACAGCGCGATACACCCGAAGCCACCGGCGCGGACGCCATCGCTGTGGCGGCGCGCGATGTCGCTGAAACGCTGGATCTGCGGGCCATCTGTGCGCTCACATCTTCTGGCTCCACGGCGTTCCGCATTTCCCGCGAACGACCACGCGCGCCCATTCTGGCGTTGACGCCTGACCTCAACACCGCACGCCGCCTGTGTCTGGGCTGGGGCGTGCATTCCATCGTCACCGAAGACGCGCAAGAAGGTGACGACATCGCCGCCCGCGCTTGCAAGATTGCCGTGGATGAAGGCTTTGCAGGAGAAGGCGAACGCATCATCGTCGTCGCCGGTCTGCCGTTTGGAACGCCAGGCGCTACAAACATGTTGCGCATCGCCTTCACAGGCACAGGCCGGTAGTTTCGACTTGCGCTGTCTCGTGCGATTTTGGAGAGATTTATGGACTGGCGCGAATACTGGAACGGTCCCCATCCCATCTATGTGAACGCCCGTCATCGCGCCCTGCATTTCGAACGCATCGCCGCCGATATCGCTGCGCTCGTACCCGGGCCTGAAGCTATCGCTCTCGACTATGGCTGCGGTGAGGCAGACGCTGCAGATGCCGTCGCCCAACATTGCGGCAGGCTCTATCTTTTCGACACAGCGCCCAGCGTGATCGAAAACTTGCGGCAGAAATTCGCGAACAATGCACGCATCCAAATTCTCGACGAGGCAGCGCTAATTGCGCTGACAGATCATTCCCTCGATTTCGTCATCATCAATTCCGTCGTGCAATATCTCTCACACGAGCAATTGGGCGAGGCGCTCGATCTCTTACACCGCAAGCTCAAGCCAACAGGCCTATTGGCGATCGGCGACGTCATCCATGTGAACGACAATGCTGTCGCCGATACGCTTGCATTGTTCCGTTTTGCCTGGGACGGCGGGTTCGTTTTCGCCGCGCTCATGGGCGTATTGCGCACTGTCTTTTCGGACTATCGAAAATTGCGCGACAAACTCGGACTGACACGCTACACGCCGGATGAATTCATAAAGCTGCTGGCCGCGCACGGATTTTCAGCGCACCGGGCAGCGAGCAACATCGGCCACAATCAGGGGCGGATGCTGTTTGTGGCGAAGACTGCCTGAATCACTTTCCCGGCACACTCACGCGCCAGATCGTATTACCTGCATCTTCGCTGACGAGAAGAGATCCATCTTTCATCACCGTCAGCCCTACGGGCCGGCCCCAGACGCTGGCGTCATCAGCGACCATGCCGGTGAGGAAATCCTCATAAACGCCCGTGGGCTTGCCATCAACAAAACGCAGTCGCACAACTTTGTAACCCGTACGCTTGCTGCGATTCCAGGAGCCGTGCAGCGCCACGAAAGCATCCCCACGAAAATCAGACGGAAACATGCCTCCATCATAAAATGCAATGCCCAGAGGGGCGGAATGCGGCTGAAACAGTACGTCGGGCACGAGAACGCGTTCACGCAAATCTGGCCGCACGTCCTTGTGGCGCGGGTCCTCGTTGCTGCCGGTATAATACCAGGGCCAACCAAAAAACGAGCCAGCTCTTACAGATGTGGCGAAGTCCGGTGGCAAGTCGTCGCCGAGGCCGTCGCGTTCGTTCACAACGCACCATGGCAGACCACTCGCAGGCGCAATCGCAAGTCCTGAACAATTACGAAGACCCGTAGCGTAAACTCGCCGGTTGTCACCGTTGACATCAAACGCTAGCAGAGCCGCACGGCCTTCTTCCTGTCCCCACGCCGCGCCAACAGCACGCGCAGACTCAAAGGCTGCAATATTGCCCGGCTTCACACCAGTCCCCTGCGCCACGTTTGATAACGAACCGACGGAGACGAACAGCGTCCTGCCATCGGGCGAAATCGCAAGATCGCGCATGCTGTGACCGCCGTCCGGAAGATTGCGGATAATCCACACTCCTGCGCCCGAGGGCTCGTTGTCCCCAACTTTATAAGGAAAGCGCACGACGCCAGTGGGCACTGCCGCATAAAGAAATTCAGGCTTCTCCGCCGCTGGCCCCAGCGCCAATCCAAACACACTGCCTAATCCGGTCGTGAAAACCTCCGGCATGCGCAGGCCCTGCCCATCCACCCGTCCTGGCCGGAAAATCAGAACCCGCCCGCGCCAACTCTCAGCCATGAATATATCGCCGTTTGGCGCGGTCCGCATCGAGCGCGCGCCATCAAAACCCTGCGCAAACAATTTCACTTCAAATCCCGGAGCAGCTTTCGGCAAGGCATTAACCGGACGCGCAATCTGGCGGCTTGGATTACCCGCCGAGCGGCTTGCATAGGGAGTAGGCAAGTCGCCCTCCGTGATTTTCCGCTGCACCCCGGGAGCGTCACTACGCCAGTCACCGAACGCCGCAGTTCCGGTCAACGGTTCTGCGCCTAACGGCGAACACGCAAAGAAAACTGCAAATGCTGTGAGTGTTCTGATCATGGCAAAGTCCCGGTTCAAACCCGTTACTGAGATATTCGCCGCCGCTCACTCCAGTTCCGGTGTCCCGTCACTACAAATGGCCGCGAGATAGCGCACGACCGAACGGCGCAGCACATCCTTGCCCTCCAATGTCACATCGCGTCCGAAGAAGGGCCCATAAATCGTGCTGAACTCGAAAGGCTCCAGCGCCTTCGCAATCCGCGCAACAGCGGGCGCCGACAACGGCAGCAAATTGGGATAGGAGCGCATGAAGCTCACATGCGTACGATCCGGAATGACCTGCACGATATCCCCGGACAGCAACGCGCCCTCGCCATTGCCGCCACCGGCCCAATGCAGGACAACGCCGCCGGCAAAATGCCCGCCACAGCGGATCAGGGTCACCCCTTCAGCCAGCTGATGCGTCTCCCCCTGCCAGAGCTTGATGGCGGGATCTGGCCGCATGATCCATTTGCTGTCGTCCGCATGAAGATAGATGGGAATACCGCCAAAGGCTTGCGACCAGTCCACCATCGTCCCGTAATAATGGGGATGAGAAATCGCAATGGCAGAAAGTCCGCCCAGCGCAGTGATGATATCAGCCGTCGCCTCGTCCAGCAGGCTGATGCAATCCCACAAGATGTTCCCCTGCGGCGTATTCAGCACCATCGCGCGCTGGCCGATTGCGATTTTCGGCTCGCTGCCAACGCCCATGAGGCCGGGTTCCAGTAGTTTCCAGGCATTCATAGAGCGCCGCGACAGGCCCTCCATAACCGTCCATTTCTGGCCAGAGGGGGGCACGTATTGGCGCGGGTCCTCACAGATCGGGCAGCGCTCCGGCGGCTTTTCCGAAGGCGCAAAACCTACGCCGCAGGTATCGCAGATGAAAGACGGCATGTTTCCTCCAGAGATTGCGCTGGCTACCGGCCATCCTATAGAACCTTCCAGAAGTCCGCATCCAGACAATTGGGGGAAACATGAATCGCCTGAAACTCAGCATCGCCAGCACGGATTACGATCATTTCCGCGATTTCCGCACCGGCGACGTGCGCGCTGAAGGGATCGGCCACACATGGTCTGTGCTTGGCCACCACGAGGTCTTCGCGCGCTTCACCTTGAACCGCGAATGGGATGTGGCCGAATTGTCCTTCGCCAAATTCTGCACCCAGATCACGCGCGATGATTGCGACATCGTCGGCCTGCCGGTGATCTGCTCGCGCCTGTTCCGGTTTTCATCTTTTTATGTGAACAAGAACTCCGGCATCAAGACCGTGCAGGATCTCAAGGGCAAGCGCGTAGGCTCGCCCGAATGGGCCCATTCCGCCGCGGTTTATATGCGCGGCTGGATGCACAACGAGGCCGGCGTCAAACTGCCCGATGTCCACTGGTATCAGGCCGGCGCCAATGCGCCGGGCCGCGTCGAAAAGGTCGAACTCAATCTGCCCGAAGGCGTGAACATCACCCGCATCGCCGACAAGTCGCTGTCGGAAATGCTGGCCTCGGGCGAAATCGATTGCGCCATCATCGCCCGCCCGCCCACATGTTTCCTTGAAGGCCATCCCGATGTCGTGCGCCTCTACCCCGATTATCTCGGCATGGAAGAGGACTATTACGCCCGCACGAAAATCTGGCCGATCATGCATATCATCGCCATGAAGAAAAAGATTCTCGACGAAAACCCCTGGGTCGCACGCAATCTCTACAACGCCTTCAACGAGAGCAAGCGCCGCAGCGTGGAACGCCTGCTCGATCCGGCCGTGTCGCGCTATCCGCTGGCATGGCTGCCGACCTATGGCCGCAAGATGCGCGACCTTATGGGCGGCGACCCCTTCCCCTTCGGCATTGAAGAGAATCGCTCCACGTTTGAGCAGATGCTGCTCTATACCTATCAGCAGGGCATCGCCCACAAGCACGTCAAGCCGGAAGATATCTTTCCCAAGGGCGTGATGACCAAGGTTGTTGTTTAACGAAAAGATGTCCGGCGCGCGATCTAAGGCCCGCCGGACATTGATCAGGAAAGACGAAGTCATGCCTGGCAACGCTAAAATTTCTGCTCCCATGCGCGCGCTCAATATGGGCGAATGTCTTGCCAGATTGGAAAAGCGCAGCGATGGCAATCTGATTGTCTACAACCTCGCGGTGCTGGACTCCTATCCGGACAAGATCACGCAAAGGCTCGACCATTGGGCGAGCGTCGCACCGGATCGCATTTGGCTGGCCGAGCGCAACAGCGGCGGGAACTGGCGGCGCATGACTTATGCTGAAGTCCGCGCCGCTGTGCGCCGCATTGCTGCAGGGCTGATTGCACGAGGACTTTCCGCGGAGCGCCCCGTCGTCATCCTCTCAGGCAACAGCATCAATCATGCTCTCCTGGGCATGGCGTCCATGTATGCCGGCATCGCCTATGCGCCGATTTCTCCGGCCTATTCGCTGATATCGAGCGACCACAGCAAATTGAAATATATTTTCGATCTGCTGACACCCGGCCTGATCTATGCGGAAGACGGCAAGCCTTTTGCCCGCTCTATCGGAAATGCCGCGCCTGCAGGCGTTGAGATTGTAATTGGCCGCAACGCGCCCGAAGGCATTGCCTCAACCCCCTTCTCTTCATTGCTTGAAGCAGTCGATGGCCCTCAGGTCGACTCCGCCCATGGACAAGTCGGTCTCAATACCATCGCCAAATTCCTCTTCACGTCCGGCTCTACCGGCATGCCCAAGGGTGTTATCAATACCCAGCGTATGCTGTGTTCCAACATGGCCATGTGTTCTGCCCATTTTGCGTATCTGCAAAAAGAACCCCCAGTCACGCTCGATTGGTCGCCATGGAACCACACGGCTGGCGGCAATCACGATTTCAATCTGATCCTTTATAATGGTGGCACACTTTACATTGATGACGGCAAACCGGTTCCCGGCGCCATCGAGGCGACCGTGCGCAATCTGCGGGAGCTTTCGCCCAACTGGTATTTCAATGTGCCCAAGGGATACGACGCACTCGTCCCCTACCTGCGCGCGGACAAGGACCTGCGCGCCAATTTCTTTCGTGACCTGAAACTGTTCTGGTATGCGGGCGCAGGTATGTCGCAACATACGTGGGACGCCCTTGATGAAATGGCCATCGAGACAACTGGCGAACGTATTCCCGTCCTTACAGGCCTTGGCTCGACGGAAACAGCCCCTTTCGCCATGGCAGCAAACCAGACCCAGATTGGTGCTGGAAACATTGGCATTCCCGCGCGCGGCTGCGAAATGAAACTCGTGCAGCGTGAAGGCAAATGGGAGGCGCGATTCAAAGGCCCTCACATCACGCCCGGCTATTGGCGTCAGCCTGATCTGACAGCCAAAGCTTTCGACGACGAAGGCTATTACTGCATCGGCGACGCCCTGCGGTTTGTCGACGAAAACGATGTGAACAAGGGCTTTCTGTTCGACGGGCGCATAGCGGAGGATTTCAAACTCTCAACAGGAACCTGGGTCGCAGTCGGTCCGCTGCGGGCCAGCTTTATCGATCACTTCGCGCCGTTTGTGCAGGATGTCGTGATTGCCGGTTTGAACAAGGATTATCTGACAGCCCTTGTTTTTCCTGATCTCTCAGCCTGCCGCAAACATCTGGGCAAGCCGGATGCCTCCCCGGCGGACATTGCCACAGATCGCCAGATCAGGATCGAGCTGGAGCGACTGCTGCACGATTTCGCCCAGAAGGGCACCGGCAGCTCCAACCGTATCGAACGCATCATTGTGCTGGACCGTGGCCCGGACATCGACAAGAGCGAAATGACTGACAAGGGCTCGATCAACCAGCGTGCCGTTCTCGCCAATCGCGAGGAAATAGTGGAGCTATTATATGCCGACGAAGCGCCCGAGCACGTGCTGGTGGCTCGGCGCAAGGCCAAGGTCTAGCCTGCCTAACTTTGACATACAGACATATTTTGTGATATGTCTAGACATATGATCGAGAGAACGACAGTCCGCCTGCCTTCAGCCCTACTAGACCGCGCCCGCAAGAAAGCGGCGGAGGAGGGACGTACTGTAACTTCCCTTCTGGAAGAGGGATTAAAACTGGCGCTCGATCCAGACCGCGGCAAGCGGGAAAATGAGCCGATACGTTATCCCCGCATTTCCATTGTCGCGAGCAAACGGAAGCAACACTTTCCGACCTTTCGCGAAATCGAGGAAACAGATGACATCGAATACGCAAAGCGGATGGACCGGGGCTTCAAGGATTGACGATTTATGGATTTTCCAGATGTAAACATTCTCATCAATGCGTTCCGACCCGATTCCACTCATCATGAAATTTGCCGCAACTGGTTGAACCGGGTTTTCGATGAACGTAGACCCCTCGCAATTTCACACCAGACTCTTGCCTCGGTCATTCGGATTGTAACGAACCAGCGCATAATCAAGCCGGTCAATTCGCTCGAAGAGACGATCGGGTTTTGCGACGACATACTTAACTATGCGCACTGCGAATTGATTGAACCGGGGCGCAACCATTGGCGGATATTTACCGCCTTGATCAAGGAAACCAATACGACTGGACCAACAGTGACTGATGCATGGCTTGCCGCGCTAGCCATGGAATGGAATTGCGAATTGGTAACGATGGACCGCGATTTTGCGCGGTTTCCCGGACTGACGTGGAGTATGCCGAAAATCTCGTCCTGACAATATCTATATATGCGGACCAATGTGAAAGCGCATTCCAGTCATCGTTCCATCAGCATAGCTGACTGGGCGCCAGAGATAGTATAATGCCGTTCCAGGCGCGCCTTGCGGAAATATAACATAGGCCGCCTTGTCTTGCGCCCAGACCTCGATATGCGACTGCCGGAATGCTCCGTAAGAACCGACGTAGACAATCGCCAATATTGAAATCAGGCGCATCATCGATCCACTCCTAAAAAAGGACTTCCTGAAGGAAGCCCTTGGTTAGAACAAAATTGGCGAGAAATCATTCTCCCGCAGGCGTCGCCTTGTCCACGTCAACATAGACCTTGCCGCCCATGTCGAGAAACTTCTTCGACATTTCGGCCATGCCTTCCAGCGCCATCCTCTCGTTTTCGCCCATCGCAAGCACCTCGGTACGAAGGTCTTGCGTGATTTTCATCGAGCAGAATTTGGGTCCGCACATGGAACAGAAATGCGCGGTCTTGTGTGCGTCTTTTGGCAAGGTGGCATCGTGAAATTCGCGCGCGGTATCAGGATCAAGTCCAATATTAAACTGATCCTCCCAGCGGAATTCGAACCGCGCCTTGCTCATGGCGTCATCGCGGATATGCGCTGCGGGATGGCCCTTGGCAAGGTCAGCCGCATGTGCGGCAATGCGATAGGTGATGACGCCGGTCTTAACATCATCACGATCCGGCAGGCCCAGATGTTCCTTCGGCGTGACATAGCAAAGCATCGCTGTACCAAACCAGCCGATCATGGCAGCACCAATGCCGGAGGTGATGTGATCATATCCCGGCGCGATATCTGTCGTTAATGGTCCCAGCGTATAGAAGGGCGCTTCGCCGCATTCCTTCAGCTGCTTGGTCATGTTCACCTTGATCTTGTGCATCGGCACATGGCCCGGCCCTTCGATCATCACCTGACAACCCTTGTCCCAAGCCACTTTCGTGAGCTCGCCAAGCGTTTCAAGTTCGCCAAATTGCGCTGCATCGTTCGCATCCGCACCAGAACCCGGACGCAGACCGTCGCCCAGCGAGAAGGACACGTCATACTTGCGCATAATGTCACAGATTTCATCGAATCGCTCGTAGAGGAAACTTTCCCGATGGCCTGCAAGGCACCAGCGCGCCATGATCGAGCCCCCGCGCGAGACAATGCCCGTAACGCGCTTGGCCGTGAGCGGTACATATTTCAAGCGCACGCCTGCGTGAATGGTGAAGTAATCGACGCCCTGCTCTGCCTGCTCGATCAAAGTGTCCTTGAATACTTCCCAATCCAGCTTCAGCGGGTCGCCGCCGACTTTTTCCAGCGCCTGATAGATCGGCACCGTTCCAATCGGCACCGGCGAATTGCGGATGATCCAGTCGCGGATATTGTGAATGTTGCGGCCCGTGGACAAATCCATGACGGTGTCAGCCCCCCAACGGATCGACCACACCAGCTTTTCCACTTCCTCTGCGACCGACGACGTGACTGCGGAATTGCCGATGTTGGCGTTGATCTTCACCAGAAAATTCCGACCAATCGCCATCGGCTCGACTTCGGGATGATTGATATTGGAAGGTATAATCGCCCGCCCGCGCGCAATTTCAGAACGCACAAATTCAGGCGTCACGAAGGCCGGAATTTCTGCGCCAAAACTTTCGCCGTCGGCAATGGTGGCTGCAGCACCGGCAACAGCCTCCTCACGCGCGAGATTTTCGCGATGAGCGACGTAGACCATTTCTTCCGTGATGATGCCAGCCCGGGCAAATTCATATTGCGTCACCATTGCCCCATCGCGGGCACGGCGCGGACGAAAGTTTGCCGGACACGGCGGCACCAGTTTGTCATGGCCGACGTTGCCATTGTCGACCGGTTGGATAATGCGCCCGTCATAGGTCTCTATGCCCGTGCGCTTTGCGATCCAGGGATCTCGGATACGTGGCAGTCCCTTGGCCAGATCGATACGTGCGTCGGTTTCGGTGTATGGACCGGATGGATCATAGACGCGCAGCGTGGGCATCTCCTTATCTTCCAGCGCGATTTCGCGGAAAGGCACGAGTACGTCAGGATGACTCTTCGGCGCCGCATAGACCTTCCGCGAGCCGGGCAAAGGCCCGGTTGTCACGGTTTCCGGAACGAGCGAACCCGGTTTGTGCTGGATATTCATATCTACCTCCGCATGCGCGTCTTGGGCGCGCTGCAATGCCTCACCAACGCTGGTCGATCATCGGAGGATGTGCCCGGACAGCGCGCAAAATCCGCAAACCGTCTGGCTGCGCCGTCCCTCCGCTGGTCTTAACCAGATCAGGTTCTAAGGGTCTGTTCTCAGCCCCCGGACCATCCGGAGGCACCCCTGGCTGTGTATGATGTTAGGCCGAAATTAATACGGCGGCAAGCGGTCCCGAATTATTGAACTTCCAATCTGCCATCCGTTATGAGCCTGCGCCACTTCTCAATCTGCTCATCCTGAAATGGCGCGACCTGTTCCATGGGTAGATAGAACGGCTCAGAACTGGAATCGAGGATGACCTTCCTCACGTCCTGCATGGCGATAACCTGCCCGGCCCATCGGTTTAATTGCGACACAATCGCCACAGGCGTTTGTTTAGGCGCCGCAAGGCCGATCCAGCCGCTCATCTCGTAATCGGGCAAACCAGATTCAGCCATCGTGGGAATTTCAGGGCCGCCAGTCATGCGATCTTTCAGCGTGACCGCCAGCGATTTAACACGCCCTGCCTGAGATTGTGCGACAGCAAAAGCAGCGTCTACAAAGGTAAAATCGACCTGCTGTCCGGCAAGATCGCGAACTGCATCGCCCGTTGTCTTGTAATTCACCTGTTGCGTAATCAACCCCGCACTCAGTTTATAAAGTTCCGCGCAGGCCATAAAACTTGTAGCGGAAGAGCCATACATACCGCCGCCCTTTGCTTTCAATCGAGCTGTTAATTCAGAAATCGAGTTGACCGGATTATCCTTGCTCACCACAAGAACAAAGCCATAGCGCGTGAAGACCGATACGAGAGTAAGGTCGCGTTTTGGGTCGTAAGGCGTGTTCTTGTAGAGAAGGTGATTGGACGCATAAGTAGAACTCGGCGACCACAACAATGTATGGCCATCGGGCTGCGCCCGCACAACTTCATTGGCTGCAATATTGCCATTGGCCCCGGGCTTGTTGACGACGATGAATACTTGCTTCGTCAATGTCTCCATTTTCGCCGCGAATAATCGCGCAGTGATGTCAGCACCGCCGCCAGCGCCATAGCCCAGCAATATTCGAACAGTTTGGGTGGGATAGGACGTTGTCACCTGAGCTCGCGCGCTATTCGTTGGGACGCCAAACAGGACGCCTGCAACGAGCCCAGTGGAAATAAAACGGCCATACATGTTGTTGCCCTCAGGCTCTCTGCGGTTTAGCCAGATAGATCCACGGCCGCGCCGTCCGATCACGATCAACAAACGCAGAAATTTCGTTACTGCGGCGCAAGGTCATATCGATATCGTCCACACCGCTCAACAACGCAGCGCGCCGGAATTCCGGCAGATCGAATTTGATCGCCTTGCCTGATGGCGAAACAACCGAACGCTCCGCAACATTGACTGTGAAAAACTGTTCACCGCCGCCGTCGGCGGCCTCCTGCATGAGCTCACCGATCGTGTTTGCTGGCAGGATCACAGGCAGAATGCCGTTCTTGAAACAGCTGTCGTAAAAAATGCCGCCATAACTTTGCGCTATGATGCACCTGATGCCGAAATCGGCGAGCAACCAGACAGCCTGTTCGCGTGAACTTCCGCAGCCGAAATTGCGGCCGGACAATATGATCTTCGCAGCGCGAAATCCCGGTTGATTCAACACGAATGAAGGATTTTCCGCGCCACTGGCGTCGAAACGCAAGGGCGCAAAAAGCGCAGCAGCGTCGAACTCCCGCTCGGATATTTTGGTATTTGCCAGATGGGCGCGCGGTCGCGTCGGCGCAATCATATCCGTATTGATGTCATCAAGCGGCAGCGGCGCGGCAGGCCCGCGTATTTCAAGCAATGGTTCCATGATCTTCAATCCTGAACTCGCGAACGTCGGCAATATGCCCTGCAATGGCCGCCGCCGCCGCCATGGCGGGACTGGCCAGATGCGTGCGGCTGCCTGGCCCCTGGCGGCCGACAAAATTTCTGTTTGTCGTTGAAACAGCCCTCTTCCCGGACGGAATTTTTTCGCGTGACAAGTCACCCATGCCCCCACACATGGAGCAGCCGGGATTGCGCCATTGAAATCCGGCTTCAATAAATATCCGGTCAAGGCCTTCCTTTTCCGCCTGTTCCTTCACTGTGAAGGAGCCTGGCACGACCCAGGCTTCCACATGTCCGGCAACCCGCCTCCCCTTCGCGACAGCGGCGGCTAGACGAAGATCAGAGATGCGCGCGTTTGTGCACGAACCAATGAATACGTGATCAACAGACGTCCCGGCCAGCGGTTTACCCGCAGCAAGACCGGTGTATTCAAGCGCATCGATCATGGCTTTTCGCCTGACAGCATCTGGTTCAGACGCGGGATCCGGAATGTCTTCATTAATGCCAATCACCTGATCCGGGCTGGTGCCCCAACTGATCTGGGGCGCGATATCATCGATTGAGAACTGCACTTTCTTTTCGAAAACAGCATCTGCATCGCCAGCAAGATGCCGCCAAACCGCAACCGCGCTCTCCCACAAATCTCCTGCTGGCGCATAGGGACGGCCCTTGAGATACGCAAATGTCACCTCATCGGGCGCGATCAATCCGTAGCGGGCGCCCATCTCGGTTGCCATGTTACAGATCGTGAAACGGCCTTCCATCGGCATTGAACGGATCGCCGGTCCGGCAAACTCCACCGCCAGCCCACGCGCCCCCGAAGCGCCAGTCTGTCTGATGATATGAAGTATCACGTCTTTTGCCGTGATTGCGCCGCCGATATGCCCATCGATTTCGACAAGCATATTCCCGGCCCGCTTCTGGATGCTGGCTTGGGTCGCCAGTATATGCAGCAACTCACTCTGCCCAACACCCCAGCCCATCACGCCGAGGGCGCCAACTGTACAGGTATGGCTATCGCCGCAGGCAAGCGTTGCCCCAGGCAACGCGATGCCCTGTTCGGGCGCGACCACATGGACAACGCCGGCCCCAGGTTGCCCGGGGGCGAAAAATTTAAATCCGAGCGCTTTTGAGCTTTCCCTGAGATTCTCGAGATACGGGTTCGAGTAATCGCTCCAGACGATGCCCGGCGTGGTGGGAATCGCGTGGTCGGCAGTCGCGAAAGTCAGCTCAGGATTTTTCAGCGGCAGACCGCGATTTTTGAGTCCGGCAAAACTACGCCCACCCATATCATGGACCACATGCCGATCGACGTGCAGTAGGGAATAATCGTCGCCCATATCGGCGATAACGTGATCATCCCAGATCTTCTGGAAAAGCGCACGGGGGCGGCGCTCGGCGGCAGCGGGCATAAATATCATCGTCCTCTGTTTTGGCGTGAACGGCGCCATTCCGCCTATAACAGCCCGCCTCGCCGTGCGCGTCAATCCACAGGCAATTCCAGTCTGCGCCACGCCCTACCATGTAAAATGCAATGGGCGGATGACGCGCCCGCCGCAGCCCATTACATATACAGCGATCCCAACGAGTCTCCAATGAGCCCGCGCAACAGCCGTCAGCCAGAAAATGCCAGCAAGAACCGGGAACAACCGCGCCCGGACCAAGCTGGCATGTCCGGTGACGATCTGCCTGATGATGACTTGAACCAGGATTCTGGCGAGGACGAGAGCGAGGAAGCGGTTCTGCCTCTTCCGCTGCCCGAGACGGAGGAAACGACACCCGCATCGATCGCCCGAGGCGTCGAAGTCATCAAAGCTCATGAAAAGCACGCCCCTATGGGACCGGGCGTCTATCGCATGATCTCTGGCGATGGCGAGGTCCTCTACGTGGGCAAGGCGCGCAGCATCAAAAAACGCATCGGCAGCTATGCCCGTGGACAGGGCCATACAAACCGCATAGCGCGTATGGTTTCCCTGACAGCATCCATGGTCTTCGTTTCCACTCAAACGGAGACCGAGGCACTGCTGCTGGAAGCCAATCTGATCAAGCAGCTCAAGCCGCGCTATAATGTGCTGCTGCGCGACGACAAGAGTTTTCCTTATATATTGCTGACCGGCGATCATGCGGCTCCGCAGATTACCAAACATCGCGGCGCGCGCGGGCGGAAAGGTGATTTCTTCGGGCCCTTCGCAAACGTCTGGGCTGTGACACGGACGATCAAATCGCTGCAACGCGCGTTTCTTCTGCGCTCCTGCTCTGATTCTTATTTCGAAAACCGCACACGCCCCTGTTTACTCTGGCAGATCAAGCGCTGCGCCGGTCCCTGCACAAATGAAATCCCGCTCGATCAATATGCGGAGCTGGTGCAAGAAGCGCGTGACTTTCTCTCCGGTAAAAGCCGCAAGGTGCGCGAAACCCTGGCGCAGGAAATGACAGAGGCCGCCGAAGCGCTGGAATTTGAGCGAGCGGCCCGTTTGCGCGATCGCATTTCCGCGCTGTCAAGCATTCAGGGCACGCAGGATATCAATCCGCGCACGGTGGAAGAAGCCGATGTCTTCGCCATCACCGAACAGGCAGGCCAATTCGCGATAGAAGTGTTCTTCTTCCGGAATTTCCAGAACTGGGGCAATCGCACCTATTTCCCGCGCGCTGATCGAAGCCTGACGTTGAGCGAAGTCTTGGATGCATTCCTTGCGCAGTTCTATGCTGACAAACCTGCAGCACGCGTTGTGCTGCTGTCCGAAGAGATCGACAGCCGCGAGATACTGGCAGAAGCGCTCAGCGCCCGCGCTGGCCGCAAGGTGGAAGTAGCCACACCCCAACGTGGCGAACGGCGGGAATTGGTAGATCACGCCGCACGTAACGCAAAGGAAACATTGGGCCGCAGACTGGCGGACAGCGCCGCGCAGGAACGGCTGCTGGAGTCGCTCGCCAAGGCCTTCGGCATTAATAAGAAAATCCGCCGTGTCGAGGTTTATGACAACTCTCATATCATGGGCACGAATGCCGTCGGCGGAATGGTTGTGGCCGGGGCCGGCGGATTCATGAAGACCCACTACCGCACATTCAACATCAAGAACGAAGAACTCGTGCCCGGCGACGATTACGGCATGATGCGCGAAGTGTTGACAAGACGATTTGCTCGTTTGCTGAAGGAAGAGGGCAAACAAACTCTTTTGGCGGCGCCTGAAAGCGCGGACGAGGCGCCTTTGGAAGCGGTGTCTATTGATGAATTGGATACTCCGGTCGAGGAAGCCGAAGCAGATCCGGTATCCTTCCCCTCCCGGCCCGATCTTATTCTCATCGACGGCGGTATCGGCCAGTTCGAAGCAGCGTGGACCGTTATCGCGGAACTTGGCGTCAAAGATGTCGCGATCGCATCAATCGCCAAAGGGCCCGATCGCAACGCCGGGCGCGAAACATTTTTTGTTGAAGGACGTGAACCCTTCAAACTGGAACCACGCGACCCCGCGCTTTATTTCGTCCAGCGCCTGCGCGATGAGGCGCACAGATTCGCCATCGGCACCCATCGCGCAAAGCGAAAAAAGGAATTCGTAAAAAATCCACTCGACGAAATTGCGGGCATCGGACCATCCCGCAAACGTGCACTTCTTAACGCATTTGGCACAGCCAAGGCCATCTCCCGCGCCGCACTCTCGGACCTTGAGAAAGTGCCCGGCATCAACGCAGCAACGGCGAAACTGGTATATGATTTTTTTCACGAACAGCGGTGACTGACTTCTCAACCACCGCTGTTCTTTTTAGTTACGAATGTTTTTCGCCGACAAAGTCGAGCAATTCCTTACGTGTCGTGTCATGTCCAAACCAGGCGAAGATCGGCACCAGACACAAAAACGAAATCGCCAACAGCGGCAGTGCGGCAGCGATTGAGTGAGAGGTTGCTATCCAGCCGATAATCGCTGGAGCCGCGGACGCGCCGATACTGCCCAGCGTAAACGCCGAACCGACTGCGGTGCCGCGAATCTCCGTTGGAAAGAGCTCGGTGCAATAACCAAGGCCACTGCCGAAACTGCCGGTGATCAGGAAATTCGTAACGAGGCCAACCCAGAAAAGTTTCTGGGGATCGTCGATATATCCCAGCACCACCAGCAATATGGCCGAAGGGATCAAAAACGCCGGTATCACGATGCGCCTGCCGTACATGTCGCAGAGCCAGCCGCAGAAATAATAGGCGAAGATCGCCACTGCCATCCAGATGGTCAGATAGCTAGCCATCGTCTGAAAGCCGAGCTTCTTCTCGGTTGCGAGAAACTGCGGCATCCAGGCCGACCAGCCAATCCATGTGAATAGGTAGAACAGATTAACCAGAACAGCGATCAACATCTCTCGCGGGTATTTGCGCGCGGGCGCCATAAGATTGAAGCTCTTCCAGAAACTCCCGCGGAAGGCTTCGGTGGAAACACGCTCAAAGCGCGGACTCTCCTTGATGCTGAAAGCAATCCACAAAACCATCAGCGCCGGCAGAATGCCGATCCAGTAAAGCGCGCGCCAGCCCCACACCGGCACAACCCATTGCGCCACAAGCGTCGTGAGCAAATAGCCGAGCGGATAGCCGCCGATCAACGCCCCAAGCGCAGTCGCGCGCCATTTCGTCGGTGCTGTCTCGCTGACCATGATTTGCCCAACAGGATTTTCACCTGCCAGCGCCACGCGTGCGATGGAGCTGAAAATCAGCAATTGCATCGGGCCGTTCGCAAACCCTGTCAGGCCGCTGCACAGCGAATAACCGACGATGGCAAGGATAAGAATTGGTTTGCGGCCATAATGATCCGCCAGCACCGGAAAGGCGATGCCGCCAATCAGTCCTATCCACCGCGACACTGTCGTGATGTTCCCAATCACGGCTGGTGTAATGTTCCATTCCTTGATCAGAATAGGTGTAATGAGCTGAACGATAGTTTGCTCATACACATCGAACGCCCAGGCGAGGATGCATATCAGAAGTATATTGAGCGAGTATGGTGTCCAGCGTTCAGAGTCGAATTGCGGATTCAAGGCCGCAGGTCTTGCTTGATGTGCTTCTATATTTGCCATGTGACGCCTCCCTAGAATGAAGTTTCATCACATCGGCGCTGCCGCCTCCCGATCATAAAGTCCCGATAATCACAACATTCCTGCGGCATGCCGTGCTTCAGTCTTTTTCCTGGATTTTGAAGACCGGGTCCCTTTTCCTCCAGCCCGGGAAAAGCTTGCGCGTCCAGCTTATCGCCGTCGCCCTGCGCAAAATTCTTTAAATCCAGTCCGCTTCTTTGTGCGGAAATTCCAATGTGGGCGCGGGAATGTTGCCCACTACCGGAATGCTTGTCAAACATAAAGGAACCACCGGGGCTTTAGATAGCATTGCTTGACCTGCTCCGGTTTTGAACCTAGCTTCCGTTCCAGTTTCTGCCTGCTGCCGGGAGGGTTGCAGGAGCCGGTGGACCGGCTTCAAAATCTGGGAGGACTGTCATGAAATTGAAAGCGCTTGCTGTGCCGGCTATTCTTGCACTTGCTGCGGCGTTGCCCGCTGCACAGGCACAGGAAAAAAAGGTTGTTCTCAAATTGAGTTATTGGGTGCCGCCTACCCATGCTCTTACACCCGGCTACAAGGAGTGGGATGAGCAGCTGCGCAAGGCGACAAACGGGTCATTGTCGATCCAGCTCTTCCCCTCGAGCCAACTCGGCTCTGGTCCAGATCACTATGACATGGTGAAGGGCGGCGTTGCCGACATCGGCCTGATCAACCCTGGTTACACGCCCGGTCGTTTCCCCGTCATTTCGGTTTCGGATCTGCCTTTCCAGACTCAAGACAGCAACGCCACCGCAGCGGCGCTGACAAAATTCTACAAGAAATATGCGGACAAGGAGATGGCGGATGTGATGACCTGCCATGCCTTCACTCACGAACCCGGTACTTTCCATATGACGAAGAAGGAAGTCCGCCGCCCGGAAGATATTCGCGGCCTCAAGATTCGCGCCGGCAATGCCACGATCGCCGAATACATCAGCTCGCTTGGCGGCTCTGCTGTCCAGGTCCCGATCATGGAAGCTTTCGAAACGCTGAACCGTGGCATTACTGAAGGCATTACCATCCCGTGGGGCGGCCTCGTAACCATGAATTTCGGCAAGGTCGTGAAAGTACACACGGCCATCCCGCTCTATGTCTCGACGTTCACGCACAATATCAACAAGAAGACCTACGAGAGCCTCTCGCCAACGCAGAAGAAGGCGCTCGACGAAACCTGCACACCGGAATGGTCGGCCAAGATTTATCGCTTCTGGGGTAAGGAGGAGCGGGATTACGAAGTCAAGATCATCGCCAATCCGGATCCAGGGCGCATTATCGTGAAGCCCACCGCCGACGACGTTGCAGCCTGGCGCAAATCAGCTGAGCCTGTGATTGCATCATGGAAAGCCTCCGTGACCAAGGCCGGCTACAACGCCGATGATGTCTACAAGGACTTTGTCGAACACATGCGCGAAGGCGGCGCACTCTATCAATAGGTTCTTTAGCCCCGCCGCCAGAACCGGCGGGGCAATCAACTCCGATTGGCGCGACACATTTCCGGGGGGAACGCGCAGCAATGAACAAAACTGTCGAAGTCATCGACAAGATTGCTGGCTATGCCGTCGGCTTTCTTGCACTGATCACATTTAGCGAAGCGTTACTTCGCTATTTCTTTTCCAAAAGTATCCCCGACGGCTTCGTGCTGGGGCAGATGATGCAAGGGATCGCCATCTGCTGGGGCATAGCCACCGCGAATTACGCCGATCGCCACATTACTGTGGACGTAATCTGGGAATTCCTCAGCCCGCGCGCGCAATGGGTGATGGATAGCGTCGCGCACACTATTCACCTCTTCTTCATGGCTCTGTTCGGCTATGCCAGCAGCTACAAGGTTTTCGACATTTTGAAGGCTGGCGAAATCTCCAGCGACCTGCGCATACCCCTTTGGACGGGCTATTCGCTCGCCGCCATTGGTGTTGTCGCCGCACTGCTGATGGCGGCAATCCGCTGGGCGCAAATCGTATTCGGCGCAAAGCGGGAGGCCTGACATGGACGAACAAACAATTGTCGCCATCGTCGGCTGTTCCGCTGTCATCGTTTTGATGCTCATTCGTGTGCCGATTGCTGTCAGCATGGGAATCGTCGGTGTGATGGGCTTTGCCTATATGGTGAGCTGGGGGCCAGCGATCCGCTTGCTGGTTGACTCCCCGTTCCGTACGGTCACAAATTTTAATTTCAGCGTTATACCCATGTTCGTATTGATGGGAACGCTGGTCAGCGTCACCGGCATGAGTCGAGAGCTGTTTCGTGCGGCTGCGGCCTGGCTTGGGCATCTGCCCGGCGGGCTCGCTATTGCGACCATTTTTGCATGCGGCGGCTTTGCTGCGATCAATGGATCGTCGGTGGCTACGGCAGCGACGATGACACAGGTCGCTTTGCCGGAAATGCGCCGTGCGGGTTATTCCCCGGGATTGTCCGCTGGCGTGATCGCCACCGCCGGAACGCTTGGCATCATGATCCCGCCCTCGGTGATGTTCATCCTCTTCGCCATTCTCACTGATACAGACGTGATCAAGCTTTTCATGGCGGGCGTCATACCTGGCATTCTCGGCATCGCACTATATTCGGCTGGTGTACTGGTCGTTTATTGGTTCAAGCCCGAATGGATGCCGCGCGCAAAACCCGCTGACTGGAACGAACGCTGGACCAGCCTGCGCGACGTCTGGGCTGTTTTGTTGTTGTTCGGCACAGTGATCGGCGGCATGTACGGCGGCTTTGTCACCGCAACCGAAGCTGCCGGGCTCGGCGTGCTGGGCGCATTTGTTATCGGCGTGGCGCGCGGGCGTTTGAAATGGCCGCAGATGGTTGAGGCGATGGTGGATTCGCTGCGTACATCGGCGGCGATCTTTTTCATCATCATCGGCGCCTTCCTGTTCCAGTATTTTCTGGCGGTGACGCAAACCTCGCAGCAACTGGCCGAATGGGTTGGCAACCTGCCGCTGCCGCCCATCGGCATCATCATCGCAATCATGGCATTCTACATCATCACCGGCATGTTCGTGGATGAGCTTGCAATCATGCTGTTGACAGTGCCTATCCTTTATCCCGTCATCGTCAAGCTGGGCTTTGATCCTGTATGGTTTGGCGTGCTGGTTGTCACGACGGTAGAAATCGGTCTTTATGCGCCACCTATCGGCATGATCTGCTTCGTAATGAACAAGATGGTGCCGGATATCGGTCTTGTGAACATCTATAAGGGTGCGCTGCCGTTTCTAGTGTCTGATCTTATCCGCCTTGGGCTTATCATCACATTCCCGCAGATCGCCCTGTGGTTCGCCAACTCGATGAGTTAAGCTGATAGGCCCTTGCATGACCCCGCTGCCGCGTGATCTATCTGCGGCAACATGACGACACCGGAGCGGCCCGGCCGCAAATCCCATTCTCTTGCCGACCACGCCTTTGGCGCGGCGGTGGGGCATGACCACGCACCGGGCGAAGACCATGATCACGAGCATGACGCGGGCGAAAACCTGATTACCGGCGGTTCGCAGGAACTGGCGCGTGTTGAACTGATCAGTATAGGCATCGACATTGGTTCGTCAGGCACACAAATCGCGTTTTCCCGGCTATTGATGCATGGACCAGGAGAGCCCGCAGCCATGCGGCGCCATGTGAGATCGCGCGAGACGCTTTATCTGTCGCCTGTGGTGCTAACCCCTTTCTTGAAGACCGGCGAGATCGATATCGAACGTTTGCGAGGCACGATCGCGCGCGCTTTCGAGGCTTCTGGCCTGGCCCCCGATGACGTGGAAACCGGCGCAATCATCCTCACAGGCGCAGCAGCAAGGGCTGCCAATGCGTCTTCTATTCTTGAAGAGCTTTCACTGGAAACAGGCGACATAGTCGCCACAGCTGCAGGTGATCATTATGAAGCAGCGCTGGCGGCCAGCGGATCTGGCGCGCTTGACCACTCTCGCGCGACGATGACGCGCATATTGAACATAGATATCGGCGGAGCCACAACTAAACTCGCAATTGCTGAAAATGGCCGCATCGTTGCGACGGCGGCGTTGAATATCGGCGGCCGCCAGATCGTGGTAAATGGAGAAGGACGCATTGTAAGGCTCGAGGCAGCAGCTGCGATCTATGGGGGAACGCTGGGATTTGACTGGGCTCCCGGGAAACTTGCTGGACAAGACCAAATGGAGCATTTTACAGCCAATTTGGCCGAAGATATCATGGCTGCGATCAACCCGGAAATTTACACCAGAAATACAAAGGCTCAATTCCTTACTCCTCCCATTTCATGTCACAACATAGATGGGATCATGTTTTCAGGCGGGATCGCAGAATATATTTATGGCCTTGAAAACCGCGACTTTTCTGATGCCGGCAAACACCTGGGCCTTGCCATTAGCAAACTCATAAAACGCAATGCCATGCCAGCGGCGCTCCTGCCCGCTGGCCAATGCATACGCGCGACCGTGCTTGGCTGCAGCGAATTCACGACACAACTCAGCGGCGCAACCTCCTTCATCACCAACCACGCAACCTTGCTGCCGCGCCGCAATCTGCCAGTGCTGCAACCTCCTTTCCATTTTTCAACGGAGATCGACAGCAGCCAATTGGCTCATTCAATTCAATCGCACCGCCAGGCATTCGGCGATGGCGATGGTGACCGGGAAGTCGTCTATGCGTTTCGATGGCGCGGCGAGCCGGAATATCGGCGCATGCTTGCTTTCGCAAAGGGCATTTCCGAAGCCCTGGCAGACAGGATTGCCGCCGGGACCAACCTCTATCTGCTTGTAGAGGGCGACACAGGATTCAATCTGGGCGCTATATTGCAGCAAGATCTGAACATAACAAATGACCTTCTGGTCCTTGATAGCGTTGTCCTGCGGGACTTCGATTATGTGGATATCGGGCGGATGAGGCTACCTTCCGGCATGGTCCCGGTAACCGTTAAAAGCCTACTTTTTCCGGGACCAAAAGATAATTAAGGATTACTTAACCAGCCCGATAAGTGACCGGTTTACTATAGGTAAGCTAATCTTCTTCTTAAAGGCCAGATATCTTCGCTCAAACCTTATCGTTAGCAAATTTAAGAACTTTCTCTGCGAACTATCCTGAAGGCAGGTTGTGGGGAAATTTATGAACGACGATTCCACCTTGGCGCATGGCGGGAAAAGAACGTCCGCCCTGTTGTCCGTGTTCCCTGCACGGGCGCGTCAAACTTTGGCACAGCGATTTCTGCCAGAGCCCTGCAACGAGCGCGTGCTTGCCCGCGTGCATACGGAACAATTCCGCATCATTTCACGTTATGCTGGCGCGATGATGCTGGTAAACGTATGGAACGCCTGCATTATCGTATCGGCTATGGGCGGAGACGCCAGGCAGCCCTATGCCCAGCTTTGGGCTGCTGTGATGTGCGTCTACGCTTCGGTTCTCATTACATTCCGCTGGCTGATCTCGCCTGCAAACGCCGGACAGGGCGAGGCCATTTCCGCCGTACGCAAGACCACAGTGCACGCCTTTGCATTGGGTATGATCTGGAGCCTGGTGCCCGGATATTTCTTTCCGGATGGTACGCATACCAGTCAATTGATCATGATCTGCATATCCGCCGGAATGATGGGTGGCGGCGCTTTCGCCTTCGCCAGTATTCCCTCTGCCGCAGCCACTTTCAGCGGATTGATTTTTCTTGGCACCTTGTATGGCCTCTGGCAGTCGGGCAGTTCCGTTGCTCTTTCGATCAGCATCATGATGGTCGCCTATTATGTCGCACTCATGCGAGGCTCATGGGTTTTCTCATCGCAAATCCGCACACAGACGATCGAGAACTATGAGAACGAACTGGCCTCTCGAACAGATACTTTAACCCGGTTGCCAAACCGGGCTGTCTTTATGTCGGAAGCCGAAGCGGCCTTCGAGCGGTATCGCCGTATGAAAGAGGTCTTCGCCATCCTCTATCTGGACATGGATAACTTTAAACAGGTCAACGACAAGTATGGACATCTTGGTCTCAAACATCAAGTGCAACGGTTGAACTGAAGGCTTTGATTTCTTCGGCCATGGCCTCGGCAGGGGTTTTCCAGCCGAGGGTTTTTCTGGGGCGGCCGTTCATCAATCTGGCGACATCGTTCAGCCAGGTCTGCGAGGC
>CANJJI010000066.1 GCA_947474545.1 Beijerinckiaceae bacterium | reverse complement strand
TAGCGTCTCGCGCAGAGGCATTTCGAGGCACTCGCCTGTTGGTGATTTGTCGTGGAAACACCATGCCAGGTTCGGACCCGGATGCCTCGATTTATTCCCTTTCAGGGCGAAAAATCAGCGCGCAATCGCGGTTTTGCAATTGGCTCACTTGTTATTGTTGGCAGCGGCGCTGATCTGCGCCGTACCGACTTTAAATTCTGCGCAAGCGGAGCTCATTCTTGATCGCAGCGCCCGCGAAGAAAGGCCCGAGGCGCCTACGGCACGGCCGGGGCAAATCATTGATGAGCCCGGCGCACGCGCCGTCCCTCCACAAGCTTTGGCGCCGATTAATCTGCCTGCTGCGAAGAAACTGCAGCCGGGGCAAAAGCTTCCTCATGTGATTGTCGTGCCGGATCGTCTTGCGCGGCGGGTGTTTGATCCGCAGCCCGGCGGGGCGAATGTTGGCCAGTATTTCATCCGCATGCCTGACGGCACGATGTATGTGCGGCCCGAGCCCACAGGGCGGGAACCGGCAGCGCGTGAATTGTTTCGTTTTGCGCTGGCCATCAGGCTGGCGGCGCGGCGCAGTGCAAAGCCCGCAGAAAACTCAACCCAGCCGCGCGTTGCGCGCGCTTCGTCCGGGCCGGCGAACAGCCAGCCGCAACCGCTCTCGTCCTTCTTTGCAGACGATACGCTTTCACCTGGAGATGTGGTGGTTGCGATCGAGGGGTTTCGCGTTTTTAAGGGATCGCCGGATTTTCCGTGGCGGGCGGCGGATTTTGTGACAGTGGAGCGCTGGCAGCGCACGAATGCTGCCAAGAAGGGCTTGCGTGAAATGGAGCGCGAGAGCGGGCGCATGCGGCCGGGTGCGAGATAAATTTGTCAGGGAAGGCAATGGCAACGTCATCCCGGAAGATCGCATAGCGATTTATCCGGGATCGTTTGATAATTATCGCATAGCGATCCCAGATCGCCTTCGGCGTCCGGGATGGCACCAAAGGCCCTATTGCCCCGCTGCGCCGCGCTTGTTCACCAGAATGATCAGGGATTGCTGCACAACAGCGTCGAACACGCAGGGCTGCATCAGGTCGAACTCGAGATCTCGCGAATTGGTCTTGATGGCTTCAGCGCCCCAGGCGGACACGGACGCAGCTGCCTTGCAGAGAGCGACGGCGTTGCCCATGATCTTGCTGGACGCAGCCTTGTAGACGCCAACGTTTTTCGGGCCGAATTTTTTCTCGGTTTCCTTGTCGAGGGCGGTTGAGGCGAGCCATGCGGTGGCTTCACGCAAGGTGCAGGCTTCTTCGTTGCCGCCAGCCTTCTGGCAGGCTTCAGTGACCGAACCGACGCAGGATTGCGGGCCGCCTTCGGTTTCCTTCATCATCTTTTCTCGTTCGGGCGTACCTTCGGCGGGAGGTTCGCCTTCGGGCGCCTTGAGATTGATGCAGGCGTGGATGGCCTGAACGTCAGCCTGCGTCTGGGCCGGGGTCGGCTTGGGAGGCGGGCCGGAGGGTTGCTGGCCGGCGGGCGGAGCAGCTTGCGACTGCCCGGCTGCGGGCGCTGCCTGTTTGGGCGCTTGCGCGAGCGCCAGCGTTGCAAAAGAAACAGCTGCTAACAATGTAATAGTGCGGATCATGTGCGACCTCCTGTTTGGCGTAGACGACGGCGATCCTGCCCTGCATCGTCCTTCGCCACGCGAGGATATGCTGGTTCAGCCCGTTGCCAAACAGGGATATTCAAGTTTCTTCAACAATATGTGCGAAATGGCACATGGAGGCCATCTGGCCTTACGTTGGAAGCCGCCCGCCATCCCGGTTTTGCACCGTGACGCGGGAGGCCTGCCGGGGCAGGACCTTAACGGCCCATGCGGATGAGGGTGAAAAACCGCGCCTGTTCTTCCGGTTTGGAGAACAATCCCGTGAAGCGGCTGGTCATCGTTGATGCGCCGCTTTTCTGTACGCCGCGCATGGACATGCACATATGCTCGGCCTCGATCAGGACAGCGATGCCGCGCGGTTTCAGCCTTGTTTCAATGGCGTTGGCAATCTGCGCTGTCATGGTTTCCTGCGTCTGCAGGCGGCGGGCATAGACATCGACAACGCGCGCCAGCTTGGACAAGCCGACCACCCCACCATTGGGAAAATAGGCGACATGCGCCTTGCCGACGAAAGGCACCATGTGATGTTCGCAATGGCTGGTGAAGGGAATGTCCTTGACGAGCACCATGTCGTCATAGCCTTCCACTTCCTCGAACACTTTGGAGAGGATTTCCTCTCCATCCTGCTCGTAGCCGCGGAACAATTCCTGATAGGCTCTGACGACCCGCGCTGGCGTATCCAGCAGGCCTTCGCGGCCGGGATTTTCGCCCGCCCAGCGCAATAAAATACGAACTGCGTCTTCAGCTTCCGCCCTTGTGGGCCGAATGGTGTGCTGGTTTTCGACCAATGCCTTCGCAGGGTCGTCAGACCCAGCAATTTCACAAGTCGAGGTCTTAACCACGGCGTCCATGGTGCCTCCTCCTAAAACGACTGAAACGATTGTTTCACGAAATTCCAATCTGGACCACCAAAATTATTTTTCAACTGCACCAAGGCCAAGTCGCCGGATTTTTTCCGGGCTGGCTGCACCGGAGCGCTGATTTTCTGGCAAACGGCCGGGGAATGCTTATATTGTGTTCGAAATCAACGAGGGCTCCATGCTCGACGACATCTACAACAAGCGAATTCTTGAACTTGCCGCGAATATTCCCCGGCAGGGACGGCTGGCGTCGCCGCAGGCCAGCGCTTCGGCCCATTCCAAGCTGTGCGGTTCAACCGTCACGGTGGATCTGGCCATGAAAGACGGGAAAGTGAGCGATTTCGCCCATGAGGTGAAGGCCTGCGCCCTTGGCCAGGCCTCGTCCTCGATCATGGCGCATAATGTCGTGGGCTCTACGCCCGACGAATTGCGGAAACTGCGCGATCAGGTGCGGCGTATGCTGAAAGAAGGCGGCGAGCCCCCGCGCGAGGGCAAGTGGGCCGATGTCGCCGTGCTCGAACCCGTGCGGGATTACAAGGCGCGGCACGCATCCACCATGCTGACATTTGATGCGGTGGTAGAGGCGGTGGGGAAGATCGAGGCGGGGCAGGGGTAGCAAAATTGTGCCAGGCGTCATCCCGGACGCAGCAGGCGATCCCGGCTCTGCGCTTTGCTTGGCCGGGATGACATTTTGGGGCAGCCCTTACCGCCCTAGCATGTAAAACTCGTCATTCGGTCGCATGTTGGTGGCGTTAGCCAGCCGGTTTGACATGCCAAAAAAGGCCGCGATAGCGGCGATGTCCCAGCAGTCCTCCTGATCGAATCCATGCCCGGACAGCGCAGTGTAATCGGCCTCGCTCACAGCATAAGCCTCGAAGGCGATTTTCATCGCGAAATCCAGCATGGCTTTCTGCCGAGGAGAAATATCGGCCTTGCGGTAATTGATGGCGACCTGATCGGCAATCAGCGGATTCTTCGCGCGGATGCGTAGGATCGCGCCATGGGCAATCACGCAATACTGGCATTGATTGGCGTTGCTGGTCGCCACCACAATCATTTCGCGCTCGGCCTTGGTGAGATTCCCGGGCTTTTCCATGAGTGCATCGTGATAGGCAAAGAAGGCGCGAAATTCATCGGGCCGCCGCGCCAGCACGAGAAAGACATTCGGCACAAAGCCGGATTTTTGCTGCACAGCGAGAATACGCGTGCGGATGTCTTCGGGGATATCTTTGAGCGCCGGAACGGGAAAGCGGCTGACGGGTTTTTCGGCTGCGGTGGACATTTGGGTTTTCCTTGGGATGAGGGGAATGTGCATCAATTCTTGGGGGGATGCTATCCCGCGCAAACTTGCCAGTTATCGCAGGATCAAATCTCCGGCCCAACATGCATTGTGCAATTTTCTGTCTCAATCATCATTGGGGGTGTTTAGACGTGATTGAACTCAGGCTGAGATTACTTCTAGTTGGCTTGCAAACACGAACTCGCTATTTCCTTGAGACTTTCGATCATGCACCGCGCAAGACGGACAATTTGCCCATGCTCATCCAAAACGCTGGCGTTACCTTCCACGACACGACGAGAGCAACGCCTGGTCTATTCCTCATCAACCCGTCCGAAGGCGGCGAAACTTTCCTCGTCGATTACGCCGGCGCCATCCGCCATCGCTGGGCGGTCGGCAAAGGCGTCACCAATTGGTGCTATTTGCTGCCCAACGGCAATCTCTTCGTCAATTCGCGCTGCGATGCGCCCAAAGGCGTGGCGCTGACGGTCAGCGGCCTCATGCGGGAATACGACTGGAACGGTAAGGTGGTGTGGGAGCATGTCGATCCCTGGCAGCATCACGACGCCCGCCGCCTTCCCGATGGCGCTGTCTACGCCGCCTATACGTCCATGAGTGCGCAAGAGGAGGCGCGCATAGCGGGCGGCATTGCCGGCAGCGAGCCCGAGGGCGGCATGTGCGGCGAGGTTTTGCGCGAAGTGGATGAGCGCGGGGCGGTGGTCTGGGAATGGGATTGCGTGCAGCTCGGTTACGACCGCTTTCCCCTGCATCGCAATTCCAACCGCTGGTCGAACGGCCACAGCAACACGATCCAGCCGCTGGCCGACGGCAAGTATCTCGTCAGCTCGAAATCGCGCAACCTTATCTACATCGTTGAGCGCAAGAGCGGCGCGCTGCTCTGGCATTACCAGAACGACGCCATGGGCGGGCAGCACGACGCGCAGATGCTGGATAACGGCAACATCCTGCTGTTCGCTAACGGCACCTATGCGGCGGACCTGCATCATTCGCAGGTGTGGGAGATCGACCCGGCCAGCAACACAATCGTCTGGCGCTACGTGGCGAAGAAAAATCCCATGAGCTTCTTCTCGCCGATGATCGGCGGCTGCCAGCGGCTGCCGTCAGGCAACACGCTGATCTGCGAAGGCGCGAAGGGCTGTCTATTCGAGGTCACGCGTGAGGGCGATGTCGTCTGGGAATACGTCTGCCCGCATTTCAGCCACCACCCGATGTTCGGGCAGATCAACTGGCTTTTTCGCGCACGCCATTATGCGGTCGATGGCCCGGAAGTCAGGGGACGCATCGGCTGACCAGACACGCCGAAGCAACGCCCCGAAGGGGCGCCGGACTGTACAACGGGTTCTCAGTGCGCGCCCGTAGTTACAATCTCACGCCCCGCCGGGGCGGAGGTCAACATCCCCTGGTATTCTGCCCGTCGCGCGCAACTTGATTGGGATAAACTTCCGATTGACAAAAATATTTCCGCACATTATGTTCATTTTTTGTTCTTTTCATAAACAGATCCGCCATGGACTTTCACGCCGCCATCGATCTCAACAAAAGCCTCCTCGCCCGCATGATCGCGGGTCTCTTCGCCCTGCTGGGTGGGGGTGCTGGACCTGCACGGATTTCCATAGAACTGCATCGCAGAATTGTCCGTGTGTTGCGTCCCGCAGAATCTGCCGTGCGGCGTTTGGTTGTGCTGCTTGTCACGATCAAGGGCCTGAAAGCGCCTCCGCCCCGGCCACAGTCGCAGTCCCGTTCTGTGCCTCCGGGTTCTGACCGCACCGGGCGGGGAAAAAAGCGCCAATCTTTTTCACTTTTCGATCCCTGGCAGCGGTTTTATCGTCAGCGCCCAGCGAAAAAAGCTCCCCCTTCGCTGCCCCGCATTATTTCGCTCACCGAAGAGGGCCTCCGCAAGCTCAAGGAGAGTCTCAACGCCCCGGCCCCGGCGGACAAAACGATTAAGGATATCAGCCCTATCAATCTTCTGCGGCGGCTTGAGGCTGTGATCGGCGCTCTCGAGGATCTGCCGCATCAGGCCAGACGCCTCGTCCGCGCGCTGGCCAGACGGCAGAACGTGCCGAAATTGAAATTCAGAACGCCCCTGCGGCCTGGCCGCGCGCCGGGCAATCGCCAAAAACCGCGTTTGGAAATCGACCACGTGCTGCGCGAATGCGACTGGCTCGCCCGCAATGCGCTGCCTCCCGCTCCCGACACGTCCTGATGATCCCCAGCATCCCCTTACTCTCACACCTTCGCGTGCAACGCACCGCGGGGCTATCGGCGCATGTCTGGACCACGCACTCCGCGTGACGGCTTTCTTTGCCCCGGCCATCGCGCTACGATCATCCAAAATCAGGGAGGCATACATGACAGTCCAGCCGGTCGCGCTCAAACGCGCAAACCCATCCACTATCAGCGAGGCTGAACGCAAGGCGCGGCTTGATCTGGCCGCCTGCTATCGCCTGATTGCGCTGGCGGGGATGGACGATGGCACAGCGACGCATATCACCTTGCGTGTGCCCGGCGAGGACAATCATTTTCTCATCAACCCCTATGGCCTGCTGTTTTCGCAGGTGACCGCGTCCAACCTCGTCAAGATCGATATTGACGGCAATATTTTGCAAGAGACGAAATACGGCATTAATCCCGCAGGCTTTGTGATTCATTCGGCCATCCATGGCGCGCGCAAGGATGCCCATTGCATCATTCACACACATACGGTGGCGGGCATGGCTGTCTCATGTCTTGAAGAGGGCGTGTTGCCCTTGTGCCAGAAGGCTTTGCGCTACACGGGCGAGCGCATCGCCTATCATGATTATGAAGGCAAGTCCGATGATCTCGACGAACGGGCGCGGCTGGTGCGTGACATCGGCAATGCCAATACGCTGATCCTGCGCAATCACGGGCTGCTCGTCTGCCAGCCAACAGTCGGGCGCGCCTATCATGCCATGATGAATCTGGAAAAGGTCTGCAAGGTGCAGCTCGCCGTGCTCGGCACAGGCCGGCCCTTCATCCAGCTTTCTCCCGAAGTGATCGAAAACGCTGCGCGCCAGCATGCGCGCGACGATGTGCCCGGCGGCGCAAGACCTGACGCCTGGCCCGCGCATCTGGCGCGGCTCGATGGAATTGATCCGGGATACAAGGGTTAATTTCCAAATACGTCATCCCGGTCGTAGCAAAGCGAAGAGCCGGGCTCGTTCTATTGTCAGCCTATTCAATCACGATCCCGGATCCATGCTCCGCATTTTCCGGGATGACACGGGGACTAAACGTGCTGCTTCCACCCGGCTCCTGCGACACACATCTTCATCTCTTCGGCGATATCGCGCGCTATCCGATGCGGCATCCCAAATCGCTGTATGAGATCAATCCCGCATGGACGATGGCGGCGCTGCGCAAGATGCATGCCTCGCTCGGCATCACGCGCTATGTCGCTGTGCAGCCGACGGCCTATACAAATGATCATTCCTGCCTGATCGATATGCTGGCGGAAGAAAAGCCCGATGTTGCGCGGGGCGTTGCTATTATCGACGATACGATCGATGACAAGACGATTGCGCGCATGCATGAAGTGGGTGTCCGCGGCGCGCGTTTCAATTTTCAATCGCGCTTCGGTCTGGTGCCGACCTTCGACGAATTCCATCGCAGTGTGGCGCGTATCAGGCCCTATGGCTGGATCATCAAAGTGTTTGTGATGGAAGAATTGCCCGATGTTGAAAAGGAAATCCGCAAAGCGAAGATGACAACGCTGATTGATCACCTCGGCCCCAAACAGGATTTTGCGCAGGGGGTCAATCACCCGCATTTCAAACTTGCGCTCGATCTCATCAAGGGGGAGGGCTGGTGGGTGATGGTGTCGAACGGTCATCGCCGCTCGGCACGCGGTGCGCCGTTTGACGATATCGTGCCGTTCGGCAAGGCGTTGTATGAAGCGGCGCCTGATCGCACATTGTGGTCCACCGACTGGCCGCATGTCACCGAAACCCGGCATACAAGCGAAGCGGATATGCTCGCGCTGCTCAAGCGCTTCCTGCCCGATGAGGCAGCGCTGAAGCGGGTGATGGTTGATAATCCTGCGCGGCTTTATGGGTTTTCTGCTAATAGCTAAAAATGCTTCGCCGCGTTGCGCATTATCTCATCCGCTTCTATCAGCTGACTTTGTCATCGCTGGTAGGGCGGACATGCCGGCATTTGCCGACATGCTCTGCCTATACGGATGAAGCCATCCAGAAGCACGGGGTCTGGCCGGGTGGCTGGGTCGGCGTCTCGCGCATCTGCCGCTGCGGTCCCTGGGGAACCGCAGGCTACGACCCTGTACCGGAGACTCTGCCGCACAGCGCGCACTGGTATGCCCCGTGGCGCTATGGGCAATGGCGTGGGCCGCTGAGGTGCGAAGGGGTGGAGAAGTCCGACTAGATGTCCATCAACATCAGATCGGTATCGTCGGGCTTGGTGCCGGCTGCTGTCAGCATGGCGTGGACCTGACCGCGATGGTGGGTCTGGTGATTGAAGAAATGGGTCAGCAGGATCCATTTGGCCTTGCTGACGTCCTTTTTCAAAAGGGCGGAATGCCAGTGCAGGTCGCCCTTCAGCCATTCGGGATCGAGATCGGCGGCCCAGGTCTGGATAACGCCGTCCATTTCGGTCCGCTTGGCTCGCAATTCGGTGAATTTGGAGAACATCGATGTGGACTGAGGCGGCGCAACTGTTGGCGCTGGCGTACCGGCAAAACGGCTCATCCACGACATATCGGCCCAGAGAATGTGATTGAGCGTTGCGTGAATGGAACTGAAAAACGCGCCGCGATCCTTACGCCGTTCGGCGCCGCCGATCTGGTCCGCGCAGCGATAGAGGCTTTCATTTTGCCAGGCGTTATAGGCGGCCATGGCCACGACGTAGGACTTATCGATCACGTTTGTCTCCCTGTGAATTTTCAGCCGCGGGTCAGCAGCTTGATGGTGAGTGCATAGATTTTCAGACGGCTATCCTGCGGCAGATTGTGCAGGGTTTCAAAGTACAGGATACCCGCGCGGCACATGGTGGCGTCCGAAAGCGGCGGCTCGGGTGTCTTGCCATCGAGCAAGGCTTCAATCTCGGGTTTGCCGAGGCCTTTCTTATCGAGCTCTGCTTCCAGATTTGTAAAGTCCTCGTCCGATGGCGGCGCGCGGTCGATTGCCAGACTGCGGCCATCGAGAATGGCTTCTATGCCGGCCTCAGCCATGGCGGCGATGAGCGGGCGATTTTTCTCTGAAAACTGGAAGAAACCCTGCGGCGCATTGCCATAGAGGAAATCTGCACACAACTGCGGTTCCGACTGGGCCAGCGTATTGATGATCCTGGCCTGATATTCGAACACACGTTCGATCATGCCCACTGAGGCCCGCGAAGCGAGCATGCCGTGACTTTGGCGCAAGCTGCGAAGCAATTCCGCAATGTAAATATCCGGGCTTTGTACGCCGCCGCTTTGGGCGCGTGCCGCAAAATTCGCAATCACCCGTTCATAATCATTGGGGAACTCAGCTTCGGCAGTTTTGAAAAAGCGCGTGTATTCGCTAGCTGCTCTTAACCGGGCCTCGACCGCGCTGCGGGCTTGTTCAGCCGACAGCGAGACCGCAGCCGGGGGAGGGGCTGCTTCGCGCTTGACCGCAGTCTGGATTGTGCCGATGGGATTGCCGATAAAGCGAACGCCCAGAATAATGGCGAGCCCTATGGCGATACCAACGAGCACCAGTCGCAGTACATGCATGCCGCTGACCGTCTCCTCTCAACAGGATGGACCGTAGTGGACGGTCCCGCAAAGCCAAGGTCTATACACAAGATTGCGCGCGTCTCCTACTTTTTCGCCGGTGATTGCCGCGTTGCTGCCGGGGACATCATACCGGAGAAATTGCCATGATTTCGCCAGAACCGTCAGGCAGAATATATTCATGTTCAGATCCGCGCTTCCCCTGATTGCAGTCTTGCTTTTGTCTTCGTCCGCTGCTGGCGCCGGGGAGAGTGTTTGCGAAGCCTGCCGCGCCGAAGATGAACAGCAGATCGGCGGATATGTCGAACCGGCGCTGCCCGTTCCGGAAATCTCCAGAAAGTATGACACGCGCGGAAATCCGATTCCTTTGCCCGGAGGCGCCGGCGTTGTACGCGTCAAACCTGGGGATGGCGTGTGGCTGGGCTCGCCCGGTGAGAACAAGGGCGATATTTTTGCCAATGGCGCGAAAGACAAGGCTTCTGTCGGATGGAAGCTCGGATTCTGAGAATTTCGCGCCGGCTTTGCACTCCTCCACAAGATTTTGGTCGACCTTGGCCGGTTTCGGCGGCACACTTCATTTCAAATCCGGCTTTGGGGAAATGTCATGGGAATCGAATCTTTCAAATTGCAGGCGAACGACATCAGTTTTGTTGGCGATGACCTCAGTCGGCCCGAATGCGTCCTGGCCCAAGCTGATGGTACGCTCTGGGTCTCGGATAACCGGGGCGGCGTAACGCGGCGCGATCCTGATGGCCGACAGAGTCTGATTGGATCGCTCAAGGGTTCGCCAAATGGCATCGCGATGACGCGCGATGGCGCATTGCTGGTCGCCAATATGGAAACCTGTTGTCTGGAAAAGCTCAACCGGGATGGCGCTACCTCGATCCTGCATGACGCCAGCCCGGGGGCAGTGAATTTCGTACTCGTTGATCCCAAGGCGGATCGCTTGTGGATCACAATCTCCACCCGGAAAAAAGAGATCAGCCATGCCGCGCGCAATCCGCAAGGCGATGGCTCGATCCTGCTGATGCAGAATGGCCACGTGAGTGTGGCGGCCGATGGCATCAACTTCACCAATGAAGTGCGCGTCGACCAAGCGGGCCGCTATCTCTATGCGGCGGAAACGGCGCTAGGGCGCATCTTGCGCTTTCCTATCAAGCCCGATGGGTCGCTCGGTGAGCGCCAAGTCTTTGGCCCTGCAAACCTGTTTTCAGGCGCGTTGGTGGATGGCATTGCGTTCGACAGCGAGGGCAATCTCTGGATCACCGAAATCAGCCGCAACAGTATTCACCTGCTGACGCCAGACGGCGGGCATTATTGTGTGTTCGAGGACCCGGAGGGCAAAGCGTGGAAATTGCCGACGAGCATTGCGTTTGGTGGGTCTGATTTGCGCACGGCTTATGTTGGTTCGCTCGTCATGAAGCAACTCGCCACGTTCCGCGTGCCAGTTGCCGGCGAGAAGATGGCGCATTGGGAAGCTATTTCATCAACGGCTTGATCCGCGCTGTCGCAACGAGCAGGTTTTTGATCTGGCCGCGAGAATTCTCTGCGGTGCTTTCTCGAGCGCGGCCAGTCTATTTGAAAAGTTCGTTATAGACCTGTTGCCATCTGGGCATTCCGGCATCGACCTCTTCGGGCTTGAAGTAGATTGCTCTGAACTTGTTGCCGTCGGGCCGGATTTCCGGATGCTTCAGCGGGACATCGCTGTCCACCGGCATGTATTCGGCATCGCGTATGAACTCCTGACCTTCGCGGGACACAATAAAATCCGTCAGCAATTTGCCGGCGTTGGGGTGTGGCGCGCCTTTTGTCACTGATATTCCCGAGAGAACTGCGCTGGCGGGCTGCATGGGAATCCAGCCAGCAGGCGCGCCCTGAGCACGGCTGACGATGGCGTGATTGTTGATCATTTGCAGTCCGATGGAAAATTCACCCGCAATCACCTTGTTGAAGACCTGACGGACGCCCGTATGAATTCCAGTCACATCCTGCCTGGCGAGCTGGCGCAGATAATTCATTCCATTTTCTTCACCCATGAGCGTCAGCACAAGGCCGATAAAGCCCGGGCCAGCAGGCGTTACAGGCGAAGCCGACCACACCATCTTTCCCTTCCATCTGGGATTGAGAAGGTCCTCGAATGTTTTGGGTTCGCTGCCCGGCGTAACGAGTTCCGTGTTGATGCCCGGCGTCAGAACATAGAAATGTGTCCCGGCCCAGAAGCCATCGGGGTCGCGAAATTCCGCAGGCAGGCGCGTTGAGGTTTCGGGAATCCATTGTTCAACAAAGCCAAGCCGCTTTAACGCGGGGACGGTGTTGGTTCCGTCAAAGACGTCCGATTGCATACGTCCTGACTTGCCTTCATTGGCGATGCGCACGGGCAGGGCGGCGACGTCGCCACGGTGAACTTCCACCTTCACTCCATATTTGCGCTCGAATGCCGCCGCCACGGGGCGGGCGAATTGTTCGATCAGCATGGTTGTGTACCAGTTCACCCGGCCTTCTCGTCTGGCCGCTTCAATCAGTTCAGGCGACGCGGCCCGCGCGAGACCTGGTCCAAACAGGGTTGCGGCCATGCAAATCAGCTGCAGTGCATAGGAGAGGTTCATCTTCGCTCGCGTGTCGTGCATGCGGCCTCCCTCCGGCTTTGTAGCTTATTTAAAAATCTCGTCGAAGATTTTCATCCATTTGGGAACGCCTGCATCGACGTCTTCTTGCGTGAAATAGATGGCCCGGAATTTGTCGCCATCAGGACGCAATTCCGGATGTTTGAGTTTCACGCTGGCGTCGACGGGAATGTAATCGGCGTCGCGAATAAAGCCCTGTCCTTCAGGAGAAGCAATGAATTCGCAAAGAAGGCGCGCTGCATTGGGGTGTTGTGCGCCTTTGGTGACAGACATGCCGGATAAAACAGCGCTGGCAGGCTGCATGGGAATCCAGCCGCCCGGCGCGCCTTCCGCGGAAGTCGCTATCGCGTGGGTGTTGATGATCTGCAGCGCAATAGGAAATTCGCCCGATATCACTTTATTGTAGACTTGCCGGACGCCGGTGCGCACGCCGGTAATATCCTGTTTGGCGAGCTGGCGTAGATATTTCAACCCTTCGTCTTCGCCCATATGAGCCAGCACGACGCCAATGAAACCGGCGGCTGCCGTGCTGGTCGGGCTGGTATTCCAGACCATCTTGCCTTTCCACTTGGGGTCGAGCAGATCGGCAAAGGTTTTCGGCTCGTTGCCTGGCGGAACCTGTTCCTTGTTGAAGCCAGGTGTGAGCACATAAAAATGAGTGCCCGCCCAATAACCATCGGGGTCATTGAAATGCGCGGGCAACCGGCGCGACGCTTCGGGAATCCAGCGCTCGACATAGCCAAGGCGCTTGAGTGCAGGTGCGGTATTGATGCCGTCGAAAACATCAGACTGCATTTTTCCTGCCTTGCCCTCGCTCGCTATGCGGGTGGCAAGCGTCGCTGGCTCAACCCGGTAGATATCCACCTTGATGCCATATGTTTTCTCGAACGCGTTGGCGAGCGGGCGCGCGAATTGTTCAATCAGAAGGGTCGTGTACCAGCTAACCTTGCCTTCGCGTTTGGCGGCTTCGATCATCTGTGGATCTAAAGCTTGGGCCGCTGCGGGCGACACCAGTGCAATGGCCAACGCTGCTGCCAAAGTTCGCAAGTTCATACGCATTTCTCCCCCAGAGGTCATTTATCTTGCTGCGGCGCAATCTGTGCCAGGCCTGAGCGCATTGCTTTAATGTTATCGGGTTGTGGCGGATTTTCAAATAAAAGACCGGGATATTGGGATCCCGGTCTTCGTCTTGCTCAGTGCCCCTGATGAGTGAATTCAGACATACGCTACGTCCAGCTCAAGTCATGGCTGACAAACGGTGTGGAACGAACCCGCTTTCCCGTTGCATACCAGATTGCATTGGCGACAGCCGGCGGTGTGGGCGGGCCCGCGGGCTCGCCGAGACCGCCCCATTTCTTGCCGCCCGAGGAGGCAAAATAGGTTTCCACCTGAGGTGCCTGATTGATGCGCATGAGATTATAGGTGTCGAAGTTGGTGTTGGTGAACTGGCCTTTCTCAAGCTCCAGTCCGCCAAGCCATGCATGCGACATTTCCCAAACCACTGAGCCTTCGGCCTGTTCAGCTGCGGCATGTGGGTTGATGACATGGCCAGCATCCAGCACGATCACGACCTTTTCGATTGCGAGCTCGCCGCGCCGGCTGACTGTGACTGTTGCGCAGGCGGCGGCGATGGTGCCGTGGCATTCCACAACGGCGACGCCCATGCCCTGGCCCTTGGGCAGATCAGTCCGGAAACCGGCTTTCTCCTTCAGCGTTTTCAGCACCAGTTGATAGTCCGGCAAATCCTTGGTCATTTCGATGCGCCAGTCGAGCGGGTTCCAGCCGCCAGCGATCGCCAGTTCATCGATGAAGGATTCTTGCATGAAGCCCATCTGGTTCGCGCCAGGCGCGCGATGGGTCGAGCTGGGGATATGCGTAAACAGATTATGCCGGTCGTGATGCCGCTGCGGGAATTTGTAGGGCATTTCGAAGATCGGATAATCAGCTGTCGCGGGGCCTACCTGGTTCATCTTGTCCTGTGTGAACCATGCGGCGCGGGTGAAGACCGCCGTTGGCAAGCCATTTTCGCCGATGGAGGCGCTCAGGCGCGCGAGGCCCATCGGACGCTGCTTGTCCTGCGCGATATCTTCCTCGCGTGACCAGAGGACCTTGACCGGGCGTCCGACCTGTTTGGAAATTTCCGCAGCCTGCCGCGTCACGGCGGTGCCGCCCGCGCCATTGCCGCCAAATCCACCACCCAGATACATGGTATGAGCAAAGACGTTCTTGGGATCGACATTCAGTTGTTCTGCCACCAGCAGCACGGCGGATGACTGATCCTGGGTTGGCGACCAGACATCGACGCGATCCTTCTGGACGTGTACGGTTGCGTTGATGGGCTCCATGCGGGCATGGGTTTCGAACGGCCGCTCGTAATCCGCGCTTATCACTTTTTTGGATGCTGCGATGATTTCAATCGCCTTGGGGTCATCCTTGGTAATCGTGCCTTTCGTATCCAGCGCCCTGCGGCCTTCGGCATAATAGCTGGAATTGCTGGTCTTGGCGGCCACACCTGCATCCCATTCGATGGGCATCAGTTCGAGCGCGGTCTTCGCTCGCCACCAACTGTCCGCAACAACCGCGACAGCGTTCTGCATGTCGGGCTGGCCGCGTTTGCCGGGGACGGCTTTCAGTTCGACAGCCGCAATCACGCCGGGGCGGTTCTTGATGGCGTCGAAATCATAGCTTTTCAGTGTGCCCCAGGGCGCAGGGCTGGCCTTGACGGCAGCATAGACCATGCCAGGAATTCGCGTGTCGATGGCGTATTGTGCGCTGCCGTCGACCTTGTGGGGAATATCCATGCGCTGCTTGGGCTTGCCGAGCAGGGTCCATTGATCTGGAGTTTTGATCGCCGGCTCCTTGTCCAGTTTGATTTTCGACGCGGCGGTCGCAAACTCTGCGTACGTCCCGGTGCGATTGCCGGATCTCAGCACGCCCTGTTTGGCTTCCAGAGCAGAGCGCTGAACGCCCCAGGCCTGCGCCGCCGCTTCCTTCAGCCGCTCGCGCGCCGACGCGCCAGCCTGCATGAGATGGGGATGTTGCAGGCGCACGAGCTGCGAGCCATGCGTGCTCATGACGATATATTCTTTATTGTTACGAACGTGGCGGTTGGCGTCAGCAAAAACACATTGGATTTTAGCCCATTCCACATCCAGTTCTTCGGCAATCAGCATGGCGACAGACGTGATGCCACCCTGCCCCATTTCCGTATGGGGAATGCGGATTGTTACGAGACCTGAGGGATCGATCGAGAGCCAGGCGTTGATTTCAACGCCCTCAGGCATGGAGGCAATCGGCTTGGCCATCGAGATGGCGGCCTTGCTGACGGGGATATGGAAGCCAAGCATCAATCCGCCAGTGGCTGCTGCTGCGGTCTGGATGAACTGGCGGCGTGAGAGATTGGTCTTGGTCATGATTTTTTCTCCTCTCTCTCAAAGGTTGGATTTCTTGGCGGCCAGATGAACGGCCTGACGGATGCGCTGATAGGTGCCGCAGCGGCAGATATTGCCTGACATGGCGGCGTCGATCTCGAGATCGGAGGGATCGCGGCGCTTGGAGAGCAATGCAGCCGCAGACATGATCTGCCCGGACTGGCAATAGCCGCATTGCGGCACGCCGATTTCCATCCAGGCCTGTTGAACCGGATGTTTCTTGTCCTTGGACAGGCCTTCGATGGTGGTGATCTTCTTGCCCACAGCAGCAGACGCTGGGGTCTGGCAGGCTCTTACGGGCTGGCCGTCCAGGTGAATGGTGCAGGCGCCGCAGGCGGCGATGCCGCAGCCGTATTTGGTTCCCGTCAGTCCGATTGTGTCGCGCAAAACCCAAAGCATCGGGGTTTCCGGCTCAACGTCCACGCTATGCGTGGCGTTATTAATATCAAGCGAAAGCGCCATCAGTTTATCCCTCCCTCAAAGCCGCTGGCCGGATTTACCCGCCCGTGCCAGCGCGGGCGCGAATTAAGCACATGAGACCGGACTGAGGAAGGGCAACTTGCCGCACTGGTCTGCTGTTACACAGCTTGTGTGCCGGAAGTTGCGATCCTTGCCAGCCCCGATTATATGCGGGCTACCGCTTACGCCGATTGGTATCGGCGAGTGAGCCCAAGGAGATGAAATGATTAATGTGACTTTCCCCGATGGCGCCCAGCGCCAGTTTGCCCCGGGCACAACGGGCCTTGATATTGCCAAGGGCATTTCACCCTCGCTCGCCAAACGCACAGTCGCGATGGCGCTGGACGGAATTGTGGCCGACCTCGCTGATCCCGTCACCGATGGCGCAAAGCTTGAATTTTTGTCCCGCGAGGACCCGCGCGCGCTGGAGCTGATCCGGCACGATTGCGCTCACGTGCTGGCGGAGGCCGTGCAGGCGCTGTTTCCCGGCACGCAGGTGACGATCGGCCCGGTGATCGAGAACGGTTTTTATTACGATTTCCATCGCAACGAGCCCTTCACGCCGGAAGAGTTCGCCACCATCGAAAAGAAGATGCGCGAGATCATCGCGCGCGATGCGCCTTTTACAAAGGAAGTTTGGAGCCGGGCCGAGGCGATTTCGCATTTCGAAAAGAATGGCGAAGCCTTCAAGGTGGAGCTGGTTCAGGCCATTCCTGCCGATCAAGACCTGAAAATGTACAAGCAGGGCGAGTGGATGGATCTCTGCCGCGGCCCGCATATGACCTCCACGGGCAAGATCGGCGGCGCGTTCAAACTGATGAAAGTTGCAGGCGCCTATTGGCGCGGCGATTCCACAAAGCCCATGCTGAGCCGCATCTACGGCACCGCCTTCGCCAAGCAGGAAGAACTGGACGCTTATATCAAGCAGCTTGAGGAAGCCGAGCGGCGCGATCACCGGCGGCTGGCGCGTGAAATGGACCTCTTCCACTTCCAGGAAGAGGGGCCAGGCACGGTGTTCTGGCATCCCAAGGGTTGGACGTTGTTCCAGACGCTGATCAACTATATGCGCCGACGTCAGGAAAAGGCTGGTTATATTGAGGTGAATACGCCGCAGGTGCTGGATCGCGCGCTATGGGAGACGTCGGGCCATTGGCAGACCTATCGCGAGAACATGTTTCTCACGAAGACTGAAGATGATCGCGTATTCGCGCTCAAGCCAATGAATTGTCCCGGCCATGTGCAGATTTTCAAGAATGGCCTGAAGAGCTATCGCGATCTGCCGTTGAAGATCGCGGAATTTGGCATTGTGCATCGCTATGAGCCGTCAGGCGCATTGCATGGCGTCATGCGCGTACGCGCGTTCACGCAGGACGATGCGCATATTTTCTGCACAGAAGAGCAGATCATGGACGAAGCGATGAAGATCAATGATCTCATCATGTCTGTTTACGAAGACTTCGGTTTTACCGATGTGGTGCTGAAATTATCGACACGCCCGGAAAAGCGCGTCGGCTCGGATGATGTCTGGGACAAGGCGGAAGCGGCATTGATGCGCGTGCTCGAAAAGGTTGGCGAGACCGGCATCAAGACGGGCGTCAATCCGGGCGAGGGCGCGTTCTATGGTCCCAAACTCGAATATACGCTGCGCGACGCTATCGGCCGCGAATGGCAATGTGGCACGACGCAGGTGGATTTCAATCTGCCGTCGCGGTTCGGCGCGTTTTATATCGACCAGCATTCGGACAAGACGACTCCGGTCATGATCCACCGCGCGATGTTCGGATCTCTTGAACGCTTCACGGGCATATTGATCGAGCATTATGCGGGGCATCTGCCGCTGTGGCTCTCGCCGCTGCAAATTATCGTCTGCACGATCACCAGCGAGGCCGATGACTATGCGATGGAGATTGTGGCGGCGGCGCGCAAGCGTGGGCTACGCATCGAAGTTGATCTGCGCAACGAAAAGATCAACTACAAGGTGCGCGAACATTCGCTGACGAAAGTGCCGGTGCTGCTGGCGTTGGGCAAACGTGAGGTGGAAGAGCGCAAGGTCTCGATCCGCCGCTTTGGTTCGCAGCAGCAGACCTCCCTGGGCCTTGAAGAGGCGCTGGATCTTCTTGTTGCCGAGGGTGTGGCGCCAGATGTGAAGCGGGGATAACATCAGGTTTGGAAGTCTCTGCAAGAATATCCCGATGAGCCTTGATCTGACCTCTCTTGCCAAAGTTATCTAACGGCTCAGGGAGGGTTGGTCCCATTATCATCTGGATATTTCGGACGAACAGATTCGTGACGGTCTCATACAACGCTTCGAATTCATCTACGAGGCCAGTCACAAGATGCTCAAGCGTTATCTCCAGCACACCTCGCCATCGCCACAAGATCTCGACGAGATGTCGTTTGCTGATCTCATCCGGACCGGCAACGAACCGGGACTGTTAAGTGGAGACTGGTCAGCCTGGCGCCGATATCGGGAGTTGAGAGCGCGCACCAACCACACTTAAAACGCTAGGGTCGCGATAGAAGTTGTTGAAGCGATTCCAGAGTTTCTTGCAGAGGCATCTTATTTTCTTCAGCAATTGCGCGAGCGGAATTCATGACCGATCGGCGAAAAACCGATCCGGAGCCTGCCGACAAAGACGTCGTTGTGAAAATTTTGCGCGCGCATTTGCCTTCCGGCTCAAAAGTCTGGTTATTTGGGTCCAGAGTGCAGGGCAGGGCGAAGCCATATTCTGAGCTTGATCTGGCTATTGACGCCGGGCGGCGCCTGTCTCTCGACGAGACTGCGATTTTGTCCGAGGCATTTTCCGAAAGCGATCTTGCCTATAAGGTCGATCTGGTAGCCCGGCGGGCACTCGAAGTGCCTTTTTCTGGGGTCGTTGAGGCAGATTCTGTGATCCTGATGTCAGGCGATCGGGCGAACTAAGAGCCTTCCGCGCGCCCTGTGTTTCGGCGCACAACATTCGAACTCCGTTTATCGCAAAGTCTTCTGGAAGCCGGGTGGAGGGCCGCTGCGGCACTGCTAACAGGAGATGAAAATGTCACGTAAATTTATCATTGCCGGCGCGCTTGCCATTGCTGCCATAGGTGCAGCTGCAGGGTCCGCGCAAGCCCAGATGATCTCACCCTATCAATCGGGTTATCTGCTCGCCATGAAACGGGGATATGCGCCGGGCCAGGCCGAATGTTTTGCATCTGTCTTCGCCCGCCGCGCGACGGTCAGTCCAGGAGCGACGAACTGGATCGCGTCTGCCGATCATTCCTACACCGACGAACTCTGGCGCCGGTGCAGAATTTCTCGCTAGAGTAAAGGACGTTCACTTGCGTTCACGTCCAACGCTCCAGCAGTTTGTTCAAGCGTCGGATTTTTCCAAAACCGGATTCCACTTTTGGACCCGATGCAACAGGCGGCGAGCTGCAGGTACACAGCAATCCTAGCCAATCAGGTCGGTGGCCCAGGTCAGCAGGAAAATGCCAGCAATTGTGATTGCAGCTACCGGGGCCATCACCTGAGTTCCAAACCAAAAGGTGGTGGCTACTGCGATCAACGCGACTGTCAGCGCAGAGGCAAGGAGTGTTTTATTTCGGGCCGGCATCATGAAGGTGAACTCTCGTTCCGGGCTGGCATGTCAAGGCCAGATTGATTTGAATTAAATGTTCTCATATAAACCAATCGAAGGATGTGCGATTTCGCACACTTTGTGTGGCCAAGCACAATAACCCCGGTGATCAGCCGCGGAAGCTCTTGGGTGGATTGTCCTTTTGCGGTTCGGGCTTCAGCGGGTCGAGCGGCGGAGCCAGGGATTGCATGAAGGCAATAAGGTCCGAGATTTCCTCGCGCGAAAGCGCCATGTCCGGCATATTGGGATGGGTGCGCGAAAGGAAAGCCGTTATATCCGGTACTTTGCGGGCGGTGCTGATGGCGGCAAATGACGGTGCGTCAGCATTGGCCGAGGGTTGACCGGGTGCAATCGCATGGCAGGAACTGCACCAGCGTTCGGCTATCCTTCCGCCTTTGGCGGAATCGGCTGCGAATGCCGGTAACCCAGTTTGGGCGAGTAAAAATCCAGACAAAACTATCCCTATTGCGACGGTATCTGGCCTCATGGCTGCGCGATCCCCCTTGAATTTTGTTCTTAAAAAATGGGGTATTATCGGCAACCTGTCATTGCGATGCGTCAACGTCCCTTTACGCAGCGTTCAGGGCTGAGAATTGCCTTCGCCAAATTTGGCCTGTTTTGCCCGCGCAATCAGGTCGGGCGGCGTGGTGAGGATTTCCCGGGCGATTTCGGCGACCCTGGCGTGGCCGAGGCCGCGCACGGGCAGGTCGATCTTGGCTGCCTCCTCGATATAGGCGGGATCTCGCAACGTATCTTCAAACGCCTTGCGCAAAGCGGCCAGTCTGTCTTCCGGGACGCCGGGCGTTGTCAACATGGCTCTGCCCATGGCTATTTCACCGGAAAAAAGTGCCAGAATGCGCTTGATCGCAGGATCGCCAGTCAGATCGGTCATCAAGGGTACGTCCTTGAATTCCGGATCCCGCTCGACACCAACCTGCATGAGTACTGCGATTTTTTTGTCGTTCAGCCATTCGGCATTGTTGGATTTGAGTGTGGTGAAGAAATTGCCGGCCCGGCCCTGAACTTCGCCGCGTTCCATGGCAAGATGCACTTCGACGGTTGTGCGATACCCCGAAACGATCTTGAATTTGGTGCCCAGAAGGTTGTTCAGCAATGTCGGAAATAGTGCGGTGTAAGAACCTGCGCCCGTTGCGCCCATCAGGACTTCACGGGTCTTTGCATCTTCGATGCTTTTCACATTGGCGGTATGCCAGACGTAAAGGTTCATGTTGTCGACATCGCTGGAACCAAGCCAATTGAATTGCGCGGCATCATATTTCACGCCGCGTCCGTCGATCACCTGATGCAGAACAAAGGCCGGTAGAATCGACGCAATGTTCGCGCCATCACGCGATGCCTGATTGTACATATAATTGGTCGCCTGAACGTGTCCGGCTCCCGGCATGTTGCGCGCCACGATACTGGGATTGCCGGGAATATGATTTTCCATATGACGGCCAACAAGCCGGGCGCCGATGTCGAGGCCGCCGCCAGCTCCCGTTGAGATGATCAGGTTGACCGATTTCCCCTTGTAGAAATCTTCCACAGGCTCGGCGCTGGCTGGGGTTATGAACGCCCATAAACTCATCGCCAGCGCACTGGCGGTTATGGGCAAAACTCCATCTGGTCTGCGCATCAAATTTGCCTTGCATTGCCGGGCGTCAAAACGCCTTGAAAGTGATGATCGTGCGGGTATCGACTATGCCGGGAATGGTCTGTACCTTCTGACCGACGAAGTGGCCGATATCTGCGTCTTTTTCGAGATAGAATTTCGCAAGAATGTCGTAATTACCCGCGATCGAATAAATCTCGGACGCGATTTCGGCCTCCGCCAGTGCGCTGGCGACATCATAGGTCTTGCCCAGCGCGCATTTGATTTCGACGAAAAAAGTCAGCATTTCCAGCTCCTGAATTGGGGCAGATTATGACACGTGATTTGGCCGTCCGATAGCGGCTCGCCCTTTCGGCTCGTCAAGGCGCGTCATTTATTTTGTGCCAGGATTTCCACGTCCTGGTCACCGCCTGAATCGACCCGAAACGTATTTTGATATGTGCGTCCGTCGCGCCGCGCGATGGTTACATATTCGCCTTCTGCCAAAACCAGTGACGGATAAGCCCCGATCAATTCGCGCAAAACGTCGCCGCCGGGCGTGAGAATGGTGAAGCTCGTATTGGCGAGGGCTTCTGCGCCTGGGGTGTTGACCAGTTTGAGTGTAATCTGCGCGGCCCGGTGGCGAAGCGTGGCGACTGTCACCTTGCCAGGCTGCACCCGGACGTCCGCTGTCACGACCGAGTTGCTAAGAGGTGCGTCGCTGGCATTGGCCGCCGGGCCAAGGCCGGTCATGTCGAGATAGGTTGAGACGACGTGATAAGTCCCTTCCGGCAGGCGGACGGTTTCGTTGCCGCGCAAATTACGGGCGACAATCTTGCCTTCGGGGTTATTTCCATCCGGCACAAAAACGCTGATCGATAGCTTGCTGCCGGGAATATCCGCATCCGCGAGTGACCCGATAACCTTTATGCCGCCAGCATTCAGGACAATCCTGTCTGTGCGTTTTGCGCCTTCTTCAAGAGAAATTCTCTTGGCTGCTCCGGCGAGGCCAAACGCAACGTGGACGACATAATTGCCCGAGGGCAACTGGAAGACAGGTGTCGCGGCATCCGATTCGGCTACAAGCTTGTGAGATCCGTCCGGTTCCGCCCGTTCCTGCAGAACGCGCCAGATCAATCCGGACGGAAGGTCCTTCTGGTCATTGGGGAAGGCGGCCGAAAGGCGCAGGCTGGCGGTCGGCTCGGGCGCCACGCCCGGCGTCTGCTGGGCACAGGCGAGGTTTGCCAAGGCTATCAGGCCCAGCATCAAGACGGGAACAGAGAGCGCGGCGCGGCGTATCAAATTCAAAACGTGAGCCATTACGGCGAATTCGCTCATTTCGTTGCAAACTGTCAAGCATCTGAAACAGCTCGCAGGATGGTTCTGCAGTGACGCCCAAAATCAGGCATGGTCAAGGCGAAATGTGAGATCGTCCGGGGCAGCTTTACAAGCTCGAACCGAGCCGCCACAAGATAGGCCGGTCATGCCGGGGATCAGAATGAACCATCGCTCAAATATCAATCCACTGCTTGAATTGCTCAGGACGCGAAAATCTGTGCCGGTGCTGGCTATGAAGGGCCCTGGGCCCGACGCCACACAGATCGGGGACCTGCTGGGCGTAGCCTCGCGAGTGCCCGACCATGGCAAACTCGCCCCGTGGCGCTTTATTGTTTTTGAGGGAGCTGCGCGCGAACGGGCTGGAGATATCATCGTGGCTCGTTTTGTTGCGCTCAATCAGGACGCGGATTCTGGCCGCATCCAGATCGAGCGACAAAGATTTATGCACGCGCCTCTCGTAATTGGCGTTGTGTCGCGCGCCACGCCTCATGCGAAAATTCCCGAATGGGAACAAGTGCTTTCTGCGGGCGCCGTTTGTATGAATCTCGAAAATGCCGCGCATGCATTGGGGTTTGTCGCCTGCTGGCTGACGCAATGGTACGCGTATGACGAGGGTGTGACGCAGGCGCTCGGCCTGCTATCTGGCGAGCGCATCGCCGGGTTTGTGCATATCGGCCGGCATGACGGTGGCGTCGAAGATCGCCCGCGCCCGGCCCTTGCCGATATCGTGACCCGT
>CANJJI010000065.1 GCA_947474545.1 Beijerinckiaceae bacterium | reverse complement strand
GGTATGGCGAACGCCCGGAAACAGCGCTATCCGGCAAAATCAGCCCCAAGCTGGCGAATCCCCCGAAGAGTTTTGCAAGAGGCTCTAAAGTGAGCCAAAAACGTTGACCAATCTTCAACAGACCCGCAACGTTCTCTTGCGTCAACATAAAACCGGACATCTTGAGAAATAAAATGCAACAAAATCAATATTTTATTGATGAATCCAGCATATACCACCCTGCCCTGATCTGTGCTGCAGGCCTGATGGGCGCGGCAGGTGTCGCCGCGGGAGCGCTGGCGGCCCACCAGGCTGGAGGAGGCCCGCTGGAAACCGCGTCCCATTACCTGCTGTTTCACGCGGGTCCGGTGCTTGCGATTGGGTTAAACTCTTACAAGAGCAAGTTATTCAACGTAGCGGCCAGCTTGATCGTGATTGGCGCATTGCTTTTCTCAGTTGACCTGGCCCTGCGCGCGCTTGCGAATGTAAAACCCTTTGCGTTGGCCGCACCCGCCGGCGGGATCATTTTGATATTGGGCTGGCTGATGCTGGCAATAGCGGTAATTTTCCGTAGCCGGACGGGGCGTCCGCTCAGGTAACCAATTTTTAACTTCCTGTCGCCCAAAGGCGCGCTATAATGGTAAAACCGAATAAGATAGTGGAACCCGGAGGGGAGAGGCGTGGAACGGCCAATTGGAATTGGCCGAATTTTCTATTTGCACAGCACGAGACGAGATGGCGCCAATAGCGATCGCGAATTTGTGTGCAAAGTCCGATCCCGGGGGTAAATACAGGCTGCAGGACGGGTTCTGCGCCGGAGGGTAAATTTGATGGCTGCAGGCAAGGTCGCTAAATCGCTCGCTCTGTTGGGTGCGGTAGCGCTCGCGGCTGGCGTGGCATGGCCGCCCCTTGCCGATCATATCATGCCCGGCGGCGGCGATCGCATTGCCTCCGTAAGAAACTTTCTGCCGGCCTCTGTAACCAATATGTTGCCGGCTTATCGCACGGCAGCGCAGGAACAGGCTGAGCGCCTCGCAGCAGCCGACAAACCAGCTGGCGAAGGTGGCGGCAATCCGGCTGGCCAAAGGTCCGGCGGAGGACGCCCCCCAGGTGCTGGCGGACCAGCCGGTGGCGGCCGGGGTGGACCTGGTGGACCGGTTTCGACGGTGCTTGTTGGCAAGTCAACCCTAGGCGCGCTTCCCTACGTCATCGAGGCTGTGGGCACGGTTCAGCCGATTGCGACCGTTTCGTTGCGCACGCGGACTGACGCCTACGTCGATCAGATCCTCGCCGCCGACGGCGCCGCCGTTAAGGCTGGCGATACACTCGTCAAACTGGACGACAGGCAATTGGTCGCCCAAATCAAGCAAGCGGAAGCCCAGCTGGCCAAGGATCGTGCTGCGCTCGAACAGGCCGAGCGTGATGTACGCCGCTATACTGAATTGTTTGCAAAAAATGCTGGTACCCAGCTCAATCTCGACAACGCCAAAACGTCTGTCGCATCGGCAAAAGCTTTGATTGCGGGCGATCAGGCCCAAATCGACAATCTGCGCGTCCAATTGAGCTACCTGACGATCAAGACACCGATCAGCGGACGAGTCGGCGCATTCTCTGCGAAGGCCGGCAATATCATCCGCGCAGGCGACAACTCCACAACCGGCGCTCTGGGCACTGTGATTCAGATGTCTCCGATCTATGTGAGCTTTTCTCTTGCACAGCATCTGTTGCCAGAATTGCGAGCTTCCATCACATCGAAAGCTGGATATGTAGAAGCCATCCCCCAAGGCTCAACGCGCGCCACAAAAGGCCGCATTTCAATTCTCGACAACACCATCGATTCTGCGACCGGTACGATTGCCATACGTGCAGAATTTGAGAATGCCGATGAATATCTCTGGCCGGGCCAATTGTGCAATTTGCGCGTGGTTCTCCGAGTCGATGAAAACGTCGTTTCCATTCCGCGTGATGCGACACAGTCGGGCCAAAACGGTAATTTTGTTTTTGTCGTCGACAACGGTGTTGTTTCCGTAAAGCCGGTAAAGATTTCGCGAACGCAGGACGGGCGCGATGTGGTGTCTTCAGGTCTGAATGGAAATGAAGTCGTTGTGACAGATGGGGCGCTGTCTCTCGTCAATGGCGCGAGAGTTCAAGTACGTAATGAGCCAGGTAAAAGAGACAGCTGATGTCACTTTCTGAACTTTGCATTCGCCGGCCGGTTATGACGACACTGCTTATGGTGTCGTTTCTCGTGTTCGGCATATTTGGATATATGAAACTCCCGGTCGCGGCGCTACCGCGCGTTGACTTTCCGACCATCCAGATTACGGCCAACCTGCCCGGCGCCAGCCCCGAAACCATGGCGTCCTCGGTCGCTGCGCCGCTTGAGCGCGCTTTTGCAACGATTCCCGGCATTTCGCTGATGACATCAACGTCCTCTTCAGGGCGCACCGCTGTCACGATCCAGTTCGATCTTGACCGTAACATCGACAGCGCCGCCCTGGACGTTCAATCACAGATTTCAGCAACCCTGCGCCGCCTTCCGCCAGAACTGACGGCCCCGCCAGGCTTCCGCAAGGTCAACCCAGCAGACTCGCCCGTATTGTTCCTCTCGCTGGCGTCCGAAACACTGCCGCTTTCTGTCGTCAACGATTATGCCGAGCGCATTCTGGCCCAGCAAATCTCTCAAATTCAGGGCATCGCGCAGGTTCAGATTTTCGGCCAGCAGAAATTTGCTGTCCGCGTAAGAGCTGATCCGGACGCCGCAGCCGCTCGCGGCCTTACGCTGACTGACATCAGAAACGCCGTGGCCGCCGCCAACTCGTCGACTCCGGTGGGCGACATGGCAGGCACGACTCGTAACACGACTCTGCGCGCAACCGGCCAGATCGAAAAAGCAGAAGGGTACGGCAATATCGTTGTCGCCTGGCGCAATGGTTCTCCAGTCAAGCTGAACGAAATCGCCAAGGTCTATAATTCCGTCGAAAACATCCAGACAGCCAGTTGGCGAAATACGGAGCGTTCCGTCTCGCTGGCCATTTTCCGCCAATCGGATGCCAATACTGTCGATGTGGTTGATGCCATCCGCGAACGCCTGCCCCGCTATCAGGCCCAATTGCCTGCTTCGATTACAACGCACGTCATGCTGGATCGCTCGGTATCGATCCGCGAATCCGTGCACGATGTCGAATTCACCCTGATCCTCTCCATCGCACTGGTGGTGATGGTGATCTTCCTGTTCCTGAAATCAATTGCAGCGACCATCATTCCCACTCTGGCTCTGCCAGTGTCTCTGATCGGCACCTGCGCCTTTATGTATATGTTTGGCTATTCGATCGATAATATCTCCCTGCTCGCGATCACGCTTGCGGTGGGGTTTGTGGTCGACGACGCGATCGTCATGCTGGAAAATATCGTCCGCCATATCGAGGAGGGCGAAACGCCCTTTGAAGCGTCCTTAAAAGGCGCGCGCGAAATCGGCTTTACGATTATCTCGATCACGCTCTCGCTGGTGGCAGTGTTCATACCCGTCTTCCTGATGGGCGGCGTGGTCGGGCGTGTCTTCCGCGAATTCGCAGTCGTCATTTCCTGCGCCATCCTGGTGTCAGGTTTTGTTTCGCTGACGCTCACGCCCATGTTGTGCGCACGTATCCTCAGGCCAATCGACCATCATGCAAAACCCGGCCTGTTTTCACGCAGTGTTGATTACGTGCTCGACGGGATCAACGCAGCCTACCGGGTCTCACTTGATCTGGTACTGAAAGCGCGGATCATCGTGTTGTTGTTCACGATCGCTACGATATTTCTGTCGATCCAGATGTTCAAAGATATGCCTAAGGGATTCTTCCCGGTGGAAGATACCGGCTTTGTTGTCGGCTCGACCCGCGTGGCTCCGGAAACCTCGTTCGAAGTGCAGGCAGAGTTCAATCGCAAACTGATTGAAGTCATCAGCAAAGATCCAGCCATCGACTATATAAACTCGGCCATCGGCGTTGGCGGTGGACGCAACACCGGAAACGTTTTCATCGCACTTAAACCGAAAGAAGAGCGCGGCGAAATGGGTCCTATTCTCGGCAGGTTGCGCCGCTCGGCGGCAAGCGTGCCCGGTATTTCCATTCTCTTCCGCCCTGTGCAGAACCTCAATCTGAACGGCGGCCGCCAGTCGCGCGCCGAATACCAATATACTCTGCAGTCGAGCGACCTGACTGCATTGTATGAAAGTTCAGCGCGCCTGACTGACAGGCTGCGCCAACTGCCAGTGCTGCTGGATGTCAACAGCGATCTCGAAATTTCCAATCCCGAACTCTCGGTCAATATCGACCGCGAGAAGGCGGCATCCCTCGGCATCACTTCTGATTTGATCCGGCAAACCCTCTACAATCATTTTGGCAGCCGCCAAATTTCGACGATTTTCACTCAGGCAGCCGATTACGCAGTGATTCTGGAAGCCAACGAAAAATTCCAGAACGACCCAGCAGCGCTGGGACGCCTTTACGTCCGGCCGCAAACCGGCACAGGCGGAAACGCGACTGCCGGCGCAACTGCAGCCGCCGGCGCGGCCGCAGCGGGAACTGCCCCGGCAGCATTTTCGAATGCTCCGCTGGTGCCGCTCGATCAGGTGGCCACCATCACCCGTTCTGTCGGCCCGCTCACCATCAACCGTCAGTCGCAGCAGCCAGCCGTAACGATCTCCTTCAATATCCCGCCGGGCATTTCGATCGGCGATGCTGTGACGGCTATTCAGAGAGCGGAAAAAGAAGTCAATCTGCCGGCGTCAATCACCACAAACTTCTCGGGATCGGCCGCGCTGTTCCAGGATGCATTAAAGGGTCAGGCGCCACTCATCATCGCTGCTATTCTGGTGATCTACATCGTGCTCGGTGTGCTCTATGAAAGCTTCATTCATCCGATCACTATTCTTTCAGGCTTGCCGTCTGCAGGCCTCGGCGCGCTGCTGGCGCTCACTTACTACAAGATGGATCTTTCCGTGATCGCCATCATCGGCATTCTCATGCTGATAGGTATCGTCAAGAAGAACGCTATCATGATGGTCGATTTTGCGATCGAGCGGCGCCGCGAAATGGGTCTGGACGCACTGACTGCCATTCGCGAAGCAGCGCTGGTGCGTTTCCGTCCTATCTTGATGACGACCCTGGCGGCTATTCTCGGCGCAATTCCCATTGTGATTGGAGCTGGCGCAGGCGCTGAATTACGCCAGCCTCTCGGCGTGGCCGTCGTCGGCGGGCTTTGCCTGTCTCAATTGCTGACGTTGTTCATCACGCCGGTAGTTTATTATTATCTCGATATCATCGACTCCTACCTTTCCGGCGGAAGCCGCATCAGTGCGCCGGAGGCTCCTCCAAATGAGGCAGTGCCTGTGCCGGTTCCAGTGCCACTGGCTGCGGAGTGAGCTGCGGTCTGATCAGTGATGTCAAAAGGTGCCCGGTCCAGTTCACGCAGCGGTGACCGAGGCTACGCGGTACGTGTGCATCTCACCGTCTTCGTCGCGCACGGAAACATATTCGCCAGGTACGAAGGGGTGCGCGTTAAAGCGATAACCGGCTTCCTCATCGCCTGCACCAGGTTCGTAGTCAAAGGCCCAGGTCGCTCCGCCCTGCCCGCCCGCCTTGTGTACCAGCAAGCCGCGATCAGCAATGATTCCGCCCTCAAGCCTGTGTACGAAACATAGGGCCCGCATATTCTTCCATACTTCAAGATCGATATGCCCCGTCGCATCGAGAGGCGCGATGAACTCATAACCATTTCCGGCTAGAGGTTCCGGCTTACCCTTGTCCCTTGCCTCCTCCAGCCTCACCCTGCGCAAGTGCACACCTGAAGGTAAACGGATTTCCGCCATCGATCGAACTCCTGTCTTTTGTGAAAAACCACACCAAGTTTTTCAACGCCTTACCGCCGAATGCAGCACGCCCCGGATATCAATCAAAGTCCGCATTTTTTAATGCTATGAACATGATCAACGCCCGCATACAGGCGGCGTCATTAATCCGACATTTCAATTATTTATATTCGCAGCGTTCACACAGCCATGATTTGCATCAAGCGTTGTGCGCGTGTTGCCGTTGGTTAGGGCAATTGACAATGCTTGATTGGAGATCGCAATCGTGCTTGAATAAACATGAGGCCAAAAAATAATAGTATCATTTCAGAGAGTCCGCGTCATGTATTCGGCTTCCCCCCAACGCGCGTCTATTAGCGTCAACGTTGATCGTCAGCAGACCCTAGCGCCTCAAAATCAAAGCGCTCGAAATCGCCGGATTATGCTGGCGTTTCTATGTGCGCTGGGAACTGTGGTCACAACCACGTTCACATTCGCAACCGACATCAAATCCGTGCTTGCGTTCGGCGACGAAGGCGCCGCTGCCTTTTTCCGCAATGACAGAAGCAGATCAGGCGGCGCAAGCAGTAGCGGAGCTCCCCGGTTTTATGCGCCCGCGCCGTCTGTGCCATCCATCTTCAACAACCGGCCATTGCGAGCCACAATTCCTTCTGCGCTGGATCAGCCATCGCTTGACCGGAACGCAAAGAGCCACAAGGCGAAAAAGGATAAGCGCGACAAGCTCGCCAGGATCAAACAATCCGGCAAGCCTGAAAAGGCTGGCAAGAAGGATGGCGAGTTAGGTTAAATAGACAATCACAGCTCCAGCAGCGGCACGCGTTCAGTCTGCGTAAGATTGTGTGATGGCTATCACTTCCCGGTCGGCAATGCGCCAGGCTCCGGAGGCGTCGCTGCTCATGAAGCGGTTTGCAGCGCCACATGTCCCGGCGCGCCCACGCGCCTCTTCGTTCTGCCTGCTGGCACCGATGACATCAGCAAAGCCTATTCGGCGCGTGAGGGCCGCAGCTATTCTTCGCTGCCTGTTGCCCTCCGGCATACAACAAAGCATGACAACACCTGCTCATGCCGCCGTAATGACGAGACTCAGGCCTCATTGGTTTCGGTCTATCGGGATTTCACTCTCCGCGCTGGCGATGCCATCATGACACGGCAGGGATTCCAGGTGTTCAGAGGGGCCCGTCAGTGGCCCTATAAGGCCCGTGATTTCGCAAACCTGAATGCCAGTTCGCTTGGCCATAGTGAAAGGCTCAAACTGCAAACAATCGAACGCGCATCAATTCGCGCGAACGCCAGCCTGCGTGAACAACCCCTGCAGACGCCACGCACGACGGCCTCGCCAATCCCGTCACTGGGGCCTTTCCCGGTCAAGCGCGATCATTCAGCCAGCGCAGCTCCGGTTTCAAACCAGAATATGGCGACGGCGCAAGCGCCGGGTGGCCCGAGCATTTATTAGCCAGAGCGAACGGCTTGGCCGGACGCATTGATCGCACAGACGGCTTTGCCTGTGCGGCGGGCTGACCTACGCATTTTGCAATTGCGCAAAGGATTGGACTGCACCTCACGCCAGAAAAACGTTTGGTCCCACCCGCAAAATCTTCGCAAATCTTGGTCTTTTCCACCTCATCTGAACTGTGGCGCCAATTGCTTGCAATCAGTAGAATTCACAATGCCCGTTCCCTGCGCAGGAACGATCAGGTATTCTGCCGCCAAATCACTGGACAATCCAATATGCGCCACAGGTGTGGACTCGAGGATTGACCGTCCATATCGGATCAAATTCGCATGCGGCCTTTGACGAGATGGATTTCTGCACTTGGAGCGGTTGCGCTCGTTTCCGTTATGTTCATACCGTGGCCCATGACAGAAAACCTGCAGAGCCAGCTCATCGAACATCCTCTGGCTCGTCTCACCGGTCTGAAGACCGTCGTGAAGGGCCCCGTTACAATTTCATTCCTGCCATCGCCCGAATTACATTTCAGCGACGTCTCCATTACCGGCGCAGGCGGTATTGAAATCTCAGCCGCGCGGATCAGCAGCAAATTGCGGCTACTCCCGCTTCTTGGCGGCCGATTTGAAACATACACGATATCGATGATCGACCCGGAAATATCCCTTTATCCAGACAAGGCCAGAACAATCGAACAAAGCCCGCCTTCTGCTGAAGCCAAGGTTTTGGCGGCTATCAGCCCCTTCGGCACAATCTCGATCAGGAATGGCAAGGCAAGTCTGCGCGGCCCTTCATTTCCAGGCGGTATCGTTGAAATAACTGGAATAGACGCAGTCCTTGACTGGCAGGACTCCGCCTCGCCCGCCGCCATGAGCGGGCAAGGTCATTGGGGTGGGGAGAAAATTGACCTGTCGTTATTGCTGGCAAAGCCGGGCGAACTCGCAAGTGCAAAAGCATCGCCTTTCACTTTGAACCTGAGATCCCCCTTGGCCAATATCAATCTAGATGCAGACATTGCCGCCTCTCCCAGATGGCAAATTGCGGGACGCCTTAAAGCCAGCACGGAAAATCTCGACGGACTTCACAAAGCAATAAGCCATGATGATACATCTTTTCTTCCGGTCCAGGCTGTCCACATCACCGCTCAAACGCGCATCCAGGCCTCCAGTGTCTGGTTGTCGGAGTTGCAATTGAACCTGGACCAGAATGACTTCAACGGCACAATCACTATTCAGGACGAAAATGGCAAAGCCAACGTCACAGGAACGCTCGCAGCTGCAAAGCTGAATCTCGACGCATTCAGTCGCACGATACCAGATCCGCTCGTTGAAACCGGTTGGAGCTACGAAGCATTACAAATTTCAAATCTGTCCCGGATAAACATGGATATCCGGCTATCGACAGGCGATTTACGCGTACAACATGTTTCGCTAGCCGATGTCGCCATGTCATCGCTGGTAAAGGACGGCCGTCTCGAACTGTCCCTCTCATCGGGCAAATCTTACGGCGGCGTTGTCAAGGCGCGCATGAGCTTGAATACAGCCACACCACTGGCCCAGTTGCGCGTACTCCTGCAATTTGATGGCGTTGATACAGCCGCCTTCCTGCGCGACGCGACCGGCAGCCAACGCCTGAGCGGAACAGCGAACGGCGAAGTTGAAATACGCACTCAGGGACGTTCGATTTTGGACTTCTTCCAGAATTCGCAAGGCACGGCGCGCGCGGCTATCGGAGCGGGGATAATCAATGGACTTGATCTTGACCGGGCAGCCCGGCAAGCTCAGGTACAACCGCTCTCAGTGTCGGCCGGCCTGCGGAATGGACGCACAGCATTTAACCGTTCTGACTTTTCTGCATCCATCGAAGGTGGCGTGGTAAGATTGACCAAGGCGGGAACAGAGGCGAATGAACTGAGCGTCGAATATTCAGGAACCATTTCGCTGATCGCCCGAACGCTGGACATTGCCATAAGCGCCAAGCGCAACCCCTCGCCAGCCATTCCCGCCATGCCTGAAGCAGAGGAAACTCCACAAGCAGCCCAGACGCCGGCAAATCTGCGTCTCGAACTTGCCGGACCCTGGAGCCAGCCCATTCTGCAACCGGATGCCGACGGACTGATCAACCATTCGCAAGCGGCAGCCCCGCTCCAGCGCAATATTCGCCCCCCGGGCGGCAATGAGCCAAACATCACGCCTAGAGACTGAAGAGCGTCATTTTTGCGCGCTTCGGCCTGTCAGGAGATGCGCAGCCAGCAGAAGCATTGCAACCGCAGAAATCATCAACGTCGAGATCGCATTGATCTGCGGACTGACGCCAAGACGGACCTGGCTGTAAATTCGCATTGGCAAAGTCGTCGAGCCCGGCCCTGACGTAAAACTCGCCAGCACGAAATCATCAAGCGAAAGCGTAAAGGCGAGCAGGAAGGCTGCCGCTATCGCCGGCGCGCAGATTGGCAGGGTCACCAGCCTGAAAGCTTCGGCGGGCGTTGCGCCCAGGTCCATCGCTGCTTCTTCCAAAGCCACGTCGAATTCGGCGAGACGCGCATATATAACCACGGTCGCAAAACACATGCCGACTGTTGAATGCGCCAGGACGACGGTCCAGAAGCCGCGTTCTATCCCAAGCGCCACGAAGAGCAACAACAGGGCCAGACCCGTTATAACCTCGGGCATCACCAGCGGCGCATAGACCAGCGCGGAAAACACTGTACGGCCGGCAAACGCGCCCGTCCGCGCAAGAGAATAAGCCGCACAGGTTCCAAGCAAGACTGAAAGTGAAGCGGAAACGAGCGCGATCTCGAGACTCGTCAGTGTTGAAATTAGCAATTGCTCGTTACCGAACAATTCAACATACCAGCGGGTCGAAAATCCGCCCCACACAGTCACAAGCCGGGATGAATTGAAACTGTAGAGAACAAGCAGACCTATCGGGACATAAAGAAACGCAAAGCCCGCCAGCAGGACCGCCAGCATTCCAGCGGAAAGACCCGGCTTCATCGGCCCGCCCCTTTTCTTTGCAATTGCGAACGCTGATAGGCGGTGATGGGCGCGAGAAGGACAACCAGCAACACCGTCGCAACCGCTGCCGCGCCAGGCCAGTTACGCGCTGTGGAAAATTCATCCCACAAGGTTCGTCCAATCATCAGAACATCAGATGAGCCCAGGAGATCAGGGATCACATATTCGCCAACGGCAGGAATGAACACCAGGAGGCAACCCGCAATAACGCCGCGCACTGACAGGGGCCACGTGATCTGCCTGAAAGCAGCAAACGGCGTGGCGCCAAGATCAAGGGCTGCTTCCACCAACGCTTCATCCTGCTTTTCGAGGGCATTGTAGAGCGGAAGGATCATGAACGGCAGGTAGGAATAAACGATCCCGATAAGAACAGCCCATTGCGTCGCATAGATATGCAAAGGCTCTGCAATCAGCCCTGCAGATATGAGAGCATGATTGAGAAGGCCTTCGTCCTTCAGGATCACGATCCAAGCATAAATGCGAATAAGAAAGCTTGTCCAGAACGGCGCAACTGCAAGCACGATCAGCAAAGGCCGCCAGCGGCGTGGCGCGCGCGCTATGGCAAGAGCGAGCGGATAACCGATTGCTAACGTGCAGAGTGTAGCCAGTGCTGCGATCCAAAGTGATGAGAGATAAGCGTCTGCATAAATGCGATCCGCGAATATGGCAGCATAACTTTCGGTGGAAAATTTCTGCAGCCCGCCCCATAAAGCAACAAGACCATCTCCCAGTTCAAACACAGGCTCATACGGAGGACGGCCATCGCGCTGAACCGAGAGCGAGATTTTGACAACAATGAGAAAAGGCAATGCAAAAAAAAGAATGAGCCATACATAGGGAACAATCAGTACGAGCCGTCTGCCCAAACGGGCCGGCAATCCTGCACCCGCGGCAGCATTGTTTTGCATGACTGCGCTCATTTCGGCAGCACCCGCACCGAATGAGCGTCGAAACCCACAAATACCCGATCGCCCCTTGTGAACACCGCATTGGCAACATCTGCATTACTGCGGGAAACGCGCAGCAATCGCCCATCGTCGAGTCGGACACGCCAGATCGTGAGATCTCCGAGCCAGGCCATCTCGGTTATCGTGCCTTCAAACTCAGCAGCAGACCCTGCGTGAAGATGTGACATCACCATCCGCTCCGGCCGAACGGCAATTAGTACAGAACCCGTTACAGGACTATCATCCTCCGCAAGCGCGATGCGGCGACCACCTTGAACGATCGCGAACCTGGCGCCGTCGATTTGCACGGCTTCGCCTTCGAACAGGTTGATCTCGCCGATAAACTCAGCGGCAAAGAGAGTTCGCGGACGTTCGTAGATCGCGCGCGCGTCACCGATCTGTTCAATTTGTCCCGCCCGCATGAGCGCGATGCGCTGCGCCATTCCCATGGCTTCATCCTGATCATGGGTCACGAGCATGAAAGTTATGCCCAGATCACGCTGAACCTGCATCAGTTCGAATTGCGTCTCTTCACGCAATTTCCGGTCGAGCGCAGCCAGCGGTTCGTCCAGCAGCAGTAATTTGGGGCGCGGCGCCAATGCCCGTGCGAGCGCAACGCGCTGCTTCTGCCCACCCGACAATTGTTCGGGACGCCGCGCCCCATAGCCCTCCAGCTTTACAAGACGCAACATCTCCGCCACGCGCGTTGCAATATCGCCCTTTGACATACCCTGCTGCGCCAAGCCAAATGCGATATTGCGTTCGACGCTCATATGCGGGAACAACGCATAGGACTGGAACATCATATTGACAGGCCGCCGGTAAGGCGGCACGCCCTGCATGTCCTGACCGTCCAAGAGAATGCGGCCGGCGTCCGGGGTTTCAAAGCCTGCCACAAGCCGCATCAGGCTGGTCTTGCCACAGCCCGACGGTCCTAGCAGCGCGAAGAATTCGCCCGGCTCCAGTTCCAGCGTGACACTGTCGACGGCGCGCACATCGCCATAATGTTTGGAAACGCCAGCAAGCTGAACGAGCGGGGCGGGCATCCCTGCCGTGCCCGTCAGCCGTCGTTGCGCATGGCTTCCGAGAGTCTTTGCTCAAGCACCTTTGGCTTGCAAATGACCAACGCGCCGCGCGTTTTTTCAATAATGCCATCGCCCGTCAGTGAAGACAGTTCACGCGTCACCTGTTCGCGGCGGCAGCCAATGCGGGCCGCCAGAACATGATGGAACGGCGGCGGGCTGACTGTGCGCTGATTTTCGTGTCCCGGGCGCGGCGATGACAGGCGCAGCAATTCCGAATACAGCCTGTGTTTGAGATCGTAGACTGAATGTTCGGTCAAACGCGAATTACCGTCGCGTACGCGCGCCGTCAGCAACCGCAGCACTTTTTCGCAGGCAGACTTGGAAGCGTAAATGATATCCAGAAACACCGCAGGCGGCATGATGCAGAGTTCTGCGCGCGTAAGCGCAGTGACATTTGCAGAACGGGGCACATTGTCGATCGCCGACAGCTCTCCAAAGAATTGCCCGGCCTTCATTTCCGCCAGGATAACTTCCTTGCCTGCAGGCGTGCGGATGAGGATGCGCACTTCGCCGGTGACGATGAAATAGACATCGGCTGTCTCGTCTTCGAAGTCGACGACAACCTCATTTTCCTCGAATTTCTTCCAAGTGCAGCGGCGATCGAACTTCGAAAGATCGACATCCGTTGAGTCCTTGAAGAACGGAATGCGCGTAAGCTGCATTGACGGTTTCCTACTGCTAAAGTCGACTCGTCCCTAAAGTGTGGACAAGCATAACATATTCATTCGGCAAGCGAAGCCTGCGCGTTAACGCACAGACCGCTGGGCGGCGGTGAGTGTATTCATCATCAACATGGCGATCGTCATGGGGCCGACTCCGCCGGGTACAGGCGTAATGGCCCCAGCGCGCGCCGCAGCGGCGGCATATTCCACATCGCCCACAAGCCGTGTTTTCGGTTGTCCCTGTGCATTCAACCCTTCACCGGGCACCCTGTTGATGCCAACATCAATCACGATGGCTCCCGCCTTGACCCATGCCCCGCGCACCATTTCCGGCCGCCCGACAGCGGCAACAAGAATATCCGCGCCTGCCACGACTCCGGCCAGATCACGGGTCCGCGAGTGCGCAATCGTGACCGTGCAATTTTCCGCCAGCAAAAGCTGAGCCATCGGCTTGCCAACGATATTAGACCGGCCCACCACCACCGCGTTCTGACCAGCCAGGGAAACCCCCAGGGATTTTGCTGCTTCGCGCAACAGGATCATCGACCCGGCAGGCGTACAGGGAACGAGCGCCCGTTCCAGATTACCGATAGCCAGCAGGCCCGCGTTGACAGGGTGAAACCCATCGACATCCTTGGAGGGAGAAATGGTTTCCAGTACTCGAGTGCTGTCGATGTGCGCAGGAAGTGGCAACTGGACAAGAATACCGTGTATAGCAGGGTCCGCGTTTAGCTGTTCTACAAGCGCGATCAGATCGCTCTCTGACGTCGTTGCCAGCAACGTGTGCTGCACCGAATGGAAGCCGCATTGCTCGGCCGCTTTCCCCTTCGCCCGTACGTAGACCTGACTTGCTGGATCCTCGCCAACCAACACGACGGCAAGTCCGGGCTTGACGCCCTTCAGGGCCAGCGCAGCTGCCCCTTGGGCAGCTTCGGCAATCACATGCGCCGACACGGCCTTGCCATCGATCAAAAGCGCTCCGTGACCTGAGGGCCTGAGAAACGCTTCGCTGCCTGACGACATGTATTTTCCCCTGAAGTCAGCGCCTTCTGACTGTTTTCAAAATTGCGCGAATTGGTTTCGCAAAAATCCCAGCCTGCTGCAAGCTACCTTGCCATGCGCCGCTGCCGCGAATTCGTCCACTTGTCAAAACACCCGGAAAAACTTGGTGGATCAGGCGCGAGAAATTCTGCTGTGTGCTTAACCCTTACGCTGCACAAAAGCGAAATATGGCCTCGTGAAAACCTTCCTGATCTTCGGTCAGATGGCGCATGGAAGGCTTCTCGCCTAGCTCCCCTGAAAACCCAACCGGATCGCCATATCCCGTCCAGGCTTCCAGACATAGAAAGGGCGCACCAGGCCGTGACCACAGCGCCAAATGCGGAAAGCCAGTGAAATTCGCACGAATGGAGGAGCCTGAGGGCGCTATGAACGCAAGCGAGCGGCTGCGCGCGTTGAGAAAACAAAGCGCTTCCATCGCGAATGTCTCTTCGGAAAGAGCCAGGCGGCGGCCCTCAATCGCGATGGGCCGCATCGCCTGGGAAAACAGGCCGCCGGGCGCGATGACCGGGACCTCCGGCTGCTCGGCTTCTGCAAATTCAATGCTATATTGATCCCGTGCTGCCCCGGCAAACGGCCACCGAAATCCCGGATGTAGACCACAAGCGTATGGCATGGAGCCGGCGCTTTTATTTCGCACATTCAAAGAAATCTGAAGTGAATCCTGGATGAGCCGGTACGTCACCGAAAATTCAAACGCATAGGGGAAGTGCACGCGGGTGCTTTCGTTGTCACGTAGCACGAATTTCACCTGCGCAGCGCTACTCCCGGCAATCTCAAAATCAGATTGGGCCGCAAACCCATGCACACCCATCAGATAGCTCTGGCCACCTACCCTGATGGCGCCATCCTTGCACCAGCCGACGACAGGAAAAAGGAGCGGGCTGACCCGATCCCAAAACGCCGGATCCGGCGTCCACATCAATTCGGCATCCCCGATCTGCCAGGATAACAGCTCCGCGCCCTGGGCTGAAAGGAGCGCCCGCGCCTTGCCATCCCGGATTTCCACAAGTCCGGCGCTCAATCGCCGCTGCCTTCTTCGCGCGGACGCGCCTTGTTTTGCCCGTCCTCTTTCCAGCGCTTGACGATCCCGGCATCTAGGTCAAACAGATCGAGGAGACGGCCCACTGTGTGGTTGACGATGTCATCAAGCGATTGCGGCCGGTTGTAAAAAGCCGGCACCACGGGCGCGATGACGGCCCCCATATCTGAAAGCTGTAACATTGTACGCAGATGGCCTGAATGGAGAGGTGTTTCCCGGATCGCCAGCACAAGGCGGCGGCGCTCTTTAAGCACCACATCTGCCGCCCGGCTCATCAGCGAGCCTGTCACGCCCGTGGCAATTTCGCTCATCGTACGCACCGAACAGGGTGCGATCACCATGCCAAGCGTGTGAAATGAGCCCGAAGAAATCGACGCGCCGATATCAGCCATAGGGTGATAAACATCTGCAAGATCGCGCAGATCCTTCGGCTTGATGTCGCTTTCATAGGCCAGCGTCATTTCCGCCGCCTTGCTGACGATCAGATGGGATTCGACATCGGCCTGCTTCAGAACTTCCAGCAGGCGGATGCCATAGATGATACCCGAAGCCCCGCTGATCCCGACAACCAGCCGCTTGCGCGATTTATCGCTCACGCTTGAACTCCCCCCGAATGTTGATCCGCAAGCCGCACGACAACCTCATGCTCTTGCCATCTCCGAGCCAAGTGGACCGGCGGCGGCCTTTCGTCAAGCTGGCGTGGCTGCGCCGACTTTGGCGAACCCATCCAGCATCGCCCGGCAGGCTGCCGGATCGAAGTCCGCCCGAAGGCTGCGCGCGTAAAGGGCGAGATTTTGTGCCGCCGCTGCGACGGGCTCTGATGCAACGCCCCAATCCGCCAAAGGCTTTAGGGCAAACAAGGCCTCCTGCTGCAGGCGTTCAGCCTCAAGCTCCGCCGCCTTGATTTTTTCCCGTAGCGCCAAGGCTCCGTCCCGGTCGAGCGCGGCAGCCCCTTTACCCGCAGCATCAGCGGGCTCGCGCAAGATGCGCCGCACGGACCGCAAGGGGACAACAACCTGAGCCCGCCAGCTTTCAGCAGCATCCATAATAGTGTGCATGTCGGTGCGCTCAAGCGCCCTGCCCTGTTGCGCCAGCCATAGGCCGAACAGCATGACGTTGACGTCGATACCGTGGCGATCCTGCAAGGTCAGGCAGGCCGGCGCGACGCCTTCGATCCTGTAGAACCGAAGCGAGAAATTCCAGAAGGGGGAAGCGTGACGTTCAATCATGATGATACTTTCAATGGGAAAGGCGCTTTCACGGCCGTCCTATACTCGTATAACGAAACCCGCGCCGGCGCATATCTTCACTGCGATAGATGTTGCGAAGATCAACGACCACCGGCTCCTTAAGAGAAGTCTTGATGCGGCCAATATCCAGCGCGCGAAAAGCATCCCATTCGGTCACAATAACCAGCGCATCTGCCGATTGCATACAGGTATAGGGATCTTCGCAATAGGTGATGGACGGCATAAGCATACGCGCCTGTTCCATGCTTTCTGGATCATAGGCGCGAATGTGCGCGCCAAGTGCAGCAAGTCCACGCACCAGATCAAGCGAAGGAGCGTCGCGCATATCGTCAGTATTCGGCTTGAAAGCCAAACCAAGGATCGCGATCGTCTTTCCTGTAACGCTGCCGCCACAGGCCGAAAGAACCCTGTCCGCCATGGTTTTCTTGCGGCGGTCATTGGAGGCGGCCACCGTCTCCACAATACGCAGCGGCGCGCCAAACTCCTGCCCCGTCTGGATCAACGCCATCGTATCCTTCGGAAAACACGAGCCGCCATAGCCAGGCCCCGCATGCAGGAATTTCGAACCAATGCGGTTGTCCAGACCAATGCCGCGCGCCACATCCTGAACGTTGGCGCCAACTTTGTCGCACAGATCGGCGATCTCGTTGATGAAAGTAATCTTGGTCGCAAGAAACGCATTGGCGGCATATTTGGTGAGCTCTGAACCACGCCGGCTCATGAAAATCAGCGGCGGCTGATTCAGATTGAGCGGGCGATAGAGATCACTGATAACTTCGCGAGCCCGGGCATCGTCAGTGCCCACAACAATCCGGTCGGGACGTTTGAAATCGCTGATCGCTGCCCCTTCGCGTAGAAACTCGGGGTTTGAAACCACCACGAAATCAGCATCCGGCCGCGCTTCACGGATAATGCGCTCGATTTCGTCACCGGTACCCACGGGGACTGTCGATTTTGTAGCAACGATCGTGAAACCTTCAATAGCAAGCGCAATTTCGCGCGCAGCCTGATAGACATAAGTCAGATCGGCATGTCCGTCGCCGCGCCGGGAAGGTGTTCCTACCGCGATGAACACCACGTCCGCTGCAGCCACGTGAGCGGTAAAATCCATCGAGAAAAACAGGCGGCCCGCCTTGACGTTCGCGGCGACAAGCGCATCCAGCCCAGGCTCGAAAATCGGCATCCGGCCCGCCTGTAATTGGTCAATGCGGGCCTGATCCTTATCTATACACGTCACCACATGGCCGAAATCGGCAAAACAGGCGCCTGATACCAGCCCGACATAACCCGATCCCACCATAGCAACGTGCATGAATTCATCCTCAAATCCCAAGACATGCGAATCCTACCTTTTTTAGCGGGCCTGCGGAAGCGCGGCGGACCGCAGCACCCATATCGCATGACGCTGGCAGAATTTGCGGTTATGCTAGGATACAAGATCGAATGCCGGGAGAGAAAACGTGCCTGCCATCGAAGTGCGCCCTCTGGATCAGGGTTTTGGGGCTGAAATTACCGGGCTCGACCTGTCCCAACCGCTGACCGCAGCGGCATTTGATATCTGGAATAACGCCTTTCGCGAACATGCAGTGGTGATTCTGCGCGGCCAGCATTTCAACGAGGAACAACACGTCGCCTTCAGCGAAAAGTTCGGGCCGCTCGAAGTATTCGTTGATCCCAAGGATCAGGCCCGGGGATATCCAACCATCCTGCGAGTCACGAATATCGATCAGGACACCAACGAACTCAAACCGGTCGATGATCTCGGGCACAAGTCGTTCACGCTTGGCACCAGTGACTGGCACACGGATTCCTCGTTCAAACGTGTAATGAGCAAGGCTTCGCTGCTTTATGGCATTGAAATACCCAAACGCGGCGGCGATACTGCTTTTGCCAATACAGCAATGGCTTTTGCCGCTCTGCCAGAGGCGCGCCAGCAGGAACTTGAAAAAGTTGTGGTCATTCATGACTTCGAAGCGACGCGCCGCCGGTTTGGTCTGCCACCACGCAACGAAGCCATCCGCAGCAAGAATCCGCCCGTGCCGCAACCGCTTGTGTCCCGCCTGCCCGATGGCCGCAAGGCCCTTCTGATGGGCCTCCATGTCTCGCATGTTGATGGAATGCCGCGTGAGGAAGGCGATGCGCTGATCGCCGGGCTCACAAAATTCGCGACCCAGCCTCAATTCTGTTACCGGCACAAATGGCGCAAAGGCGATCTCGTGATGTGGGACAATCGCTGCACACTCCACCGGGCCATGCCCTATGAACTCGATGGCGAACGGCGGCTCTTGCAAAGAACCACAATCGCGGGCGAAGGTCCGCTGATCTGAAAACGTGACGAGCGCCGGGCCATCACCGCAATTTTGCTGATGCACGATCGCGCAGATTACGACACAATGGGCCATAGGGTTTCGCAAAAGCCCGCACGGCGAAGCAGGGAGGAAACGATGAAGAAGCTGATAGGCGCGTTGGCGGCTTTGGCAATATCGGCAAGCGCAGCCATCGCTCAGGATTTTCCGTCAAGGCCAATCACCATGATTGTGCCCTACCCCGCTGGCGGCGTGACCGATGGCATGTCCCGCCTCCTTGCCGAACGCATGCAATCAGTCCTGGGCCAGACGGTGATTGTCGAAAACGCCGGCGGCGCAGCGGGAAGCGTCGGTGTCGGAAGGGTCGCGCGATCTGCGCCTGACGGATATACTTTCGTTGTCGGCAATCTCGAAACGAATGTGACCAATTCGGTCTCACTGCAACTCAACTACGACGTTCTTAATGATTTTGAACCGATCGCACTGCTGCCTTCTTATCCGTTCCTGATCGTCTCCAAGAACGACGTGCCAGCAAAGACCCTGCCAGAACTAATTGAATGGCTGAAGCAGAACCACCAGAAGGTTTTTCAGGGGACGGTCGGCGCTGGAACGATTCAACATTTATGCGGACTGCGCATGCAGGAACGGCTTGGATTGAAATGGTCGTTCATTCCTTACCGGGGCGGCGCCCCCGCGATGCAGGACATGGTGGCCGGGCAGTTTGACGTGATGTGCACGGCGACAGGCAGCTTCTTGCCACTCGTCCGCAACAATCAGATCCGGGCCTATGCTGTCACGGCCAAGACCCGGATGGAAGCAGCCCCGGAAATCCCCACCGTCGATGAAGTCGGCCTGCCCGGCTTCTATGTCGGCGTCTGGAACGCCATGTGGGCGCCCAAAGGCACACCGAAACCCATCATCGCCAAACTCAACGACGCCACGGTCAAGGCCATTAATGACGCTGGCCTGCGCAAGAAAATTATCGACATGGGCCTCGACATGCCACCTGCAGATATGCAGACGCCTGAAGCCCTCGGCGCATACCAGAAGGCTGAGGCCGACGTCTGGCTGCCGGTAATGCGTAAAATGAAAGACGAGATCAAGGAAGACGCTAAGAAATAAGGTGTCTTAGTCACGCAAGATGAAAATCAGGCCGTGCATTTGCCCGGCCTCTTTCGTTAATTTTAATGCCTATGATCTACTTGAATGGCCTCTCGTTAGTACAATTTTGATTCGATCAATCGCGCGGGCCAGACATGCAAATCCTGAAAGCACTCGTCGCAGAACTTGAAACACCCAGAACCAACCGCCGCTTCGGCAGTGGCTGGCTATCAGGCACCGGGGCCTTGTTGGCGGCCCTGGTAAGTCTTGTGGCCGTCACCGTCCTGCATTGGCCTGCCATGCTGACAACACCGGAATTGCGCGTGATCGGCAGCACATCCTGGTTCCGGCCAGTGCTGCATCTGATCCTGATTTTGGCGTATCTCTTTGCATTCATCAGCATCATACTGCGTGACAGCAAGCTGTTGGGATTTACCGCATTGAGCATTGCCGTATTTGCGGCGCTGATCGGCGGTCCTCAATCCTCCGACACCGTCGGCATCGCCACACCAGCCTATTTCGGGCTGGATTTCTTCGTGTTGAACCTGCTCTTTACTGGCTTTCTGTTCATTCCCATCGAGCGCCTTGCACCACGAATCAAGGAACAGACATTGTTCCGTCAGGAATGGCGGGAAGACCTGTTTTATTTTCTGGTCAGCTCGCTCTTCGTCCAGGTGCTAGCGTTTCTCACACTCGCTCCCTCAAAAATCATCACCGCCGTCACAACCATGGATCACATTCGGCAAGCCATCGGCTCACAACCGATCGTGTTGCAGATCGTTGAAATCATGCTGCTGACAGATTTCGTCCAGTATTGGGTGCACCGTGTCTTTCACCGTGTTCCCTTTTTGTGGAAGTTTCACGCCGTCCATCACAGCGCCAAAAGCATGGATTGGCTGGCGGGCGGCCGCATGCACTTTGTCGAGATTGTCGTGCTCCGTTCGATGACGGCAATTCCCGGCATGACACTTGGCTATTCGCTGGAAGCCATTCAGGCCTATCTGCTGATCGTCTATATCTATTCTTCGTTCATCCACGGCAATCTCGGCTGGAACCTGAACTCTATCGGCCCCTGGCTGGTGACCCCGCGTTTCCACCATTGGCATCACGGCATCGACAAGGAAGCCATCGACGTGAATTTCGCCATCCATTTCCCGGTTTATGACCGGCTGTTTGGCACCTACCATTTACCAGCATCCGCATGGCCCACGGGCTATGGCGTACCTGAGGAAGTGCCAAAGGGCTATACTGAACAATTCATGTATCCTTTCCGGCGCGCAAAATGATGCGCGCCGCCCGAAACTCGGGGCGCTGCAATCTTCAGGAATAAAGAGAATGGTCGGAGTTGCGGACCGCCCATCATAAGACCAGATCGGGCAGGATCGACGTAAAACGATCAATATTTTAGCGATATTTCAGCATATTATGACTACCCATGTGCACCAGTGTGCGCTAATATCCAGAACAAATTGTAAGACCAATTGTAAGACCTTGGAGCCTGCGATGGCCGGTAAACTGACAGCAAGAGAGGCAGCAACGAAGAAGGCGGGTCGGTACGGCGACGGCGCAGGCCTCTACTTGATTGTGAGCCCCTCAGGCACCCGCAAATGGGTCTTCCGTTTCACGTTCGACGGGTGCGTCAGCGAGACCGGCGCGGGAGGCAGCAGCACAACACTAGCGGAGGCTCGGGAAAAGGCAGAGGCGCTCCGCAGAGCCGTGCGCAACGGCATTAATCCAGTGGAGGCAAGACGCAACGCAAAGGCTGCCGATGCAGCGCGGATGACCTTTGGCGAAATGACGGAAGAATATATCCGGGCCCGCTCATCCTCATGGCGAAACGGAAAGAGCGAAAATCAATGGCGCTCCTCCTTGACAAACTATGCGCAGCTGCTTCGGTCGGTCCCCGTCGAGGAAGTCGACACGGCTAGGGTGCTAGCGGTGCTTACGCCTATATGGTCTAGCAAGCCGGAAACGGCCAATCGGGTCCGCAACCGTATTGAGCTAATACTGAACGCGGCCCGGGCCAAGGGGCTCCGTCAGGGAGACAATCCTGCAGCGTGGAGAGGACATCTGGAGAGCCTGCTGCCGAAGCGTCCGAAGATCGAGCGCAGCCACCACGCAGCGATGGCATATGCAGATGTCCCTTCTTTCATTGCGCGTTTGCGGACACAGGAAACAATTTCGTCCTTGGCGCTGGAATCCGTAATTTTGACCGCTACGCGAACCAACGAAGTTTTGAATGCAGAATGGACAGAGTTCGATCTCGATAAGCGCCTCTGGGTGATCCCCGCCCGGCGCATGAAGGGAGGCCGCGTGCATCGTGTTCCTCTTTGCGATCGCACTCTCGAAATCCTACAAAAGCTGAACGCAATTCGGACCAGCAACTATGTATTTTTCGGACAACGGCCCGGAAAGCCTCTCAGCCACATCGCGTGCCAAAAAGTCCTGTCGCGCATGAATGAAAAAGTGACGGCGCATGGCTTCAGATCTTCGTTCAGGGACTGGGCTGGTGATGAAACCCATTTCGAGCGCGATGTTGCCGAAGCAGCACTCGCCCACGTCGTTGGCGATAAAGCCGAACAAGCATATCGCCGTGGCGATGCTCTCGAAAAGCGCCGCGCATTGATGACAGCATGGGCGGATCACTGCGAAGGGGTCTTGACCACGAATGTTGTGCGCTTCGTGCGGTCAAGTTCTTAGGAATTTTCAGTTTTCTATTCACAAAAACCGCTTTGATCAATCGGTCAGCACTGGATATCAGCACTCGACTATGCTAAACTACGTTAACTCGATTCGTGGTCCCTCGGAGTGGATCAGGCCTCAGCGGCGAAGACTCGAGTGGCTGCACAACTCCCCGGTGGCGTCATCCGGCAGCACATCATCACTCGCTTCGGCGAGATCATGGTTGTGCGCGAGGTTCGCCAATGAGTACCGGGAAAGAATATACCCCAAAAGAACGGCTTCAATACAATCCACCCGTCCGCGCTTACCGCGTTGACGATTTCTGTCGCGCGATGGGCTTCTGCAGATCAACATTCTATGTGCTGGTCAGACAGGGCAAAATTCGTACGGTTTGTATCGGCCGCCGCCGCCTTGTGCCCGCGGGCGAAGCGGAACGCCTGCTCTCCTGTCAGGAGGGCTGATCATGATCAGAAGCTCCAAACTGGCGAAGAATCTGGGCCTCACAAAATCAACCGTCAACCGGCTGGCGAGAGAAGGAAACATTCCCTGCATCGCCCTGCCCTCGGGCCACAGGCGGTTCGACTTGGAAGCGGTCAGACAGAGGCTTGCAACCGAGCCGACAATGACGCTGATGCGTCCCCTGTCCTCCACTAAGCCAACTTTCTCAAAGTAAAACGCCGCCCCAGAGCTGGGACGGCGCATCGCAGGCATGGGGGTTCAGTTTGACACACGAACACCTAGCATAAATGCGGTGCAATTTCCAGCCTTTGTTGGGCGGCATGGAGGTTTCCATGCACACCATCAATTCTCCAGCTGCAACCGAGTAGAAACCCGAGCCCCCCTTGTGAAAGGACGGCCCGGGCGCTGAATGTTGTCATGGAACACAACATTTATAGCGATTTCTAGTCGCCTTCGCAATCGGCGGTTCGCAGTCAAGCGAGCCCAAATGCGCAACTTCCCCCATCACTCGAAGTCTAACCGTTGCACCCCGATCATGGATGCCGGGCGTTTCGCACGTCCGCCTCCAGCGTCAACCCACTTAAGTTGTGGCAGCTGCCGCAACGCTTCGACAAACTGAACCGCCCCGGGATTGCCGGAGGCTTTTTGGTTTAAATTATGCGGCTATGGATAGATTGTCCATGGCAGCAGTCGCTGCGTAGTAATTTGCTTCGGCTTCTGCAGGCGGGATGTTGCCGATAGGCTCGAGCAGTCGCCTGCGGT
>CANJJI010000064.1 GCA_947474545.1 Beijerinckiaceae bacterium | reverse complement strand
AATTCAGGTCGATGCGGACATGGCAGGCGCCAAACGCGGCCCCCGCCAGGCCCTCCGGGAGCCGACAGGCGCTTGCAACGCGCCCGAACCAGCAAAAACGCGCAGCGGGTCCAAGTCTTTGAATCCAGTCCGACAGGCTGCTAGGCGCGCCAGTTCCAGCCGATTGCGCAGACCCGGCTGCATCTGTAGCAAGCGTGTCAACGCTGCCGGGCTGGCTTCGGTCCATACAACAATCTGGCCGCTCGTCATCGCTGGCATGATCTGTTCCAGGATGCTCGCGCTTTGCCCCGAATGCATTCCGCTTCTGGCGATCTGCAACAGATCAGGAATATACCAGACAAGCTTTTTTTCGACGGTCACTTCGCCCGCAACCCGCCGGATCCGTTCTTCCAGCTGGCCGAACCATTGCTGCCCGGCCATAAGCTCTGCGCCACCAGCTTCAAAGACCTGCCAGCCATCACCAATCAACCGGTGAGCAAGCAATCGCAATAAAGTCGTCTTGCCGGTCAGCGCTTCGCCGACAACAATCAAAGACCTAGCCGGCTTGCGTTTGACAAGCTGAGGTGCTTCATTGAGCGCCGCCTTCCAATCATCTGGCGCGATGATAAGGCTTGCGAGCGATGTGTGATCCCATAACCGTCCGAAAGAATTCAGAAACGCGTAATCAATATAATGGCGCTGCAATTCATCCAGTTCATTTAAAAGCAGACGTGCGGACGGATGATCAGCGGCGATTAGAAAACTGCGCACAGCCTCGGCGCGTTCAGGATTGGGCGGCGTGGCGTCTTCGCCAAAGGTCTGCACCTCCCCCAGTTGAGAGCGCCGCCCAAAAGCGTCGCGAAAAATCGTAGTAATCCAGCTATTGCCGGCCCAATACTCACCTGCCCAGCGAAGTATGAGTCCGCCAAGCGGCGGCCTCGTTTCAAGCGCATCAAAATAAAGCAGTGCGAAATACATCCCCCATGGTGGGAGGTGTTCGAAGTGAGCGAAGATCCTTTCACAGGCTTGCTGCTTGTCGGATCGCAGCGCAAGTGCTGCAAGTGCGGGATAGGAGAGTGAGAAGCTGGCGCCGGTCGCGTAGTTCAGAACTATATCAAGAGGAGTATCCGGCGAAGCAAATACGTCTCGCGCAATCTTGAAATCCTTGTGCCCGGCAACTTCGCCAGGATGAGCAGCATCCTGCGCAAAGGGCTCTATACGACCTGAAAGATCGCGCAATTTTTCAGCTAACGAAGAACCAGTAGCCTCCACAGGTGCGGTCCCAACAGCAGCTTCTGCAGACTCCACCAATGCTGCCGGCTGTTGAATTTTCGCGGCCCGGGCACGGCCCCAAATGCGAAAGAATAAGTAAATGCCTATAGCCGCGGGAATAATCTTGAAAAGTGCCTCCAATCTATCCCCCTGCTATTTCACTTGATTGACACGTGCCTGGCCCTCTAAATCTTCGATGTTCCGGCGCCTGTCGTCTATGACCTTCTCTATGCGGCTGATGATAAGTTCGAATGCTGGTTGTTGCTCTTCATCGATCATCCCGCCGAATGACAATCTGGAAATACCGGCCACGATTTCATCTATACGCTTTTCCGCGCGGTCCAGATCCGCCACAAGTTTTGTTGTCCGCACATGTTGCAGCAACTCAATGAGCTCTGCGTGTTCCGCGCGTAACAATTCACGCTGTCGCGGGAATAATCTACGCAAGAACCACACAATCGCCGATACAATCGTGCTGAACCCGAACAGAAGCAACCAAAGCATATCGCTGTAGCGCTCGAGCAATGAAGTTTCGGATGCATCGTAATAAATCGCCGCGCCGGGATGAACGGCAAAACTTCCCCCGCGTTCCGTATCAAGAGACGTAAGCCTGGAAGCAGCAGGATAAAGAGCCGAAATGGAATTCCGTACATCGAATATCTGCTTGGTCAGATCCTGAATGGAACTGCTGGATATCTGGCGGCGCGCCACAAGCAACGCGGGAAATGTCAATGTTGGCGAGGCAACAGCCGGCAAAGGCGGATTGGCTGACAATTCACCGATTGCAATCTCGCCTTCTTCCAGCGCAGCTATACGCGCTGCAATACCTTTGGTTTCCTTGAGCGAAAGAAGCAGGGGCGGCGCGCCAAATGCAATGGTCAGAGCTCTCACGGCTTCGCCGATCACACTACTCCCCCGCGGTGTTACAATCAGGAGCGCATCAAGATTGTGTTCGCTAACTGACGCAGCAATTGCGGAGGGAGACTTGATAACAACAATATCGAGATCCTCACGCTTGAGGTCGCTGAAAGCCGTAAGTTCGGAAAACACCCCTGTGCCCGCATTTCCGCGGGTAAGTTCACCAATTCTGTGCCCTTTCAGCGCAGCGAATGTTTCGATCTGAACGGTAGGCCGCAACAATACAAGCGTGACGAATTCGTGCACCTGCGCTACGCCAAGGCTCGATCTGGGAAGCGGACGGTCGGTTCGCGCGACTGCCAGATCGACCCTCCCGGCCTCCATCGCCTTCACGATGGAATCGTTGGAGTCGTAAAACACCGGGGCCAGCCTGATTTGCGAGCGGTCGCGTTTGAGCGCGGCGGACATTGCATTGAACAATTGCGCCGGCTCGCTGTCAGCCGGCGGCAAGGCTATGCGGAACGTATGCGGAGCAAGCAGAAAATAATAAAGTGCGGCAAAGCCTGCCACCGCCATGAAGGCAAGGGCAAGGTAACCTAACAGATCGCGCTTTTGCATGAACAGCTGCTTTGGCTCTGACGGAGCCTTAGATATAGAGCAAAAAGTGGCCGAATTAAAACCGGAATCAACGCGTCAATCCAGCCCTGCTCCGTCACGCGCTGATTGTCCTGGCTACCCGTTTGCCGATATCGCTGAAAGAATTCGCGCCAAGCGTCGAAAAGAATTCGTCCAGACGGGCATTGATTTTGGCGAAAAGTTTCGCCCGGTAGTCGCCGCTCGGCCCCTGTATCTCATGCGTCCGGATCAATTCGGCGACATGCTCGCCATTTCCCGGATTAATTGCAGCCTCCGGCAAGAGCCTCTCGCCACGCATCAGGAACACGCCTGTTGTCCCCGACGAGCGCGCGATAGTCGCCGGCACTTCCACGAGCCCGGCGAGCCCGGCGACCGCCCGAAGTGTCCAGGGGTTAAAATTATAGATATGCCCGTAGTGGAACATTCGCCCTTTGGATTTCAGGGCGCAATAGGACTCAATATTGGGCACTTCAACATACAGCACACCATCGGGCGTCAGCCATTCGGCGATCATTTCCAGATAGCCCACGGGATTGTTGAGATGCTCCATCACATGATTGAGGCGCACAAAATCATATTGCCCCTTTTCGAATAAATCCGCCTTTAGATGCGCCGTCTGTACATTCAGTCCGTAGGCATCGCGGCAGAATTGCGAATAATCACGATTTGGCTCTATGCCGCGCCCATCCCGCCCCGTCTCTTTCACCATAAAGAGAAACTCGCCTGACCCTGCCCCTATATCCAGAATGCGTTGAGCCTTGAGGACGATATCCCGATTGGTCCGGATAAATTCGGCTGCGCGCCGGAAATTGCGCAAGGCCTGGCGTTTTCTCGGCAACGCCGCGCCCTTGTATTCGACGCGATAAGCGTCTTGATAAAAACGCTCGAGTTCTTCGTCCGAAGGAATAGGATCATTGCGAACAAGACCCGTCGTTTTGTCGACGACCGTGTTGAGTGGCTTGCCGTGGCGATCACTCTGCGAAACGAGTTCGAGATTGGCTGGCTCGCCCCGCAACCACGACATGGAATCCATAACCAGCACCTGATGTTGTTTATGACGTCAAAGATCCAGAAGATCATGAAAGCTGGCGACATCTAACTGTAGTGGCCCTCACCGCAGCTTAAAAGCATCACGGGATGAGGTTTGCAACCCGTTTGAGTGATCAACCCAATTATGGCCCCTGGCGCAAACATTTGCCAAGATCGATTCCCGCATTAAAATCAGTTTTGCAGACACTTCTTGGGCACCCGGAAACCGAGGCGTCATGGACAAAAAATCTGGAAACCTGGCGGCAGCGATAGGCGCGATCATGTTCAGCAGCGTAACCCCGGCGGCCCCTGCCGACTATCCAGCACCCCAAAACGGGGTCTGGACCGCTCGCAATTTTCAGTTTCACACTGGGCAAGTCCTTCCCGAAGTTCGTTTAGCCTACAAGACATTGGGAGAACCCACGAGCGAGCCTGTGCTGATTTTGCACGGTACTGCAGGCGCCAGCGGAAATTTTCTGAATCCTGCATTTGCTGGTGAGCTGTTCGGCGATGGCCAGCTACTGGATACGAAAAAATACTATATCATACTGCCGGACGCACTGGGCGCGGGGCAGTCAGCCAAGCCTTCAGATGGCTTGCGGGCGAGGTTTCCCCGCTACAATTATGACGACATGGTGCTGGCACAATACCGGCTCGTGACCGAAGGCCTTGGTCTCAAACGTCTGCGCCTGGTCATGGGTAATTCCATGGGCGGCATGCACACATGGATTTGGGGCGTCAAACACCCGGAATTCATGGACGCGCTCGTGCCAATGGCGTCCCAATCCACGCAGATGTCGAGCCGCAACTGGATGATGCGGCGCCTGATCATTGATTCCATCCGCAAGGATCCCGGCTACAACAACGGCGAATACACAGTACAACCGGCAGCCATGAAAATGGCCGCAGTATTCTTTGGCATCGCCACCAGTGGCGGTACGCTGGCCTATCAATCGCTGGCCCCGACGCGCGAAGCAGCCGACAAATTCCTCGACGACCGCCTCGCTGCGCCGTTCAACGCGGATGCGAACGACTATCTCTATCAGTGGGAAGCCTCGCGGGACTACAATCCTTCGCCGGGCCTTGAGCAAATCAGCGCAGCATTGCTGGCCATCAATGCAGCCGACGATGAACGCAACCCGCCTGAAACTGGCATCATGGAAAGCGAAATCAAACGGGTGAAAGGCGGCAAGCTCCTGCTCATTCCCGCCAGTGCAGAGACACGCGGCCATGGCACAACCGGCGCAGCAAGATTCTGGAAGGCAGAGCTTGAAGATTTCCTTCGGAAAACCCCGAAAAGGTGAAATTAAGCCGGGAGAGACGCAACGTTCAGGCCCGCATTTCCTTGGCAATTCGCTCGATCCTGACCGCCGCCTCGTCCAGCGCGCCAGCAACGGCATCGGTCACAAGCGCTGCGGCCTCGGCCGCCTCCGTCCGCGCGGACCGTAGCACCGCAACCTCCGCTTCGAGTTTTGCGAGAGCGCGCTTTGTTTCAGCCAGTTCGTCAGCCACTGAAATAGCCGCCATCACGGTAAGGCGCTGATCGCCGATTTCGCCGAAAGCAATTCGCAATTCTGCGATTTTGGCGTCCACCAGACGCGACAAGGCCTCCAGATGCGCTTCCTCGCCATCGCCACAGGCCATGCGAAACGTGCGGCCGGCTATGTTGACGGTAACATGCGCCATTACGAGGTCTCCCCGCCGCCCGCACCAGCCGGTGGTTCAGGCAGCAGATGGCGCAGCGATCCGGCAATTTTGGAGAGTTTCTCGTGCGCTTCCTCGTTGGCAAGCGAAAGCGAACGCGCCCGCGTAAGGGCGGCGTCCAGCTCTACAGCGAGGCGTGAGCGGTCATCCTGCATGACCGCGAGCTCCTCATCGAGATTGCCGCGATTCTCGTCGGCCTGCGCGCGACGTGACTGCGCTGCGTCGAGCTGATCCAGCGCAGACGTCAGGCGCTTGAGCGCGTCGTTAAGCCGTGGCGGTATCGTCATGTTCTCTGAACCCAAGGGGACTATGTGGCTCAGCAACCTGATTCGCGTCAATCTTGGGGTTTCAGCAGTAGAGCTTTTCACCCAAGCATTTGCACCGTGTACTTGCGATATCGGTTGAAATGAGGCGAAGCGCAGGCATAGCAACGCCCGGCGCTGCATTTATAGGGGAAATACGCCATTTTTCTACTTTATGGCGCGTTGACAGGCGGCGGCGGGGTGCTATCAGAAGCTCGACTTCGCCGCTGTGCCGGACCCCAATTCCGGCCGTACAAATTTTTCGCGGGAATTGGCATTCTTCCCGCAAACCAGCCGGATCCGCGTAAAATGACAGTTTCAGCTCAATCCATGGCCAATGCCATTCGTGCGCTTGCAATGGATGCCGTCGAAAAAGCCAAGTCCGGCCATCCTGGCCTGCCAATGGGCGCTGCAGATATCGCAACGGCCCTGTTCACTAAAGTACTGAAATACGACGTCGCTGACATGCGCTGGCCTGATCGCGACCGTTTCGTGCTTTCGGCAGGCCACGGATCCATGTTGCTGTATGCCCTGCTCTATCTCACCGGCGAGAAGAGCATGACGATCGACCAGTTAAAAAATTTTCGCCAGTTCGGCTCGCTGACTCCCGGCCATCCCGAGGTTTTCCACACCGCTGGCGTCGAGATGACCACCGGACCGTTGGGACAAGGCATTTCCACGGCAGTCGGCATGGCGCTGGCCGAACGCATGCTCAATGTGGAATTTCCCGAAGTCGTTGACCATCACACCTATGTACTCGCCTCCGATGGCGACCTCATGGAAGGGATTTCCCAGGAAGCCATCGCGATAGCCGGCCATCTGAAACTGAACCGGCTCATCGTCCTGTGGGACGACAACGGTATTTCCATCGATGGTCCATTGTCGGTGGCCGATTCCGTCGATCAGCTCAAACGTTTTGAATCCGCTGGCTGGGCGGCGAGCCGTATCGATGGCCACGACCAGAGCGCCATCGCTGCGGCTGTCGAAGTGGCGCAGAAATCGGATCGGCCTGTGCTGATCGCCTGCAAAACCACCATCGGCTATGGCGCGCCAACCCGCGCAGGCACGTCAAAATCTCACGGCGAGCCGCTTGGCGCGGAGGAGATCGCAGGCGCTCGCAAGAATCTTGGCTGGAATCACGAACCCTTTGTCATTCCGGACGATATACTGACCGCATGGCGCGCCGCCGGGTCGCGTGGATCTCCTGCCCATGCCGCCTGGCGAAAGAAACTGGCGGCGATGGAAGAAGCGAAACGCTCAGAATTCGAACGCCGCCTCTGGGGCGATTTGCCTGCAAATTTCGACGATATCGTACTGGCTTACAAGAAAGACATCGCCGAGAAGCCCGCTAGTGTGGCGACGCGCAAAGCCTCCGAGTCCGTGATAGCGGCTCTCGCGCCCCATGTTCGCGAACTGATCACCGGCAGCGCCGACCTCACCGGCTCCAACAATACCAAAGTGGCAGCAACCCCTGCCATCTCACCGGGCAATTATGCCGGGCGATTTGTGCATTGGGGCATCCGCGAACATGGCATGGCCGCCGCTATCAACGGCATGGCGCTGCATGGCGGGTACATCCCATCGGGCGCGACATTCCTCGTGTTTACAGACTATTGCCGCCCGGCCTTACGGCTGGCTGCATTGATGGGCCTGCGTCATATCGAGGTGATGACGCACGATTCTATTGGCCTTGGCGAAGATGGTCCCACACATCAGCCAGTCGAGCATCTGGCGGCGCTGCGCGCGATCCCCAATCTCTGGATGTTCCGTCCGGCGGATCAGACCGAAACACTCGAATGCTGGGCGCTGGCGCTGGCGGCAAAATCGACGCCCTCGGTGCTGGCCTTGACCCGTCAAAATCTTCCCCCGCTGCGTAAAGAATTTACGAAAGAAAACCTGTGCGCGAAGGGCGCCTACGAGCTTTCCCCTGCCAAGGGTAAGGCCGAAGTCTCGATATTTGCCACGGGATCGGAAGTATCCATCGCCATGGATGCACAAAAACTGTTGGCCGAACAAAACATTGCAGCCCGCGTCGTATCCGTGCCCTGCATGGATATTTTTCTCGCCCTCGACGAAAAAGAGCGCAAGGCTGTGATTGGCGATGCACCGGTCAAAATCGCCGTGGAGGCTGCCATCCGCCAGGGCTGGGATCAGATCATCGGGTCAGATGGCCTGTTCGTGGGCATGCAGGGATTTGGCGCCAGCGCCCCTTACCAGAAACTTTACGAACACTTTGGTATTACACCTCAGGCTGTGGCGGCGGCAGCCAAATCACGTCACAACGGATAGATATTAAGGAGCGCGGAATCGCGCGATATTTGGAGAGAACGATGACGGTCAATGTCCAGATCAACGGCTTTGGGCGAATTGGACGCCTGGTGCTCAGGGCGATCGTGGAATATGGGCGCCGCGACATCAATGTCGTCGCGATCAATGGCACGTCCAATGCGCAGACGATGTCGCATCTCTTCAAATACGATTCGGTACACGGACGTTATCGCGGCCCACTGAAGATTGAAGGCGACACGATGGATGTCGGCTTCGGCCCGATCCAGTTCACCGCCATTCGCGATCCCGCCCAATTGCCTCATCGCGAAATGGGCATTGACGTGGTGCTGGAATGCACCGGCAAATTCACTTCAAAGGAAAAGGCAGCAGCCCATCTTGCAGCTGGCGCCAAGCGCGTATTGGTGTCATCACCATGTGATCAGGCCGACCTGACAGTCGTTTACGGGGTGAACCACGCCCGCCTGACAAAGGACCATCTCGTTGTTTCCGCTGCGTCCTGCACGACCAATTGCCTTGCACCGGTAGCCAAGGTCATGAATGACACTGTCGGCATCGAACGCGGTTTCATGACAACCATTCATTCCTACACCGGCGACCAGTTGACACTCGATGCTACCCACAAAGATCTTTACCGCGCCCGCGCTGCGGCCCTGTCGATGATCCCCACGAAAACCGGTGCGGCACGGGCAATTGGCCTCGTCATGCCTGAACTTGATGGCAAACTCGATGGCAGCGCCATACGTGTGCCGACGCCGAACGTGTCAGTTGTGGATCTGACATTCACAGCCTCGCGCAAAACCACCAAAGACGAAATCAACACCGCGGTCCGCCGGGCGGCGGATCAGGAGCTGAAGGGTGTTCTGGGCTATACTGACGAGCCCAATGTCTCCGTTGACTTCAACCACGATCCCCACTCGTCGATCTTCCACACCATGGAAACAAAGGTCGTAGACGGAGATTTTGTACGCGTGCTGAGTTGGTACGATAATGAATGGGGTTTTTCCAATCGTATGATCGATGTCGCTGTGGCGATGGGAAAACAACTCTAGATCTGACCCACCCTTGAATTCTGGCAGGAAGAATGGCCGTCTTCAGAACTCTTGACGATGCAGACGTTTCCGGCAAACGCGTTTTGTTGCGCGTCGATCTCAACCTGCCCGTTGAGAACGGCCGCGTGACAGATGCGACACGACTCGAGCGCATTCTGCCGACAATGCATGAGATTGCCCGGCGCGGCGGCCGCCTCGTTCTGCTGTCGCATTTCGGCCGCCCCAAAGGACGCGATGCAGAAAATTCACTGCGTCCACTCGCTCAATCGGTAAGCGAGCATCTGGATATGCCCGTCGCATTCGCCGAAGATTGTATCGGTGAAGCTGCGCAAAAGGCTGTCGCCGCATTGAAAGACGGCGAAATCCTTTTGCTCGAGAATACGCGTTTTCATAAGGGCGAGGAAAAGAACGATCCGGATTTTGTAGCCGAGCTGGCCAAACTCGGCGATATCTATGTAAACGACGGTTTTTCGGTCGCACATCGCGCGCATGCAAGCACTGAAGGTCTCGCGCACGTCCTGCCCGCCTATGCCGGGCGCAGCATGCAGGCAGAGCTCGGCGCACTCGCCAAAGCGCTCGACAATCCACAACGACCACTCGCGGCAATCGTCGGAGGCGCTAAAATCTCCTCGAAGCTCGACCTGCTGGGCAACCTCACCAAGAAGGTTGACTACCTCATCATCGGCGGTGCGATGGCCAATACATTTTTCGCCGCGCGTGGCATCAAGACCGGCAAGTCGCTGATCGAAAAAGACATGTTCTCGACGGCGCGTGCGATTCAGGATGCAGCCAGATCCGCAAATTGCGAAATTATCCTGCCGACGGATGTTGTCATCGCCACCGAATTCAAGGCGCGCGCGCCTCATCGCGTGGTCAGCATCAGCAGCGTCAGCGATATGGAAATGATCCTGGATATCGGACCGAGATCAGCGGCTAAGGTGGCCTATCAGTTGCAATCTTTCAAGACGCTCGTCTGGAACGGCCCTTTCGGCGCTTTCGAACTTGAACCCTTTAATGAAGGCACCAACACCATTGCCCGGGCCGCTGCCGAATTGACAAAATCGGGCTCCCTGCTGACGGTAGCAGGAGGCGGCGATACCGTTTCGGCTCTGAATCAGGCTGGCGTTGGATCGGACTTCAGTTACATTTCGACGGCAGGCGGCGCCTTCCTCGAATGGCTGGAGGGCAAGGAGCTGCCGGGCGTTGAGGCATTACGTATCAAAAAGCCCAGCTGAAATGGAATTACCGTCCCATTCAGGACGAAGAAACCGCGTATCCGCAAATTCAAACCATCCGGAGCCACAGATGAACAAGGACCAACTCGCAAAAATCGCCCAGGCCATGGTGGCCAAGAACCGTGGCCTGCTGGCTGCCGACGAGAGTTCAGGCACAATCAAGCGGCGCTTTGATGCAATAGGCGTGGAACCCACCGCCGACAGCCGCCGCGACTATCGCGAAATGATGTTTCGCACTTCTGATGCCATGAAGAACAACATTTCCGGCGTCATTCTTTATGACGAAACGATCCGTCAGAACGCCAAGGACGGTACGCCGCTGGTCAAGCTGATCGAACAGGCAGGTTCTATCCCCGGCATCAAGGTGGATGCGGGTGTGAAGCCGCTGCCAAATTATCCGGGCGAAGTCTATACCGAAGGCCTCGATGGCCTCGCCGCGCGGCTCGACGAATACTACAAGCTCGGCGCGCGTTTTGCGAAGTGGCGCGCAGTGATCGACATTGCAGACGGCATTCCCACCTATGCCTGTATCCGCGCCAATGCTCATGCACTGGCCCGCTATGCTGTGCTCTGTCAACACGCCAACATCGTTCCTATCGTAGAGCCCGAAGTGCTGATGGATGGCGGCCATGATCTCGCCCGCTGCTATGAGGTCACCGAGCAAGTATTGAAGATCGTCTACGCCGAACTCTATGAAGCACGCGTCTTTCTCGAAGGTACTGTCCTCAAGCCCAACATGGTTGTTCCCGGCAAGAAATGCCCGAAACAAGCGTCGCCCGAACAGGTCGCCTCAGAAACGGTTCGCCTTTTCAAACAGACAGTACCAGTCGCCGTCCCCGGCATCGCATTCCTTTCTGGCGGCCAGGGCGATGTGGAAGCCACGGCCAATCTTGATGCGATCAACCGCCTCGGCGCACTGCCGTGGAATGTCACGTTCAGCTATGGCCGCGCTCTGCAGGCTGCACCGCAAAAGGCCTGGTCCGGCAAGACCGAAAATGTTCCCTCGGCGCAGGCCGCGTTCTCGCATCGAGCCCGTATGAACGGTCTGGCCACGACTGGCGCCTGGGCAGCAGAGCAGGAAAAGGCCGCCCGGGCAGCCTGAACCATTATAAGCTAAGACCCGATGGGCGGCTCTTCTCCGGGCCGCCCTTTCCATTTCACGCGCCAGCCCCGCTTTCGCCCCATTCATTATGATTTTAGAAAGCTGGCACAGACTCCGGAACCAACATGCCCGAAGATTCGCCTCGCCTTTATCTCATTCTGCCGGCCCAGCCGGATCCTGACGCCCTGCCTGGACTGCTGAAAGCAGCGATGGAAGCAGGCGATGTGGCGTGTCTGCTGGCTGATACCGGGTCGCTGCCGGCGAAGGACGCTGAGCGAATTGTCGCCGTGTGCCGGCCGCTCTGTGCGCGTTACGAAACGGCGCTCCTGGTTTGCAACGCTGGCCTTGCCAAACTGCCGGGCGTTGACGGTGTGCATGTGTCCGGGCGCGCTGGCGATATAGAAAATTTGGTCAGCGACGCCGTGAAAAAGTTCAAGCCCGGCCTCATCGTCGGCGCGGCCGGATTGCGAAGCCGTCATGACGCAATGTCGGCAGGCGAATACGATATCGATTATGTCATGTTTGGCGAACCTGCACCCGATGGCTATGTCCAGCCGTTTGAGCAGATCGAGGAGCGTACGGCCTGGTGGGCAGAAATCTTCAACGTACCCTGTGTCGCCTATGCCCCAGCAATTTTGGAGGTTGCGCCGCTGACGACGGCTGGCGCTGATTTTATCGCTCTGCGCGACGCCGTCTGGAATGACCCGCGCGGTCCTGCGGCAGCCATCGCAGACGTCATGCTCGCCATTCGCAATGCCCCTGTCCCCGATGGCGCCCGCGCATGAATCATAACCGCCATAGCTATTCGCTAACCTCATTGGCCGTTGGACTGTGGCTGTCTGCGGTTATTGTTGGTCCGAAAATCGCGATAGCTCAGGCTCAGCCCCCCGCTCCTACAACGACACCTACAGCAGGAGGTGCGGACACTACGCCCTTAAAACCGTCAGGTAAGACAACAAACCGGGCTGCGCCGGTGGAGCCTGCCGATTCGGCGCCCAGCGAGATACAGACAGAATCTCAGCCTAAAACCTCGGCACAATCACCGCCGGAGCCCCCTCCTGCTGCGTCTTCAAAACCGGAAGCTTCCCCCTCAGCTGCGCCATTGCGCGGCTCGATCGGCGCTCCGGCGGCTTCGACAAAGCCACCGGTGGCTGCCTCCCCCCAGACACCCGCCAGGGCGGCGCCCGCACCGCTGTTTTTGAACCCCGGCGTCTCTCGCAACGCCACAGTCCCGCCCTTCACGAAACCGGACGCCGTCAATTCCAGCGAACCCGACTGGCGTGTCACCAAAGATCCGCCTGACCTCGCTTTTGGCGCATTTCAGCGCGGCCTTTATGTTTCCGCTTTAAAGGAAGCATTGAAGATCGCGTCCGCAGACCCCACCAACGGTCCAGCCATGACCTTGCTTGGTGAAATCTATCGCGACGGGCTCGCCGTCAAACAAGATTCCGCACAGGCGATCCGCTGGTATAGGCTCGCCGACGAACGCGGCGATAGACAGGCAGCCTTTGCGCTGGCCAGAGCCTATATCGAGGGTACGGGTGTTCCGCAGGATTATGCCAAGGCGAAGGAATATTTCGAGCGTGCCGCCGCCAAAAACCATGGGGCATCGCTCTATAACTTGGGCATCATTGCCATCGAAGGTGAGATTCAGGATTATAAAAAGGCCGCCGTTTATTTTCGGCGCGGCATGGAGAATGGCGACCTCGACTCCATTTATTCGCTCGCATTTCTGTATCGCAATGGACAAGGCGTGGAGAAAGACGAGAAGGAAGCCACAGACCTTCTTCGCAAAGCGGCCAACGAACATCACCTTCCCGCGATGATCGATTATGCGATCTCCTTGTTCAACGGCCGGGGTACAGACGCCGACGAGTCCGGAGCGGCCGCCTATCTCATTCGAGCAGCATGGCGCAATGCGCCGGTTGCCCAGAACCGTCTGGCGCGTATGTATATCGCTGGGCGGGGCGTGAAGGCGGATCTGGTTGAAGCCATGAAATGGCATGTCCTTGCCCGCGCCAACGGGCTCAAGGATGAATGGCTCGACGGCAAGCTGAATGAACTCACCGCCAGCCAGCGGGAAATCGTGGACGAAGCTGTCCGCAAATTTTCAGTAAAATAAGGCAGGCTAGCAGCGCATTTGCACGTCCAGCTGCATCGTTAACCTGTTCCAAAAAAATAATTTTCTATTTCAGCATTTTACACGCTATTCTCATCACCGCCACAACCGGATTGAGAGCGGCCTCAACCCGGCATCCGCGTGGCGCAATTGTTTTGGCGGAACTTGAACCGCCATGTGTCAACAGTTCGGAGTAGCCGCATGCCAGTTCAGCCCGGAGGTACATGGGGCCAGCTATTGACCTGGCCCCTTGTTGCGATCCACGCCATCGTCACGCGAGAAGGCAAAATACTCAGCTTCGGCTCTGATCATGTTGGGCACCAGACTGGACAGTTCATCTACGATGTATTTGATCCGCTCACAGGGCAACACACGACCCTGCCCAACACCACGCCTACAGACATATTCTGCTCTGCAGCGCTGACCATTCCAGGGACATCGGAGATCATCATTGCCGGTGGCGATTCCCGCCCGCTCGGCGTGATCAACGAAGGTGTCAATGACGTCAATATATTCAACAGCACGTCCAACACACTTGACCCATCTTTTGTCGGCGACATGAATTATCAGCGCTGGTATCCGACGATGGTGTCGTTGCCATCAAGCCAAGTCGTGATCCTTGGTGGCCGCGATTACAACGGCATCGGCATTGCGGTTCCTGAAATCTTTACCCCGAACGAAGGCTGGCGTGCTCTCCCCGGCGCGGCAGATCAGGACCTCATCTATGACGTCCTGTATCCACGCACATGGCTCAATTCCTCGGGTGAAATTCTCTATTTCGCAACAGGTGATGGGAATGATGGCATCTTCCAGGTGCTTTCGCTCGACCCCGCAGGCGACGGCTCCCTGAAGCTCTATGGAACTCTGCCATTCGACGTGGACTGGCAATCCCCTGCCATCATGTACCAGGTTGGACACGTCCTGATTCAGGCTACGAATGGCGATCTTTGGACCATGGATATAACCGGTACAGCGCCGGTATTTGCGCAAACACAATCGCTCAGTCAGGATCGTAACTGGGCCAACATGACAGTCATGGCCGACGGAAAAGTGCTCATCACCGGGGGCACGTCCGTCGGAAACCAAGAGATAGGCTCAGACAAGACAGCAGCGATCTGGTCACCGCAAACAGGCGCCATCGCCTACAGCTCCGATGAATCCGATCCGCGCCTCTATCATTCGACAGCTCTGTTGCTGGCCGATGGCAGCATAATTTCCATGGGTGGCGGCGCTTCGGGCGAGTCTGAACACGATTTTCTGACGGCGCAGGTTTACCGTCCGTCTTATCTTTATGACAGCACTGGCGCTCTCGCCGTGCGTCCCGTTATTCAGGCCGCACCAGCACAACTTGTTCCAGGCGAATCCTTCACACTGACTGTCGACGATGCTTCTGCGATTGAACGTCTGACATTCGTCAAGAACGGCGCGACAACTCACGCATTCAATATGGATGCGCGGATGGTGGATCTGACATTCACCATCGGGCCAAACAATACGCTGAACGTTACGCTACCTCCCAATGCCAACGACATAACGGCAGGATATTGGATGCTGTTTGCGTGGAACCACGCAGGGGCACCATCGATAGCACCCATCATATCTGTTGAACCAACAATGCCCTATTTTGATGGCACCGGAGATCTGACAGCTGAATTTTATACGATCAGCGCAAACATTCACGCCCTGGATTCCATAGACTTCACCGCTGCCCCTGCGCATGTTGAACGAACGCTCGAAATCAACAAGCAGAGCAGCGGCGCATTCTATGCAGGCGGACCATCGGACGATTTTGCAGTTCGATACAGGGGGAATTTTGAAACAGCTTTAGCGGGAACCTACTCATTCTACCTCACCAATGACGACGGTTCACGCCTCCTCATTGACGGTGTCCAGATCATGAACGGCGGGGGCAGCGCATCAGCGACCCAGTCGACAGCGAACGTAACTCTCACGCGCGGCCAGCATACTATCGAAGTCCGATATTTCGATGACTCCGGATCTGCTTTGCTTGATCTGGACTGGTCCGGCCCCGGCTTCGCACGTGAACAAATGCGCTTTGATGGCGCGCAGGACAACAAGCTGATCAACGGCAGTTTCGAAATCGCCAGCCTGACAAGCGGAAGTTTGACAACGCCATTTCTTGCAGGCTGGAGCTCATCGAAAGGCCAATTCGAACTTCGAGCAACCGGATATTCTGGAATCGTAGCAACTGGCGGCAGAACATATAGGGAAATCAACGCCACACAGGGAGGTTTGCGGCAAAGCGTACTGACCGAAGCAGGAAGAACCTATGATCTTGCCTTTGATCTGGCTGGAAAGCCTGGCTCAATTGCATCTTCAGTAACGCAGGTACTGTGGAACGGAAATATCGTCGCGACGATTACGCCGGTAAACAGCAGCTGGAACACTTTGCGGTACACGGTCACGGGAACCGGCAGCCGCGATATCCTCGAGTTCCGTCCTGTTCCCGCAGATTCCGACACCAATGGCGCGCTCGTCGACGCCGTCGTTTTGAAACCTACATCAGCCGGAGAAATTATCGATCACGACGCAGCTGCAGAATTGGCTATCAATACGGGCTTTGAACTTCTTCGTATTCCGCCAGGCAACGCGCAGGGCACCTTTGCCAATGGTGAGCTCTATGGCTGGTCAAACACGACCGGATCATCCATCGATCTGCTGTCTCTAGCCGGTGAACAGGTGCTGGATATCGACAGTACAGCAAACATTGACGTTATCTATCAGGATATCAAGACTGAAAATCAGATTGTTTACGAGCTTCATTTTGAAACCGCGCTGCAAAATGCAGTCTCGGGCACCAATAGTTTCGAAGTACTTTGGAACAACGAAGTTCTTGCACAGATTACACCGCAATCCACAACGCGCGAACGATACATATTCACTGTCACCGGAACGGGAGGAATCGACCGGATTTCTTTCCGGGAAATCGGCGCGCAGGGCGATCTCGCCGGCGCAATTATTGATAACGCCGGTTTGGTGGATACTGGCACCCATTGCCATTGCAATGACGGAGATGAGCACAACGATACCATTCGCGGCGGCATTGGGAACGACCATCTTCTTGGAGGCGGGGGAGATGATGATCTTGATGGGGGAGCCGGCGATGATCATATCGACGGCGGCGCCGGCAACGATCTCTTGCGGGGTGGCCCGGGCGCGGACGTCCTGATTGGCGGCGACGGAATAGACACTGCAACCTATGCCGGATCGACGGGCGTGATCGTCGATCTCTCCAATCAGTCCGCCTATAATGGCGATGGCGCGGGTGACACGCTCGTTGAAATTGAAAACATAATTGGCTCAAGCAGCGGGGATCTTCTGAACGGCGATCAAGGCAATAACGTTCTCGACGGCGGCGATGGGGATGACACGATTAACGGCGGCGCAGGCGCCGATACATTGATTGGGGGCAATGGCGCCGATACATTGAATTATGTTGGTTCCGGCGCAGTGACCGTCAATCTTGCGCTCAATACAGCTAATGGCGGTGAAGCTACCGGCGATATCATTTCAGGCTTTGAAAATGTGACCGGGTCGGGCAGCAACGATTCGATTACAGGGGACGCTGGAAATAACATTCTGGACGGGATCGGCGGCGATGACTTTCTGAACGGAGGCATAGGCAACGACACGCTAAAAGGCGGAGAAGGCAACGACACGCTCCTCGGCGGCGCCGGCAATGACAGTCTGAACGGCGGAAATGGTATCGACACAGTCAGCTATGCTGGTTCTGCCGCAGTGTCCGTCAATCTTGCGCTTAATACAGCTAGTGGCGGCGACGCCGCAGGCGACACTTTCTCCAGCGTCGAAAACATCATCGGTTCCACCGCCAATGACACTCTGACAGGCGATGCGAACGCTAATATGCTCAACGGCGGAACGGGCGCCGATTCGCTGAGCGGTGGCGCAGGTAACGATACTTTGATTGGCGGCGATAATAACGACACGTTGAACGGCGGAACGGGCGATGACGTGATGAGCGGTGATGCAGGCGATGACAAATATTATGTCGACTCTGTCAACGATCTGATCCTCGAAGTAACGGGCAATGGAACAGATACTGTTTATTCATCTGCCAATTACATCTTGGGCGCGGGGCAATCCATCGAATTCCTTTATGCCAACGCAGGCGTCCTGGGCCTCTCCCTCACAGGAAACGAGCTTGATAACCGGATCTATGGCGCAATGATCGGAGCCGATATAATTGACGGCGGCGCAGGCAATGACATCCTCGATGGAAGATCCGGCAACGATACGCTTTATGGCGGCGCAGGCAACGATTCCATCAATGGCAACACTGGCGTTGATAATATGAATGGCGGCGTCGGCGACGACAGGTTTTACGTCGACGACATCAATGATCAAACAAACGAAAATAACGGAGAAGGTACGGATAGTGTGTATGCCAGCGTCAATTATGCACTGGGCGCGGGCGACTCCATAGAATACCTTTATGCCAACGCTGGCGCGGTAGGGCTTGTGCTGACAGGCAACGAACTCGACAACCGCATCTACGGCAACTCCCTTGGCGGCAACGATACGCTCAATGGCGGCGCTGGAAACGATTTTCTGGATGGCCGCAGCGGCGTCGACATCATGAGCGGAGGGCTGGGTGACGATACCTTCTATGTTGACAACGCCAGCGACGAGACGAACGAAATTGCTGGCGAAGGCGTGGCCGATAAAGTGTACGCAAATGTAGATTACGTTCTCGGCGCTGGCGACGAGATCGAATACCTCTATGCCAATTCTGGATCAACCGGGCGCGTCCTCACCGGCAATGAACTCGCAAACCGCATTTATGGCAGCAATGGCGGTGCAGATGTGCTTGTCGGCGGTGGCGGGATCGACAATCTCTATGGGCAAGCTGGCAATGACAGGCTGATTGGAGGCACTGGCGTCGACAACCTGTACGGCGGCGCCGGTAACGATGTTTTCGTTCTGCAGAAACTGGCGGCTGATCGTGACATTCTGCGGGACTTCCTGTCAGCCGACGACCAAATCGAAATTTCGGCGTCCCTGTTCGGTGCAGGCCTCATTGCTGGACAGCAAGTGACCGGCCTACAATTCGTCAGCAACAACACGGGTACGGCCGCAAACGGCGGCGATATCACGACACGTTTTGTGTTCAACTACAGCAACGGCGCCCTGTTCTTCGATACAAACGGATCGGCAAGCGGCGGCAGCGTACAAATCGCGACAATTCTGCCCTTGGCTGGGACCCCATCCCTTACCCTGACAGCAGCCGATTTCACGCTAGTGATTTGAGTTCGCCGAATCGCGCCAAACTTGACGCCATACCGATAACGGGCGAAGGAACGGTCACCCGCACCTCCCGAAAGCGAGACTGACCCTGAATGATCCGCTCCGCGTTGATGAATGTCATGACAGCCGCCGCCATCAAGGCCGGGCGCGGCCTCAAGCGTGACTTTGGCGAAGTGGAGAACCTGCAGGTTTCCATCAAGGGTCCCGGTGATTTCGTCACTGCGGCTGACAAGCGAGCCGAAAAGACCCTTTACGAGGAACTGGCCAAGGCGCGCCCGGGCTACGGCTTCCTGATGGAAGAAGGCGGCGAGATCGAAGGTAGCGACAAGTCCCATCGCTGGATTATAGACCCTCTGGATGGCACCACCAATTTCCTGCACGGCCTGCCCGTCTTCGCCATTTCCATAGCGCTTGAGCGCGAAGGACAGCTGGTCGCTGGCGTCATCTACAATCCTGCGACAGACGACACGTATCTTACCGAAAAAGGCCAGGGGGCCTGGTATAATAATCATCGCATGCGGGTTTCCGGCCGCCGCGATATAGCCGAGGCTTTGGTCGGTTGCGGCGTGCCGCATATCGGCAAGGCGCAAGGTCACAGCAAATTTCGTGCGGAATTAACTGCCGTTATGGCGCGCGTTCACAATATCCGGCGCTTTGGCGCTGCCTCGCTCGATCTGGCTATGGTCGCCTCGGGGCGGCTTGATGCCTATTGGGAACGTGACCTCAGCCCTTGGGACATGGCTGCTGGCATTCTGCTCGTCAAAGAAGCCGGCGGTTATGTGACCGACGCCGATGACGGTGATTTCATGCTCGCAAAGGGCTCCATTTGCGCCGGCAATGAGGCCATACACCGCCAGGTTCTGGCGCTGATCAGGTCCGCCTCCGGCAACGCCTGACCCTGATATTGGAAAGCGCCGCAATCTTCTTCTACATATAGGGTGCGAATCTCTCTCAGGCCTCTGGGCCGCCAGTGAGGACAACCCATGGCGCAAGACACTGATCCCGGCCGCCTCTCGTCGCCGTATATTTTTCTTTTGCGCATGCTCGTGTTTCTCGCCCTTGCGAGCTTCGTAGCGCTCATCCTTTACAAGCAGATTTTTACCGCCTTTCAGGCCAACCCAGGTTTGAACGCGCTGATATTGGCTGTTCTGGCCATCGGAATATTCCTCGCCATCGTTCAGGTCTGGCGGCTGGTCCGGGAGGTCCGCTGGGTCAACGCATTGCGGACAGGTGATGCGTCAAAGGCGAGGCCGCCCGTGCTACTGGCCCCCATGGCCACGCTTCTGGGGGCTGGACAATCCACTGTAATTTCCACGATCACGCTGCGGGCCATTCTTGATTCCATCGGCTCCCGCCTTGACGAATCCCGTGAAATCGCGCGCTACCTGACCGGCCTACTGGTCTTTCTGGGCCTGCTTGGCACATTCTGGGGCTTGCTCGAAACCGTGGGCTCCATTGGCACGGTCATCAAGTCCATGCGAGGCGGCAGCGACGCTACCGTCATGTTTGATGATCTGAAGAATGGTCTTTCAGCCCCCATCGCCGGTATGTCGATCGCCTTTACGTCATCGCTCTTTGGGCTTGCCGGGTCGCTCATCCTGGGCTTTCTCGATTTGCAGGCCGGACAGGCGCAAAACCGTTTTTATAATGAGCTTGAAAACAATCTGTCAGCCATCGCAACCGATCCGCTAGCCGATGCGGCAGCACGCGGAGCAATTCCGCAGGAATTGGCTGATGTCTTGTCCAAGCTTTCAGCCTCCGCTGGCGCTGGCAACAACAGTGCGGCCCTGGCCAATCTCGCCGAAGGTGTGCAAGGGCTGGTCAAACATATGCGATCGGAACAGCAGATGATCAGGGATTGGGTACAGACCCAGGCCGAGCAACAAATTGCTGTCAAAGCATTGCTCGAAAAACTCACACGTGAATCGGAACGCCGTTGATGGCCGGCGCGCGCGCACGCAGGCGCTTCAGTCAGGTCGATTACTGGCCGGGATTTGTCGACGCCCTGTCGGTCATGCTGATGAGCATGATTTTTCTGTTGTCCGTTTTCATGCTCGGACAATATTTCTTGTCACGTGAAGTGAGCGGCAAGGACGATGCGTTAAACAAACTGAACAAGCAGGTGGAGGAACTGACCTCTTTACTAGCTCTTGAGCGTGCACGAGGCGCGGATACGCAATCCAATGTTTCGCAGCTCATGGCGACATTGGATGCTGCGAAAAAAGATCAGGCCCGCCTTCAGAGCCTACTCGATGCAGGCCGCAATGGCGTCAGCGAAACGTCGAGCAGACTCACAGCTGCCGAACAGGCGCTCGAAGCGGAAAGGCAATTGTCCGCACGGGCGGCCTCGCAAGTCGATATTCTCAACCAGCAGATCACAGCCTTGCGGCGGCAACTTGCCGCGCTTGAAGACGCCCTGGACGCATCAAGCAAGAAAGACAGGGAATCGCAGGCCCGCATCGCCGATCTCGGCTCGCGGTTAAATGTAGCCCTTGCGCAAAAAGTGCAGGAGCTCGCGCGTTACCGCTCTGACTTCTTCGGCCGCCTGCGTGAAATTCTGGGCAACCGGCCCGGCGTGCGCATTGCCGGTGATCGCTTCGTGTTCGAATCCGAAGTTTTGTTTGATACGGGGAAATCGGACATGAGCCCAGCGGGTCATACCGAACTCGACAAGCTGGCTTCAGCTCTCGCAGACCTCGAACGCGAAATTCCACCTGAAATTCCCTGGGTCATGCGTGTGGATGGACACACCGACAAGCGGCCCATCAACATTCCCGGCAAGAGCAATTGGGAGCTTTCCAGCGACCGCGCAATCTCGGTCGTCAAATATCTCGTGTCAAAAGGTGTTGCGCCGCAGCGCCTTGTCGCAGCCGGTTTCGGCGAGTTTCAACCGATCGACCCAGGTGAAAGCGATGAAGCGTTGCGCCGTAATCGCCGCATCGAACTCAAGTTAACGGAGCGATGAACAATGCATGATGTTCATCTGCACAACTTCCTGCGCCCCGATCACTGGGACGTCGCGGACATCTGGATCGCCAGCTGGGATACCAGCCAGCCCCTGATGAACCACATCGCAAGGTTTGATTGGGTCTTCCATCAACTTGAAGCCATGCACGAAGATGGCGCCACGACGATTTGCGCTCTGAACAAGCGCACCGGTGGTATAGCGGGCTTCGTCACAATCGACCCTGCGCGCGGCTGCCTGTTGCGGATCGCGGTGGCGTCGAGTGCCCGTGGCGCGGGTGTCGCTACAACATTGCTCAACCGCGCCAAGGAACTTTCTCCAAAGGGTATCTCCACTGACGTCCCCGCGGACAATCCGCGCGCCCGGCGCTTTTTCGAACGCGAGGGATTCGCACGCGTCGCAAGTGAAGCAGATTCGAACTTCGCCTGGTTTCACACGTGATCAGCGCCCCGCAAGTTCGCCACCTGCATCGGGCGTAAGCCGCGCAAACCCGAGCGACGAAATCGCCGACAGAGTGCCAATGATGAAAAAGGCCCAGGCAAAGGCGCTCAGCGGAATAGTACCGCCTTCCGGTGTCATGGTATGCAGGATCGTTGCCGAGAAAGCGATGCCGGCGCTCATAGAAAGCCGCTGCGACATCTGCTGGAAGGTCGTTGCATGACTCATCTGCGAAGATTCCAGATCGGCAAATGCAATGGCATTGAGCGAAGTAAATTGCAGCGAACGGAACAGGCCGCCCGAAAACACGACGGCAACCATGATCAAATGCGGCGTGTCCGGCTGAAAGAGACCGCAACCTGCTAACATAAGCCCCGATATCAGACCGTTCCAGACGAGCACATTGCGGAATCCAAGCCACATTAACAAACGTTTTGAGGCTGAGCGCATGAACAATGCGCCAATGGAAGACATGCAGGTGATGAGGCCCGACTGGAACGGCGAATAGCCGAAACCCACCTGCATCATCATCGGCAGCAGAAATGGATTGGCGCCGATCCCGATTCGAAAGATCGAACCCGTGGTGATGCTGATGCGGAACGTGTTCACGCGCATCAATGCGAGATCGAGGATAGGCTTGTCGGATTTGCGAGCGTGTAGAAAATAAAGCACCAATGCAATCGCACCGCTGATCAATAAAAACAACGAAACGAAATCATGTGCACGTTGCGTCAACACGGCATCCAGACCAAAGACGAGCGCGCCGAGACCGTAACTGATCAATAGGAACCCGGGCCAATCGAAAGACCGCACATTGGTTTCCCTGATATCGTCGATATAACGCGTGACGAGCACGAAGCCGATCAGTCCGACTGGCACATTCATCCAGAAGATCCAGCGCCAGCTGAAAAACGTGGCGATAAAACCGCCCACAACCGGGCCCAGAACCGGCCCGATGAAAGATGGCAGACTCATCAAAATCATTGCGTTGACGAGTTCGGCCTTGGACACTGACCGCACAAGGATGAGGCGCGCCACAGGCACCATCATCGCCCCGCCCATTCCTTGTACTACACGAAAGAGAATCAACTGCTCGAAACTATTGGCAAAGCCGCACATCACCGAAGACACGACAAAGATGATCAGCGACAACCGGAATATCTGCCGTGAGCCAAACCTGTCAGCGAGCCAGCCCGACAGCGGCAAACAGGCGGCGAAGGCCAGCATATAGGCGGTCATCAACATGTGCAGCCGCACGGGCGTCTCGCCGAGCGCCCCGGCGATGAGGGGCAAAGCTGTCACAATCGCCGTCGAATCGAGGTTCTGCATCAGCAGCGCGCTCGACATGATAAGCGGAATCAGCGTGCGGCGATCCAAGCTCTTGTCCCTGTTTGTTGATGCGCGGCTCGTATTTTACTCTGCAGCATTGGCAGCGTTCAAACCTTCACCAACTTTTGTGCCCGTATCGAATTGCAATCTGGCAAGGCGCGCATAGAGGCCATTCTTCGCCACTAGTTCGCTATGGGCGCCTTCCTCCACTATCCGGCCATCATCGATGACGAGTATGCGGTCCGCCTTGAGAACGGTGGCGAGTCTGTGCGCGATGACGATT
>CANJJI010000063.1 GCA_947474545.1 Beijerinckiaceae bacterium | reverse complement strand
GGCCTACGCCGCCACTCTCACCGCAACAGGCGATCGGCTGCGCAACCCCGACCAGCTCCGCCGATCGCCTGTTGCTACACCCGCGCCACAAGGCGTAAAATCCGCCGGGACTCTAAATGCTACTGGATGAAAGTTCAGGGGCAGGTCACCAGCGTCCCGTATTCCGGCTTTTTTCGGTTCCTGCCAAACCTCTTGACGCCGCAGTCGTAGTGCTGGGGCGAATGGAATCCGAAAAGGGTCTTGCGTCCCTGATCGTACTGACAGGCCGGTCCGGGATGCTTGCTTTCGGTAAAAGCAAGTCGCAGACGCCGTACCCCACCCCCGATAACAACCGCTCATGATCGGCCCTTGCCGGGCGGGGATGTGCGTTAATAGAGCAAAACAGGAACATCTATTAAGGAATATTTTCTGGAGAGGCGATTCCTTCGCCCCGATGTATCGGGGAGAAGGTGGCCGAAGGCCGGATGAGGGGCAGCGCGAGCTTGAGGCGTCACTGCTTGACTGGCCCTTCACCCAAGACGCTGCGAATTCTATTGTTGAGTTTAGTTCCGAGCTCCTCTGGAGTTTCCCAAGTTATGTGGTTGAATTGCCTTGTGTCGAAATGGACTTGTGAAATGCAATCGAGACGACATGTCCATATCACAGGTAATCCCAGCCCTTGAGCAAAGCCAGCTTCGTCATAGACACCGCCGCGCGGCAAGCTATGCGTCCTTCCATTGGCATCACTAAGAGCACCAGAAGTGAAGTCCGCAACGACAAATCTTGAGCGTCGGATTTCGGCAATAATTTCGTCGTCAATCTTGTTCGCGTGATCCTTCTGATCAATTCGCATTGGCGAGTAGCCCGCTGGCGAAATTCCGCTTGCGATGCCGTGCGTGTATGCTTCTGACATTGAAGCATCAAACCACATTGCTACGAATGCCTGACCGGAGGGAATCCAGGCCTTCTCCAATTGTTCGAGACGCTCGTAGCCATTTCTCGTCAGCGAAACATGATGCGGCATGTCGTTGCGGATCAAATCAGAACCATTAATGAGGTCCCTCAACCTATAATATTCGTCGTCGTTTGCGGTGCCTATCCAAGCTTGTAGCGTCTGGAAGTCTAACGTCAATTTACTGCTGCCTTGATCATAAACCTGGATAGCCTCACCTAATGTCTTTGCAGTAAATTGATACCAAAGTAGCAGTCGATCAATCCGCGCGGAAAAGCTCAGTGGCTTGCTTCGTTTTGCCGATTCAATGATTCCCGAATCCAGATATGGCTGCAGGTTCCCCTGTAATCTTTGTGAGACTAACCAATTGGTAAGCTTAGCACGATCAATGTCATCCAGGGGCTCCAATAGTGCGATTGCCGTACCCGATATCGAAAATTTACCGCCCGCTCGCGGCGAAAGGATATGCCAAATATCACCGTTGGGAGTCGTTTCCGCAGATGTAGACCAAATGGGACACTTGCCGAGTTGATCCATAAGTTGGCTCCATTTGAGAGTGAATCAAGAAAGCTGTAATTGTCGCGAGAATCGATGTTTGAGGCTGATAAATTCAGCGATAAGGACAGTTTTGCGCAGCCCCTCATCCGCCCTTCGGGTACCTTCTCCCCGCGCGCGGGGAGAAGGGGTCACACCGTCATTTTGCCTTTTGCTGCCCCGCCTCCAGCAACTTCGCACACGCATAAACAGCCGAAATCGCCGGCGTCTTCACCCCTGTTATTTCCCCCAGTTCAATCACGCTGCCTACCAGCGCATCGATCTCAGTTACCCGCCCGGCTTCCACATCCTGCAACATGCTGGTCTTGTGCTCGCCTACAGCTTCCGCGCCTGCTATTCTTTTTTCCAGCGAGATGCGAAAGCGGATGCCCAGCGCCTCGCCAATTGTTTGCGCCTCGCGCATCATATCTGCAGCCAGAGTTCGCGTAAGCGGAAATCGGCATATGCCTGCCAGCGTCGCATGCGTGAGAGCGCTGATCGGATTGAAACTGAGATTGCCCCAAAGCTTGGTCCAGATTTCCGCACGAATATCGCTCACCACTGGTGCGCGAAAACCGGCTTTGGTGAAGGCGGCGGAAACGGCTTCAATACGCGGCGTCTTCTCGTTGCTGATTTCCGATAGCGAAAAACGATTGCCCTCAATCAGCTTGATCACACCAGGCGCCGAAATTTCCGCCGCCGGATAAACCACGCTGCCGATCACGCGTGCAACGGGTAGATGATCCGCAATGACATTGCCCGGATCGGCGCTGGCGAGTTTGCGGCCCTCATATGCGCCGCCGTGACCCATGAAATACCACCAGGGAATGCCATTCTGTGCGGTCAGCACCAGGGTTTCATCATGAAACAAAACGGGCAGGTCGCGCACCACGTCAACCACCTGATGAGCCTTCATGCCCAGAATGACGAGATCTTGCGGACCCGCCTCCGAAATCACACTGGTGGCCCGCACCTTGGCAACAAGGGGCTCGCTGCCTTCTTCCAGAAGTGTCAGTCCATTTACGCGAATAGCCTCCAGATGCGCGCCCCGCGCGATCACACTGACCTCTTCGCCAGACCGCGCCAGCCGCGCCGCCAGAAGCCCGCCGATAGAGCCCGCCCCGATCACACAAATCCGCATTCTTGTTCAGCTCCCGGAAACAGGGCATTCTTCGCCAAGATGCCCCTGCGGGCAATATCAGATTTTGAGAGAAATGGCGTCCCGGAAGGGATTCGAACCCCTGACCTACGGTTTAGGAAACCGTTGCTCTATCCTGCTGAGCTACCGGGACACGAGAGGCTGCAACGCAACGTGTTTATCATACGCGGCATAAATGAAAAGACGGCGAAACTGCGGTTCGTCAACGCTGTATTGCTTTGCGGACTGTTGGCCTATGCGGCCACGGCATCCGCACGGGCGCAAACCGGGGAGTGCCAGCCGCCCGACGGACCGCCGCTGCAAATTGAATCAGTCGATATTCATCTCGAGCTACGCCTCGCGGGGGGCGGCAAATTGCGCCTGCGCGGGATCGAATCGCCGCGCGGCACGGCCAGCAATCCGCAACTTGCCGAAAACGCGCGCCAATTTCTGACAGAAAAGATCGCGGGTCAGTCTCCCATCGGCAGGATCGAGGAAAAAACGGATCGCTGGGGACGGCGCTTGGCTGTGCTCGCCTCAGGCGATTCGAGTCTGAACCAAGCGTTGATCGCGGCAGGCTGGGCGCGTGCCGATCCCGGCGACGCCGAACCGGCTTGCCTGGCAGGTTTGTTGCTGGCCGAGGGCGAGGCCCGCGCCACACGCTCAGGTATTTGGGCGGACCCTGCCTATGCTGTTTTTGACGCGGAACGGTGGGGGAATTTTGCCCCCTTCGCCGGGCAGATCGTGATAGCCGAAGGAAAGGTCGCCAGCATCGGCCAATGGCGCAGCCTGACGTTCCTGAATTTCAGCCGCGACCGCGCATCGGGACCAGCCGCCGTCCTTTCGCGGCGGCTCGCTTCGTCGCTTGAGAAGAGCGGCCATCCCGTAGCCGGACTGAAAGGCGCGCGCCTGCGTGTGCGCGGGCAATTGCAAGTCAGGAATGCACCCAGGATAGAAATTTTTTCGCCAGGCGCTATCGAGATCATTTCGCGGCCCACCCAACGCGCTACTAGAAAGGACAACGAAAACTGAACACTTGCCGTTTAATCTTCGCAACCAGAGACCATTCAGAGTGAGCCGTGTACAAATTGATTCGCAAACGCCGCTTTGCCACAGGTTGGGCCTAATTTAGTGATGAGCGTAAGCAAGAATATGTTGGCATCTACTCTCAAAAAGCCCGTTTTATCGCTGCGCCTGTTGCTGGGCTGTGCGGCGATGCTGGCGATCGCCGGTTGCGCGACACTTGATCCGGAAGCCAACAGGTTGGGCCCGGCTGACGTTCCGGCAAAGCCGCAAGGTCAGGAACCTGCGGTTCCTTCCGCTGCCCCGCCGACCACAGGCATGGAAACCCGCGCCGCCGCTGACCAGCGCTACGTCATCAGCCTTTTTGGCGGGGTCTACCGCTCTGCCGCCACTGAGAGCCATCTCAACGCGATCCTGGCCAAACTGGCCACGGCCAGCGAAACGCCGCAGACGGTCTATAAAGTGACGTTGCTCAATTCTCCGGCAGTCAATGCCTTTGCGCTCCCCTCTGGCGATCTTTTCGTTACCCGCGGTCTGCTGGCGCTCGCCAATGATTCCTCTGAAATCGCGGCTGTCATGGCCCATGAAATAGGCCATGTCGCCGCCCGCCACGCCTTCCATCGCGAGGAACAGCAAAAAATCGAGCAATTGCGCACCAATGTCGCCAATACCGTGCAGACCAAGCGGCGCGGCGAGGAAATCAAGGCGACCGGGCTTTTGAATCTGGCGAGTTTCTCCCGGCAGCAGGAGCTTGAGGCCGACAGATTTGGCGTCGCCCTGATCGGCCGCGCCGGTTTCGACCCCTATGGCGCCTCCCGCTTCCTGCGCTCTCTCGGGCGGTCACTGGAATGGCGGACCTGTCAGCAGGATTCCGGCACCCAGCGCGAGCGGGTCGACATTATGTCGAGCCATCCGTCCACGCCTGGACGGATCGAACAGGCCATTCTCGCGGCAAGGCAGATCGGCGCGCCAGGCATCGGCGATCACGGTCGCGAGGCCTATCTCGACGCGATCAACGGCATCGACTACGGCGATGACCCGACCGATGGCATCGTGCGGGGCACAACTTTTACCCACGTGAAACTGGGTTTTACCTTCAATGCCCCCGATGATTTTGCGCTTGAGAACTGTGCACAGGCGATGATCGGCGTCACCCCGAGCCGGCTTGAGGCCATACGCCTTGATATCGTTCAGGTCCCCGCTACGTCGTCTGTCGGAGACTACGTGAATACCGGTTGGGTGGAGGGATTGCAGAAGTCCTCGATCCAGCTTCGCGCAATCAACGGCATGCAGGGCGCCATCGCAGAAGCCGACAGCAGCGGCTGGAAATTCCGCGTCGGCGTCGTGCGCCTGAATGGCGAAGTCGCCCGCATCATATTCGCTGCGCGCACAATGACGCCGGAACTTGATCAGCGTTTCATCAAGTCGATTGAATCGTTCAAGCGCCTGGGTGCCGGTGAGACACAGCGCGTCAGGCCGCTCAAAATGTCGCTTGTGACCGCAACAGCAACAGACACACCCGAGTCCCTGGCGCGCCGAATGGCGATAAGTACGCGCCCGCTCGATCTGTTCTTGATGTTGAACGGGATACAGAAAGGCAAGCCACTCGATCGCGGCGGCCGCTACAAACTCATCAGCGAATAGGAAACGCGGCGGCATAGTGTCTCGCTGCCGCGCCATTCATGTTTCAGCGCAGAGCGATTTTGAAGAATTCCGTGGTCCGGCTCCACGCAAGCTTTGAAGCCGCATCCGCATAACGTTCTTTGGCTGTGTCATTGTTGAAACCGTGATTCACGTTGTCGTAGACGAATATTTCGTATTTGACCCGCGCCTTCTTCATCGCCTCTTCATAGGGCCCCATGGTTTCGTTGACCCTTTTGTCGAGACCCGCGTAGTGCAGCATCATCTTGGCCTTGATGTTCGCAACGTCTTCGGTCTTCGGCGCCGCCCCATAATAGACGACCGCAGCATCAAGAGCCGGCGCAGCCGTCGCAACAGCGTTGACCATGCTGCCGCCCCAACAGAAGCCGAGCAGGCCTACTTTCGCAGCCGGATTTTGCTTTTTGCGGTCGTCGATTATCGTGACGACAGATGCCACGGCCTTGGTTAGATCGAGTTTGGGGAACATGTCGCGCGCCTTGTCCTCATCCGCTGGCGTCCCGCCCTGTGGCGTCAGCAGATCGACGGCGACAGCCGTAAAACCGGCAAGCGCGAGCCGGCGCGCCACGTCCTGAATGTGCGGATTGAGCCCACGGTTTTCGTGAATGATGATCACCAGATTGGCTGCGGCCTCCGGTTTGGTCCCCTTCGGCGTTGCCGTATAAATCTTCAAGCCAGATGCAGCATCGCTTCCTGAACTGATTCCGAGCCGGGCATCGGTCTCGGAAACCACAGCCGCCAAAGCGTAATTGGGCTGAAGCGCAGACAGCGCTGTTTCCGCTGCGACCACCGACCCGGTCATCGCCACAAGCTTTTCCATGAATGAGCGGCGTCCCATCGCGGTGTGGGTGAACTCATCGTAAAGATCAATAATTTCTTGATTCATCTGTTCCTCCTTAACAGGGCCCATAACAGGAAAATCTGTACCGAATAGGCCGCACAGTTTCACGCGCACAATAACAGGCGGGTGGTAACGCGCAAATCGGCGCGGCTTCCAGCAAACCGGTTCCACACAAAACAAAAACCCCCGGCGATTCGCCGGGGGCTTGTTTCTATATAGCCAACATCATCGCAGTTTGCGGCTATTTCAACCGCAAAGCCCTGCCAGAATTCAGGCTGCTTCGCCGATGGTGGCCTCTTCGCCCACAGCGCTTTCGCCTTCTGCCTTGGCGCCGCGCTTGGGGCCCCGTTGCAGATGCTGTTCGATCACCTTCAGGGCCTCGGATTCCGTCAGCTTCTGGACAGCGGCGACTTCACGGCCCATGCGATCGACAGCAGCTTCATAGAGCTGACGTTCGGAATAGGACTGCTCAGGCTGCGCATCGGAGCGATAGAGATCGCGAACAACTTCGGCAATCGTGACGAGATCGCCGGAATTGATCTTCGCTTCATATTCTTGCGCACGGCGCGACCACATGGTCCGCTTCACACGGGCGCGGCCCATCAGGGTATCGAGTGATTTTTTCACCGCTTCCGGGCTGGACAATTTGCGGATGGCGCCGGCCAGAACCTTGGGCATCGGCACCTTGAGCGTCATCTTGTCCTTCACGAAATCAATAACGAAAAGCTCCAGTTTGAAACCGGCGACTTCCTGTTCCTCGATCGCGATAATCTGGCCAACGCCATGGGCAGGATAGACGATATATTCGCCAGCCTTGAAACCGGCATGCGGCACACCGGGCTTTACGTTCGGCTTCGCCATGGCGGGCGCAACCGCAGGACGGTAGGGCGCATTGATCCGAACACCATTGTTGACTTGCACCGGAGCAGGCGCAGGAACAGCAACCGGCGCGGGAGCTGGCTTTGCCGCCACGGGAGTGGCCGCTACCGGAGCAGCTGCAGCCTTGGCTGGCGCTGGTGCAACCTTCTCTGCAACTGGCTCGGCCTTGGCAGGCGCTTTCGGTTCGGCAATGACCGCGACCGGCTTAACTGTGCTGGCGGGTTTTGCAGAAACTGCAGGCTTGGCAGCAATGGTTTTGGCTTCAGACGATTTTGCCTGGGCTGCTTTCACGGCAACCGGCTCCGCCTTGGGCGGGACAGCTTCTGTCTTCTTCGCCGCAGCCTTGGCCGGCGCCGGTTTCGTGCTCTTCTCCCCTGCCGCAGGAGATACAGTCATTGTGGCCTTGATTTTGTTTGTCACGATTGGATTCTTGCTCGCTTCAGACTGGTTATGGTTTGGCACAGCAACGGATTGAGCGGCGTTCGCAGATTTCGAAGTCTTCCCGGCAACCGCCATTGCAGGAGATTTCGCAGCACTCGCGTGTTGCGCAGACTTGGAAACAGCGGACGCAACTGAATTCGGCTGGACCGGTTTTGCCGCCGAAGCTTTCGCAGCTACCGGCTTCACAGACACAGACTTCGCCTTAACCGAACCGGACTTTCCGGATACAACTTCGCTCGAATGCGCCTTGGAGCCCTTCGCAGGCATTTGACCCCCTGCAGCCTTCGATTTGATATTATTGTTCTTATCGTTCTTGCTGGCGGTCTCGACCGCGGTGGATTTCGCAACCGCAGGCTTGGAACTTGCAGGCTTGGAACTTGCAGGCTTTGCAGCCGGTGGCTTGGCAGCGGAACCCTTCGCCACAACAGCTTGCTTAGAACTTTTCGCCGGAACACTACTTCCCCGCACCGGGGTCTTTACTTTCTCTGCGGACGCCTTCGCACTGGCTTGATGATTGTCCTTTTTGCTCTTCCCGGGCCCAGCCTTAATGGCGCTACTGCCTGTCGACGCGGACTTTGCTACAATTTTGTTGCTTTTTTTGGGCGGAGACACTTTTTTGGGCGAAGACATACGCATTAACTCCATATTGCAGCTCCGCGTTGGAAACGGAGCCAGCCCACCCAGAGAGTGGGCTTACGCAACAGGCTGACAAGCCTGTCCAGATTCGGCCATCCCGGACTGTCCTTGGAGGGGACGGCCTGGTCCGGCACGCAAGTTTCGCCCCGCCGCCATAGGGAACACCAATCGCAGTGCGCAAAAAAACGGCTCCGGGAAACGCCGGAGCGGCCACTCATTCACACCTGATAGGACTGATTTTACGAAGACGGGCATTAACTACTGTTAAGAATGTGTATAACACAAAAAACGGTCCAAATCAAAGGATTCTACCGGAATCCACCTCCCCTTGGTTTACAAAGGTTAACGCCGGACCCCAAAAAAATCGCAAACCACAAATTGCCGCGCTAATCCCGTCATTTACGCGCTTTATCGGCTAGGATGGGACGGCAGCCCGCACGGCCAAGTCCAGCGCCGGTCAGGCGGCCTCAGTCCCCTTCGCCGGGCTCTGCCGAGAAATAGGCGTCGAATTTGCCCGGCTTTCCATCAAAATCCTTGGCGTCCGCAGGGCTTTCGCGCTTGATGGTGATGTTCGGCCAGTTCTTGGCCATGTCCGCATTGACCTTCAACCACTTCTCAAGTCCCGATTCCGTGTCAGGCTTGATGGCTTCGGCAGGGCATTCCGGCTCACACACGCCGCAATCGATACACTCGTCGGGATGGATAACGAGCATGTTCTCGCCTTCGTAAAAGCAGTCGACCGGACACACTTCCACGCAATCCATATACTTGCACTTGATGCAGTTCTCGACGACGACGTAGGTCATTCCACACACTCCAGGCGCCTGAACGCGCCGCCATCTCCGGCGCAGACATTGACGCGCTTGCTAGCGCCTATACTCGAGATAAGCAAGATATTCCCTCGCCGCTTCTGGCGCGAACTTCACTCAGCCCTCGCCACGCCATTTATCAATGTCGCGATCCATATCCCGGCGGTCCTTTTTTGTCGGACGGCCGCCACCGGGCGGATCAGCTACTGCGCTACCCGGCACAGGATCATCTTTAGGCGGCGTAAGATCTTCATACAGCAGACGGGCCTCTTCATACGGACCGCGGCGCTCTCCCGAAGCGGCCACTTTCAGAATGCGAACGTCGCGTTCCAGCGCGATCGTCAGAACGTCGCCCGCCGCCACAGCCTTGGATGCCGTATCCTGCCGTTTGCCATTGATGCGGACGTGACCTTCAGTGACCAGTTTGGCCGCCAGCGTCCGCGATTTGACCACGCGCGCGAACCAGAGCCATTTATCCAGGCGCTGTTTTTGCGTTTCGCTCATGCGAGACGGATCAAGGCTGCCCTGCTCAAGGCTTGCTCTTGCCTTCAAGCTGAGCCTTCAGCGCAGCCAGTTTCGCGAAGGGCGAATCCGGATCAGCCTGCTTTTCGCGTCCGCGCGGCTTTTCGGTGCTTGCAACCTGCCGGAAATCGCCACCGCCGCGTTGATCCCGGCGTTCGCCGCGATCGGGACCGCCATGGCGGGGGCGATCATTCCGCGCCCCGCCCGGGCGCGGCCCGTCGAATTTCGATCGTTCCTGCCTTTGCCCTTCTCGACGGTTCTGCCCCGTGCCGGGGCTTGTTTCAGCCACCGCGCCTGCGACCTGCGGCACAGTTTCTGCTGCGGGACGCTCTGGCCGCCGGACCCGCTCGGGACGCTCCGGCGCGGGTGGAATGACGAACACGCGTGGCGCTTTTGGCGCTGCGGCTTCGCCCTCCTGCCCCTTCTGGGTCGGCTTGTGCCCGTGGCGGCGGCCACCCCGTTCGCGATTGGGCCGTTGCGCGCCCTGATGACGATGCGGGCGCCAGACCTCGATCAGCGGAATTTCCGCTTCTGCTGCGGGTGCAGCCTTATCGCCGGCTGTTGAGGAGGATTCTGCATCGACGGCAACAATTGGGGTATCGGGTTCCACCGCGCTTTCAAGCACATTCGCCTCAGCTGCAGCAGGTTCCGGCGCAGCCTCCACGGCCTCGGAGTGAGGCTCTTCAACAGGTGATTCGGGCTTCACCTCGATGGCCTCGCCCGGCTCTGCATCATGCAAAGCCCGAGCAGAAACATCCTCATCAGAATCCGCTTCAACGGAAGTCACTTCGTCGGCCGTTTCTTCAATAGACGCAGCCACTTCTACGCCCTCGATGGCCGCGCCCGTTTCCGGCTCAGCCCCGTCCATCGAAATTTTCGTAGTTTCGCCTTCTGCTGCAGCCATTTCCGGTTCGCCGGCAGGGCTTTCCGCCTTGATTGGTTCTTTTGGCGCTTCGGGAACAAGCGGAACAGTGATCGCCGGGCCCGGACGCATGTCCTTTGCATATCCAAGAGATTGCAGGATCGAGGCAAACGCCTCCCCCGAGCAACCAGCGAGTGAAGTCATGTTCACCGTGACTATAAATCCGTCACTGTCAGCCGTGCCAGGCGGTGGCGCGCCCGGGGTTACGCCAGGACGGTATTGAACCGCAGGCCGGATGAGGTCGGCAAGCCGCTCGAGAATATCAACGCGCACCGCACGCTCGCCTGAAACGCGGAATCCAGCTGCCAGATAAAGCGCCTTCGGCACGCTTTTGTCTGCAGCAAAAGATGTGCGTCCGGTTGAAGCCAGATGCACCACATCCGCAAGACCCTGCGATACCTCACCGCTTTCGTGCTTGAGAACCCACAATTGCGCGGCCAGCGCGCGCGGGGCGGGCTTCAGCAGGAGCGGTAAATAGATATGATAGGCGCCAAACCGGATACCCGCCTTGCGCAAGGCGGCGCGGCCGGTCTGGTCGAGCGTCTTGATGTCTTGCGCGACGCGGCTGCGCTCAAGCACGCCGAGCGCTTCAGCAAGCTGGAACGCAATCCCGCGTGCAATTCCTTCAAGGCCTTCGCCCTCTTCGAGTTCGAACAGCGGCCCAAGCAGCTTCTTGATGTGCTGCCCGGTCCAGAGGTCGAGCCTGCGCTGCACCGTTTCCAGCGCCGGGCCTGTCAGCTGCTCGTCCGCGAGAACGCGCACGACCGGCTTTAAAATATGATCGGCCGCAGCAATGCGTCCGACGGGTTCGCCCAGCCAGCGCAAAGTGCCATCTGAACCCAGCACGAATGCTGTATCCACGGCTTCGCCGATGCGGGCGGCGCGCGCCTCGATCTCGCTGGCGAGTGCTTTCATGGCGGCAGCGTTCAGCACTTTTTGAGCTTCGTCCTCAGCCTGCGGATCAGGCGTGAATCGAAACCCCTGTAACTGGCCGACATGCTGGCCCTCGACCATGACATCGCCCGAGGACGTTATTTCGGCTTCCAGCATTGCATTCTCTCTTAATCGCCGCATCAGGACGCTTGTTCGCCGGTCCACGAACCTGTGGGCCAATTTTTCATGCAGGGCGTCCGACAGGTTGTCCTCTACCTGACGCGTGACGCCCTGCCAATGCTCAGGATCAGAAAGCCAATCCGGACGGTTGGCTATATAATTGAAAGTCCGCACCTGCGCGAGACGCGCCGAGAGAGTATCTATCTCGCCATCGGTCCGGTCAAACATGGCAAGCTGGCGCTGGAACCAAGTCTCGGGAATTCGTCCGGCCCTGACTACAAATCCAAACAATGTCAGCACAAGATCGGCATGCGCGGACAAGGAAAGTTTGCGGTAATCAGGCACCTGGCACACATCCCAGAGCCGCGCGACATCCGCTTTTGTGGCCGCCTGACGCAGCACTCCAGGATCGCGGGCGGCAATATCGAGCACCATCACGTCTTCGGCCAGCGGCGCACGCGTGAGGCCGGGTTCTGCCGGCTCGCGCTCCAACGAAGCCTGTAGCGCCCTGATGTCGGAAAAGTCGAGGTCACTGTTGCGCCACTGAAAAGTCGAAAGCGACGAAAACCTGTGATCTTCCACCGCCTCTGCGATTTCGTCGTCGAATGGCAGGCAGCGGCCCGTTGTGCCAAACGTTCCATCCTTGATATGACGGCCCGCGCGCCCGGCGATCTGCCCGATTTCCGCTGGCGTCAGCGGGCGATATTGCCAGCCATCAAATTTGCGGTCACCGGCAAAGGCAATGTGATCGACGTCAAGATTGAGCCCCATGCCGATGGCGTCGGTTGCCACGATATAATCGACCTCGCCGTCCTGATACATGGCGACCTGGGCGTTACGGGTGCGCGGGCTCAACGCGCCCAACACGACAGCCGCGCCGCCCCGCTGCCGGCGGATCAATTCGGCGATCGCATAAACTTCCTCAGCCGAAAAGGCGACGATGGCGGTGCGCGGTGCAAGTCGTGAGAGCTTTCGCTCTCCCGCAAAGGAAAGTTTCGACAACCGGGGCCGTGTAGTGATCATAACCCCCGGCAAAAGCCGTTCGATCAGCGGCCCGGCGGTGGATGCGCCAATGACGATGGTCTCTTCCCGTCCACGCCGGTTCAGCAATCGGTCGGTGAAAACATGGCCCCGATCCAGATTGGCCGCCATCTGGATTTCGTCGATGGCCACAAAAGCAACGTCGAGATCCCTCGGCATCGCCTCGACCGTCGAAATCCAGTATTGCGGATGGGGCGGCTTGATTTTTTCTTCGCCGGTTATCAGCGCAACCTTTGCAGCGCCCACCTTTTCGACAGCGCGGTTATAGACCTCACGGGCCAGCAACCGCAGCGGCAAGCCGATGATCCCGCTTGAATGCGCCAGCATGCGCTCGATGGCGTAATGCGTTTTGCCCGTATTGGTTGGACCCAGCACTGCCGTGACGCGCCGCGAGCGTTCTGAAACTGCTGGGCCGCGAGGGGCCTGAACCTGAAGATTCATGGGATACAAATTCAACACGCTGGGGCACGCTATGTACCACATTGAACCGGCAAATCCATGCGCCGTTTACCGGTTGAACGAGGCAGGAACAAAGCGCGCCCGAATCGCTGACTCCAACGGAATCACGTTTCGTTCGCACAACATATGGCCACTCCCCCTGGGCTAAACACCCAGAAATTGATTCCCAGGAGACACTTTGCGCGGCTCTCGCACAAAATCCGGAGAGCGTCGACGGACTCCAAACGCTCAAAAAGTCAATCGGACCAAAGCAGATTCTTTTGGCGCTGCCATTAACCTCTGGCACGAAGCCCGAACGGACACGGCACGAATCACTGATCGCAGAAAGTACATGGTCTGTTTCGTCCATATATGGCAGCACACGTGGACTTGGGCACAAGTCTTGCCGAAAAATGCAGGCAAGAATGCGCCGGAAGCGTCCCCGTGTTAATCATGTTCCCGCAATGTTACACTTGGGCCGGAGACATGTTGAACGCGTAGCTGCTTATGATGAAAGCCATGCGCGTGCCATGCCTATCCAAAAGTTAACGGCCCGGCCACATGCGCCACAACAAGCCATCGCGCTTGATGAAGTGATGCCAGAGCGCGGCGAGGAGATGCACCGCCACCAGTCCTATAAGCGAAAAAGCCAGATATTTGTGTAGGGCTTCCGCAGGATCATAAATACTCTTGGTATTGGTAACGCCAAAGTCCAGTTTGAATATACCAAAGTCAAAGACACGCGCATGCCAGATATAGGCGACTATCCCCACAATGGGGATCGCGATCAACAGCACATAGAGCAAGTAATGCATGACGGTCGATGACTTGCGCACAAACGGGTTTGAACCAGCCGGCAAAGGCGGAGGCGCATGTCCCATCCGCCAAAAAACCCGCAAGAGAACGAGGGCGAAGAACACCAGCCCGAATGTTGTATGCAGATTGATCCACCACAGGCGCGCCGCGCGCGGAATAGAATCAAATGCAAGACCAAGCGCAAACATTATGAAGACCATCAACGCTATCAGCCAATGCAGCCATTGCGACAGGCGCGTGTAGCGTTCGGCTCCCGAAGACTTGGTGTGCATGCAACCTCCTAGAACCGATCAATCATGCCGACCATGGGACAACAGCACGTTGGAAACTGCCAATTATAGAAGCCGCAACGCACGCTTACAACTCACGCGCGCCCCGTGTTCTGAAACGATTACGTCCCGGCATTAACCTATGGAACAGCGCCAGAACGAAGGCAGTCCGAATCGCTGCTTCGCGCAGATACATGCTTCGTTCCTGCTAGATGTTGATGAACGGGAGCATGTGAACACACGGCGGGAGCCGCTGACTCAAGCCACAACATCTGGACACTTTCCCTGCGTTAATGCACGGTCTCCAAATCGAACACATGCAGCGACATACCTTCGGGCCAAACATCTACAAACTCTAAACTGGACCGAGAAACAGTGGAGCAATGGGATTAACTAACAGCGCAAAAGCCGAACATACAGGACACGAATCACTTATCGCACGAGATACCTGATCTGTTCTATGAAGATATAGTGTTGCGGGGGGTTCGCGCTCCCATATGTGGATTGGCCACTGACAAAGCAGCACCACGAAGTCCAGCTATTTATGAAGATATCGTTCAATTACGGCACACCACGCGAACACGGTATGCGTCTTCCTTCACTAACAGGATATTAAAATTGCGACGCGCATTTAGCGCTGCATCGTTAATCAAATGCGCAAAGCCAGAACGAACATGGCACGAATCGCTGACTGCGCGAGTTTTATGTTTTGTTCACCCTCCAGTTTGTATCGCTTCAAAGCAATGGCACAAGATGCAGGCACAAAGTTCCAAAAGAAAACGCGGGCAAAATGCCCGCGTTAAGATAATTCCTGATTTTGGACGGCAGTATTCAGCGTTGCACTGCAGCTGCAGCTCCTTCGCTGCCAAGATTGAATTTCCGCGCCTCAATAACAGTCATCCCAACCATAGTTCGTACAGCAATCCGATAGGGAACCATCGTGAGTCCATCCGAAAGCGGCGCAAGCCAAACTTCCATATCCTTGTTGTCGATCATGAATTGTGTCGCCTTACGTCCGGGACGATGCCCCGCAACAGGCTTGTAGCGCGCGTTGCAGACAATCACAGGGCCTTTATATCCCTGCACAGCCACTTGCCGCGTGCCGGTATATCCCAGATCGACATTGAACCGCGTGTATCCATCGAAGACAGGAATAGAGCGGTGGCAAACGGCCGGACCATTACCCGCTTCTCCCGCTTTCACGGGCATGATGAGGGCGCTGAGCGGATCAATGATGTTCCGTTTGTGCGCTTCTGTCAGCGGCACCCGGCCTTCCATCTGCTCGAATGGCGGCTGGATGTCGACGGCTTTCACTGCGCCACCTGCCATCCCGATCCGGACTGTGCGCGATTCCTTGGAATTGGAAGATGACGTCGCATAGGCTGCCGGGCTGATTTGCCCGTTCTGAATAGCGCCTGATGCAACTGCCGAACCCTTGGCGCCGGAAACCGCGCTGGCGATGCCGGAGAGATTGGCATAAGCTTCGATCTTGTATTCGTTGCCTGTGACCTTGCCAGAAACTGTCGCGCTGCCCAGTGACAGGCCGATCAGACTGACATTATAGACGCCACTGAAACTCTCTGCCGCCGTTGCCGCCAGCGGTAACGAGAAAGCGGCTACGCAGGCAGCAGCGCCAAAAGCCTGGCGTGCGCGCGCAGAAAAAGAACTGGCATGAGACATTTCAGGACCCGGAACAGAGAATCGTTGAACCAACATTAACTGATTCACTCTAGCTCCCAAAATCCGACGGTTTGATGGCTGCAGACCGGCCATTTCACGATCATTCGGACTGATTCATTTGCCCGGCGGCACTTGTGCGCTTGACGCGGCGGCCAACCCTCACCTATACACCCGGCTTCCATTCAGGGGTGCGCCCGGATGGGGCCTGCTGCCGGCATCTGACGGCGCTGTTCCAAAAGGCGCGCTATTCCAAAAGGCGCTTGCCTGCGGTGCAACAGGAATTGCGCCGGAAACTATGATCGAAAGGATCGTGTCATGTCCCGCCGTTGCGAACTGACCGGCAAGGCCGTGCAGTCTGGCAATCTTGTCAGTCACTCTAATATCAAGACCCGCACGCGTTTTCTCCCCAATCTGTGCAATGTGACACTGATTTCGGACGCTCTGAAACGTTCGGTGAAACTGCGTGTTTCCGCTCATGCCCTGCGCTCAGTCGAACACCGTGGCGGTCTTGACGCCTTTCTCACCAAGGCGCGGGAAACCGAATTGTCGCAGAATGCGCGTGAATTAAAGCGCGAAATCGCGAAAAAGCAGACAGCTGCCTGACGGCTGAAATCTACGTCGTTCTGGAGCGCCAGCCCTAACAAGCCAGGCGCTCTATTTGTTTGATATTTTGTGATATTTTGCACATTTACGAGGCATTAACCTTGACCACGCAACGTGCCAGCTGACGCTTAGGAAAACAGAAGTCGGCAGGTTAATGATTCAGGAAATAGCTTTACGCCGGGACTATTACAGCATCAGCGTTCCTTCGGTAGCCGCGCGCATACTGCGGCTGGGCAGAATTGTGGACCCCCATTTACCGGAGTTTGTTGCTTCAGCACTTAACGTCGCGCAGAAAGTCCAGCGCGTCCAGCACCTCGAAGCCGCCAAAAAGCTCGAACTGATCGCCCAGTATACGTCTCACTATCGTCTTCTCCTGAATTGTCAGGACGGTGCAGAGCTCGAACTCAGTTTCCATGCGCTTTCGGGGTTGCTTTCCGCGATAGATCAGGACACACGCCTGAGCATATCCGTAGGCTCCGTCGTCATGCGCTCGATCCTCAAATGCGGCGCCAAACGCATGATCTGGAGGCCGTTTGAATTTGCCAAATGCGGCATGGCCATGGGCTCACTGTTTTCCTTCGATGTCTCGGTCGCGTTACACTTGCAGATTGAACAAGAGCGCGCCGCACTGCGCACTCGTACCGATTTGATCGACAGCGCTGTAGCCGAATTCCGCGACGAAGTCGCGGTCGTGATCGATTCTATAGCAAACGTCACAACGCAGCTTTCCACCGCCTGCTCAGCGGTGGACAACGCCACTGCCGATACAGAACGCCGTTCTGGCAAGGCGGTTAATGCCATTACCGAATCGACCTCTATCCTGCAGATGAGCTCTCACGCCATTGAGGAGATGGGCGCATCGATCAGACAAATTGGTGATCAGGCGGTTCTGGGCGCTAATCTCGCGACGAATGCCGTACGCACGGCGGACACGTCCACAGCAGCAATGCGAGAACTTTCGGGCGCGTTGGGCAGCATCGACACGATTACCCAGATGATCAGCACGATCGCGGGTCAAACAAATCTGCTTGCGCTCAATGCCACGATTGAGGCGGCAAGAGCGGGCGAAGCCGGACGCGGATTTGCGGTCGTAGCGAGCGAAGTAAAAGGACTGGTCTCGCAGGTCGAGCGGGCCACCGACGAGATTAAGAAAATACTCGCCAACGTTCGCGCCGCTGCTGATAGCGTCATTGGCGGCATGGGAAATATCGGCGAAATCATCAGCGGCCTTTCAGGCTCTACCGCGTCGGTTTCAGTCGCCGTGCAACAACAGCGCCAGGCTGTTGAAGAAATCTGCGGTCACATAGATTCGGTTGTGAACTTTAACAGCAAGATCAAAAGTGGGATCGGCCGCCTGGCTGCCAGCAGTTCTGCAAGCGCTGGCGAAGCAAGAATGCTCAACACTTTGACAGACGCGCTCCATACGCGCTCGAACAGCTTGATGCACGCACTCGATCAGCTCGCTCAAAATCTGCGGGCCGCATGAAAAACCCGCTTTAACTCAGCTTGATACGGGTGCTCACCCTAGCTGCTGAAAGCAAGACAGGCAGGCTCACACAACCTTCTAACGACCAGCCCCCGCTCTTGTAGCTTGTCCTCCGCGCGAACGCGATGGCATACGTACCGGTTGCGAAGGACCTTCTTCGCTGAACAATTCCGCGAGTTTTTCGGTCATCGCGCCGCCCAACTCTTCCGCATCGACGATTGTCACAGCGCGCCGGTAATAGCGGGTGACATCATGACCGATGCCGATAGCGATCAATTCCACAGGTGAACGAATTTCAATTTCCTCGATCACATAGCGCAGATGCCGTTCGAGATAATTGCCGGGATTGACCGACAAGGTTGAATCGTCCACCGGAGCGCCGTCAGAAATCATCATAAGGATACGGCGCTGTTCTGTGCGGGCAAGCAACCGCTTGTGTGCCCAGTCGAGTGCCTCACCGTCGATGTTTTCTTTCAACAGACCCTCGCGCATCATCAGGCCAAGATTGCGGCGCGCACGGCGCCAGGGCGCATCAGCCGATTTATAAATGATATGCCTGAGATCATTGAGACGCCCGGGATTACCGGGCTTTCCAGCCTGCAGCCACGCCTCACGAGCCTGCCCACCTTTCCACGCCCGCGTGGTGAAGCCGAGAATCTCGACCTTCACGCCGCAGCGTTCGAGCGTTCGCGCCAGAATATCCGCGCAAGTGGCCGCGACGGTGATGGGCCGTCCGCGCATCGAACCCGAATTGTCGAGCAACAACGTCACTACAGTATCGCGGAAATCCATGTCTTTCTCGTGCTTGAAAGACAGGGGTTGCTGCGGATCTATCACCACGCGCACGAGGCGCGCCGGATCGAGAATGCCTTCTTCCAGATCGAATTCCCAGGAGCGGTTCTGCTGCGCCATCAGCCGCCGTTGCAACCTGTTGGCAAGCCGCGCAACGACAGAAGAAAGATTGCTGAGTTGTTTGTCGAGATAGGCGCGCAGCCGTTCGAGTTCTTCGGGCTCACAGAGATCTTCTGCCGAAATTGTTTCGTCGAACTTTGGCGTAAAGCATTTATAGTCGGGACCGCGATGAGCAGCATCGCCATGCACAGGCGGGCGGCGGGCCTCGGACGCCTCGTCTGCGTCACCCATATCCGCGTCTTCCGGCATTTCACCTGAAGGCGCGTCTTCCGCCTCCATCTCGCCGTCTTCCATTTCGTCATCGGCATCATCAGCCGACTGCATATCGACGGCTTCGCCCGAACGTTCCGGCTGTCCTTCGCCTTCCGATTCATCAGGCTTGCTGTCGGGATCGGCATCGCCATCCTCATCGCCGGACTCGCTTTCGTCCGTCGCACCCTCGTCCATCATGTCGAGAGATTGCAGCAGTTTATGAATCGCCTTACCGAAAGCCTGTTGATTCTCGATGGCGCCATCGAGTTTATCGAGTTCTTCTCCGGCGCGGTCCTCAATGATGGGACGCCAGAGATCGACGATCTTTTGCGCCGAAGCTGGCGGAGGCAGGCCCGTCAGGCGCTCGCGCACCATCATGGCGACAGCATCTTCCAGCGGCGCATCGGCGCGGTCAGTGACTTCGGCAAATGTGCCGCGATGGTAACGGTCTTCCAGCATGGCCGTGAGATTGCCGGCTACGCCCTCCATGCGCCGCGATCCGATGGATTCGACGCGCGCCTGTTCGACCGCTTCAAACACCGAACGCGCCACCTGATTTTGGGGCATGAGCTTGCGATGCACGCGATCATCGTGACAGGCCAGTTTCAATGCGAGCGAATCCGCGTGACCGCGAACAATCGCCGCTTCCTGCGGCGTCAGCTTGCGTGCCGGCTCAGGGAGTTTTGCTTTTGCACTTTCGCCAGAACCGGTGAGCGAAGGCCGCTCGGCAGCGTAAGTGACCTCCAGCTCCTTCACGCCGGACATCGCGCGCATGCAGCTGGCGACGGCACGCTTGAAAGGCTCCTGCGGAGCTTCGCCCTTTTGGGGTGGTTTGCGATTTGAGGTCATGCTCATGATGGCAGCACTCTAGCAAGTTCGATCAGATTGCCTACAGACAAATCAACTGACGCAAGAGGTTTGCTCTCGCCTTTTCCCGGACCATGTTCGTCCGGCCGTGAAACGTGGATGGTTTTCAGCCCCCGGGCGGCGGCAGCAACAAGATCGCCTGTATGTGCGGCAACCATTGCGCACCGCTCCGGCGGCAGATCAAATGATGCACAGGCAGCATCGTAGACTGCTGGATTAGGTTTGAAGTCGCACGCGATTTCAGCCCCAAGGACGGCGTCCCAACTGAGCCCGTTGTGGCGCGCAACGGCAGCCATCAGGCTGATGTTGCCGTTGGAAACCGGAGCGATCAGCACTTTTTCGCGCAAGAGCCGCAATCCTTCTGCAACATCGGGCCACGCATCCAGTCTGCGCCATGCGTTCCAGGCCAATTCATCCAGCACGTGATCAGCAACGTCCTGCAATCCGAATCCACCGCAGATCTCCTGCAGATTTTCGCGATGAAGCACGTCGAGTTTAACGAAACCGCGGGCACCCGAACGCACCTTTTCCATCGCTGGCTGATACCGGCTGCGCCACGCTGAAGCAAAAGCGAGCCAGTCGAGATTATAACCTAACGGAGCCAACATTCTTTCCGACTCGCGCGCCACACTGGTCCGCCAGTCGACCAGTGTGCCAAACACGTCGAAGAACAATGCACCCAACATGGCCCGCGCCCCCGATTACGCGCCCCGCCGCCATGTAGCGACCGGCATGAATCAGCTCAGCGCCACATTCACAGTGCTTTCCGGCAATTCCTGTCCGAAGGCGCGTTGATAGAATTCCGCCACCAGCGAACGTTCCAGTTCATCGCATTTGTTCAGGAAGGTCAGACGGAAGGCAAAGCCGATATCCTTGAAAATATCCGCATTCTCGGCCCAGGTGATGACTGTGCGCGGGCTCATGACAGTCGACAGATCGCCCGCGATGAACGCGTTTCGGGTAAGATCGGCCACGCGCACCATCTTGCTGACGATGTCGTTGCCTTCCTTGTTGCGATAATGCACGGCTTTGGCGAGCACGATCTGTACTTCCACATCATGCGGCAGATAGTTCAGCACCGATACGATGGACCAGCGATCCATCTGCGCCTGGTTGATCTGCTGTGTGCCGTGATAAAGGCCAGATGTATCGCCCAGACCAACAGTATTGGCCGTCGCAAACAGGCGGAATGCGGGATGAGGACGAATGACCCGGCTCTGGTCGAGCAAAGTCAGGCGTCCCGAGGATTCAAGCACCCGCTGGATCACGAACATCACGTCCGGACGGCCCGCGTCATATTCGTCGAAGACCAGCGCAACGTTATGCTGATACGCCCAGGGCAGAATGCCGTCGCGGAATTCCGTGACCTGCTTGCCGTCCTTCAGAACGATGGCGTCCTTACCGACCAGATCGATGCGCGAAACGTGACTGTCGAGATTGATACGCACGCAGGGCCAGTTCAGGCGCGCAGCCACCTGCTCGATATGCGTCGATTTGCCTGTGCCGTGATAACCGGTGATCATCACGCGGCGGTTGCGCGCAAACCCCGCCAGAATCGCCAGTGTCGTCTGCGGATCGAACACATAATCGGAATCAAAATCAGGCACATATTCGCTTGTCTGCGAATAGGCAGGCACTTCCAGATCCGAATTGATGTTGAATAGTTTACGGACCGAAACCTGCTTGTCTGGGAGGCCGGTCGATTGTTCCTTCGCGCTATCCATTACTCCTCCGGGCCACACCTTCCTGGTGGGCGTCTAGTTTATACAGCCATCAAGTCACAGAACGACCGTTTGGCCAAGCTGGCGTTCGTCTTCCGGCCAAGGGTCACAGAAGGGTCTTAAGGCTCAGGCGAGCTTCGCGGACCGCAATTGTTTATAGGCATGGATGATTTCGCGCAATTTCTCCTCCTGGGACCGGTCACCGCCATTGGCGTCCGGATGGAGGCGTTTGACGAGCTCCTTGTAACGCGCCCGAATGGTTTGTGCATCTGCCGATTCGTCGAGGCCCAGCGTCGCCAGTGATCGCCGCGCGGCGATATTGACCCGGCTCGTAGGCGGCGGCGTCCCCGCGCGGCGCTTCGCACGCCTGAAAGGCCCCATCGGATCCGCTGTGCCCGCAGCCGTTCCAGCTGCGAACCCATGATCACCTTCACGGGCCCCCATAGTCCAGGTCGGCCGGTGGCCGATCACGGCATCCTTCTGGAAACTGGCGACGTCGTCGTCAGTCATGCCTTTGAAATAATTGTAGGTCGCGTTGTATTCGCGCACATGCTCGATACAGAAACAATAGTATTGTCCCTCGCGCAGCCGTCCTTTCGGCGCACGATGTTCGCCGAGCTTGTCGCATCCCGGATGCTCGCAACGTGGGCCTGCAGCTTCCACACGAACAGGCTGGGCGACCTTGGGCTTGACGCGAATCTTGTCGAATATTGGCGAATTGAGGTTCATCACGAGGACTCTAGGTCTCCACTGTGCGCCGGGCAAGCGGCCCGGCGGCCGCCAGCAGAATTATTCTTCTCTCTTGCTCCCGGCGGCTGGCCGGGGCAAGGGTCTTGCCGGAAGGAAACGAGCTTTCCGGCCCGAACTACACGAGGATAAGCGATGAGCGTCAAGGAACAGATAATCGCCAAGCTGACCAATGCGCTCGTTCCTGCCACCATTAATGTGATAGACGATTCGGCCAAGCACGCCGGACATCAATTCCACCCTGGAGGCGTCGAACCGCGTGGCGAGACGCATTTCACGGTCAAAGTGGTGTCCGCCGCCTTCACTGGCAAGAACCGCCTAGCCCGCCACCGTATCGTCAACGAACTTCTCGCGGCAGAATTGGCCGATAGCGTCCACGCTCTGGCCATTGAGGCAAAGGCGCCGGGAGAATAGAGCTTTTCGCTTCTGGAGGACGGCGGGATGGAAATCATTGCGGAAATTCTGTTCACAATCCTCGGTGGCGTCGCCGAATTCGTTTTCGGTATCATTTTCCAGGTTCTCGCAGAGCTTATTGCTGCAATTTTCGGGAAATCCCGTTCCTCGGCTGTAGCGCCAAACTCTTTCCGGACCCGCCGTTTAATCGCGCTGGCAGTTTACGGCTTTGGCGGGGGACTCGCGGGCTGGTTAAGCCTGTGGCTCTACCCCAGTCTTTTTCTCACGACGCCCTGGCAGAAATGGGCGAACATCATTCTGATGCCAATGATAACAGGCGCCTTGTTCCAGATTATCGACAACTGGCGCGACACGCCCGATACGCCACCGCCGCCGCTTGCGGGCTTCTGGCGCGGATTTGTATTTGCGGCGATGATGACGGGAGTGAGGTTTACGTGGGGTAAGTGAAGACACTCACCTCGGCTGCGGAGTCACTTCCTTCGTCTTTTCGACAATCGCGACAGGCGTCTCATAAACGCGTTGCATGAGCGCTTCGATGGCCTCGCCGCTCACGGGATTGATTTCCCAATCGCCCTTCTTGGCTTCTGCAAGGAATGTCTCGTCCTTCATCACCGCATCAAAGGCCCGGCGCAGGGCAATCGTCCGGTCCTGCGGCATTCCCGGCGGGCCGAATACAGGCCGCCCCATCACCTGCCGCGCGAAAATCAATTCCAGCACGGCTTTTTGTTCATCTGTTTTCGCAAAATCCATGATGAACGGCACGTTCGGCAATTCCGGATGTTTGGCCAGAGAAAGCTGCAACAACAGATTAATTTTGCCGCTAGCGAGCCATTCCGGATGGGTCGACTTCACCGACGACCAGGACCAGCCGCAGCGGCCATGTGTTTCGCCGCGCTCCATGGCGATATTCATCGCCGCACCGCCCTGGTAACCGGTAATCCATTTGAATTTTGTGCCAATCATCGCGTTGAGTACAGCCGGGAACACGGTTGTATCATCTGCGCCCAACGAAGTAGCGCCTGTTGTAAATTCCCGCGTCATAACTTGCAAGATGTCACTAAAGCCTGACTCCCTCATGGCCACGCAAACACTCACTTCATTGTTCATGCTGCCAATCCACGTGAAGGAATTATTGTCCTTGAACGTCGCCCCCTTGCCGCCCAGCAGCGGCGTCATCGGCGTTCCCCGCCCTGTCATCAGGATATGCGTGCCATCCCGGGGCGAGCGTTCGTAGACAGAGTTTGCCGCCCGGATTGAACCGGCACCGGGCATGTTGACGGCGACGATTGCTGGGTTGCCGGGAATAAACTTGCCGTAATAGCGCGCCAGTAATCGCGCATAGAGGTCATAGCCTGAGCCAGCCTCATAACCGATAATAAACTGTATCGACTTGCCGCGGAAGAACTCTTCGGACGTCTGTGCAGAGGCATGACCCAG
>CANJJI010000062.1 GCA_947474545.1 Beijerinckiaceae bacterium | reverse complement strand
TAGCGTCTCGCGCAGAGGCATTTCGAGGCACTCGCCTGTTGGTGATTTGTCGTGGAAACACCATGCCAGGTTCGGACCCGGATGCCTCGATTTATTCCCTTTCAGGGCGAAAAATCAGCGCGCAATCGCGGTTTTGCAATTGGCTCAATCATCATCAAATGCATCGCTGGATTTATTTACGGGCGACGGCCTGTGGAAAGCATTTCAATATGCACCGTTCCGCGTCCAAACAAATCAGTAATTGTGCGGCAGCTGGAACTTTCGACGCTGACGGGTCTGGCCATGTAATCTAGCGATTACTGTCTTAGTCCATGTCTGAATGCTATATTGCACCGCGTTTTATTGAGGCGCCAAAATCATAATTATCGAGCGATAAAAGCTTTCAAGATGCTAATCCAGAGCAGTGTTTGTGGCGACCCCGGTTGGACTCGAACCAACGACCTACCGCTTAGAAGGCGGTTGCTCTCATCCACTGAGCTACGGGGCCTGACTCTCAATACGCTTTAATGCGTCCACTGGCCGATGCGCGAGGTCTTGAAATTATCCGAATAGACGACAGTCTTGCGCACGATGGGTTTGGGTTCGTCCAGTGTGTAGGCCAGCCCGTGCTTGTCGGCATAGGCGACGGCCTCTTCCCTGGTGTCGAACCAGAGTTTGATCTGCTGGTTCATGTCGCCGGAACTGGTCCAGCCCATCAGCGGGTCGATTTCGCGCGGCGCTTCCTGTTCGAACTGCAGGAGCCAGCGGGCGGATTTGGCCTTGCCGGACTGGGTCGCAGTCTTTGCGGGACAGCTGATGCGCGCCAACATAGTTTCGTCCTCAATAGGGGCCGGATTTGAACGGCCGTCCGGCGGAATGGTCGGGGCAGCAAGATTCGAACTTGCGACCCTCTGCTCCCAAAGCAGATGCGCTACCGGGCTGCGCTATGCCCCGACATTTCCGATGCGTTGGCATATCGCCACTTGGCCTGGCAAATCAAGCCACGATTGCAATCTACCGCTGCATAAAGGCAAGATAATAGCCTATCTCTTAAAAATCGGGTACTCGACCTGGTCGCCGGCCTTGATTCCGAGCTTCCGGCTGATTCCCGCGTTGACTTCCAGCACACCGAGGACAGGCTTGGCCGAGGGCACGCCGCGCTCGGACAGCGGCTCGGTATTCTCCGCGATGTTCACGATTTCGCCGCGCTGGTCGATAAAGATCATATCCAGCGGCAGATAGGTGTTCTTCATCCAGAAGGAGACAGGCTGCACCTGCTTGAAATCGAACAGCATGCCGCGATCCGCCGCCATTTCCCGGCGGAACATCAGCCCGCGCGCGCGCTGCTCGTCAGTGCGCATCACCTCGATCTGGAAGACGTGCCGGTTGGAGCCGGACACAATGGTCAAGCGCTCAAGCTCCGATTGCGCGTCGGCGGGCACGGCAATGCCGGCCATGAAAGCGAGGCCAAGCGCTGCGAACAGGGGACGAAGCCATGAACTGGACATTATTGTGCTTCCGATCTGGCGCCGGAGAGGCCCGGCGCAGCCGCTGCTTATCACGGGCAAGCCCATTGCGAAATATTGCTTCGCGGCGGCTCCCCATGCAAACGAAAAGGGCGTCCACGCGGACGCCCTTTCGGAGGAAACAGCTATAGAAGTTAAAGCTAATGGGAAGACGGCAATCTGGTTTCCAGTGGCCGGATTTCAGCCGCCATCAACCCCTTGGAGCCCGGCCCGAACCGCACAAGCAGGCTTTCGCCCGGTTTGAGATCCGTGATGCCGAAACGCCGCAGCGTCTCCATATGGACGAAAATATCTTCCGTCCCCTCCCCGCGCGTGACGAAGCCAAAGCCCCGCGTGCGATTGAACCATTTGACGATCACGATTTCGAACCCGCCTGTCGGCGTGACCTGAACATGTGTGCGCGGTGTGGGCTGCTGAGCCGGATGCACAGCGGTAGATTCATCCATCGACACGACGCGGAACACCTGAAAGCCCTTGGCGCGTTGCTGGACTTCACAGACTATGCGCGCGCCTTCGGGCGCCGTGTTAAATCCATCCCGCTTGAGAACGGTGACATGCAAGAGCACGTCAGCGCCACCATCGTCAGGAATAATGAATCCATAGCCTTTGGAGACATCAAACCATTTTATGTGTCCAGCCATCTCAATCAAATTGAGTGGCGCTGGCTCCATCTGTATCTGGCTGATTTCGCGATCAGCAGAATTTAAATTGCGATCCTCGTTGCTCAACGGACCGGCCCCCAATACCGCACCCAAAAACCAATTCGCAGGACCGTTGCCGCCAGCACCCGCGAATCGATGAAATCTAGTGATTCACAATTGGAAGATAACATCTAAGCGTGATTGGCAAAGATGTTTTTAGAAAAAATTTACGCCTGTGGATGAGTGGAAAAAACGAATCATATCTGACGGGAAACATTTGGGTTTGAGCAGCGGCCAAAATTGCATTTTCCGATTCGGATGCGAGATGTTCGCTGCATGGGATCGCCGGTCAGTTCAAACGGTCCCGCTGCGCGAAGGGTTCCAACACTTCGCCAATGCCTGCGCGGATGATGACATCGGCAATGGAATCCAGCGCGGTTTCTTCTCGATTGATGATGATGAGGTCTGCTCCGTTTTCCTTCGCCAGCACTGGAAAACCGGCAGCGGGATAAACAACGAGCGAAGAGCCAATGGCGAGCATCAGATCGCATTGCAACGTCGCGGCGTGAGCGCGCTGCATTTCTTTTTCCGGCATCGACTGTCCAAATGCAATGGTGGCTGTTTTAATAACGCCGCCACACAAACAAGTAGGCGCGCGATTGGACGCCTCGAACTTGCGCCGCACGGCAGACAATTCATGGCGCACGCCACAGCCCAGACATTTCGCATAAGTGCCGTTGCCATGAAGCTCAATAATCTTGTCAAACGGTACGCCGGATGCTTCATGCAATCCGTCGATGTTCTGGGTGATCACCGCATGAATGCGATCATCTGCAACCAGCCGGGCGATAGCGTAGTGACCAATGTTGGGCGCGACATCTTTCATGCTGTCGTCCATCGCAAATTTACGCCGCCAGGATTCCATGCGGGTTGTTTCACTCGCCATGAATTCATTGAAAGGGATCGGCGGATTACGCGTCCATGCGGTATTTTTTGACCGGAAATCGGGAATGCCTGATTCCGTGGATATGCCCGCGCCTGTGAAAGCTGCAATATGCCGGGCGTCCCCGATCCTGCGTAACAATTCCGCCCGCCCCTCTTCCACCGATGTCAGAATGATAGCCATGGCCGCCTCCTGTCCCGGCAATCTAGGCATGGGCTGCCGTCAGTTCAACCAGGGGAAGGCCTCTGGATTTGGCGGTTGAATTTCGCGCGGCAAAGGTTTCCTATGCGGAAAACACCGGGAGGCGTCATGCAGTTCAGAAATCTGGGAACATCGGGTCTGCGCGTTTCAACCGTCGGCCTCGGCTGCAACAATTTTGGGGCGCGGCTGGATGCGGAGGCTACGCAAAAGGTTGTCCACAAGGCGCTCGATTGCGGCATCACTCTGTTCGACACCGCCGACATGTATGGCAACCGCGGCGGCTCGGAACGCGATCTTGGCGCAGCGCTGGGTGCGCGCCGCAAGGATATCGTGCTGGCTTCAAAGTTCGGCTATCAGATGGACGATACAGGCCAAATGAAAGGCGGCTCGCGCCGCTATATCATGCAGGCTGTGGAAGCGAGCTTGCAGCGCCTGGGTACAGACTGGATCGATCTCTACCAGTTTCATTTTCCCGATCCGTTGACGCCCATTGAAGAAACCCTGCGCGCGCTGGATGATCTCGTGCGCCAGGGCAAGGTGCGTTACATCGGCTGCTCCAACAAATCGGCATGGGAAGTCGTCGATGCGCTTTGGACATCCCGCCTCTACAGCCTCAACTCATTCGTGTCCTGCCAGGACGAATACAGCGTGCTTGTGCGAAAGGCGGACAAGGATCTGATCCCTGCCATGCAGTCCAACGGCCTTGGCCTCCTGCCCTATTATCCCCTCGCATCGGGTCTGCTTACGGGCAAATACAAGCACGGTGAAGCCATGCCAGAAGGCGCGCGGCTTTCGCAGCCGGGGCATTATACGAACCGGCATCTGAACGACGCCAACTGGGCCAAGTTGAAGGGGCTTGAAATGTTCGTGGCGTCGCGCGGCAAGACGATGCTCGATCTCGCCTTCAGCTGGCTGGCGTGCAAGCCCGTTGTTGCCAGTTTTATTGCCGGCGCGACGCAGCCAGAACAGGTCGAGGCCAATGTGAAAGCGGCCGGATGGGTGATGACCGCTGAAGACATGGCGGAAATCGACCGGATTTCGCCGCCGGGAAGCTGACAGAACTGGGAGCAGCCGCCGCGCGCAATTTCCTTGCCTAATCGCGCGCGCCGGGCCAATCTCAAGCCAATGCGGGCATAATCCGCAACTGACGGGAGGAATGAATGAACGCTCCGGCCGCGGCACAGGATGTGCTGCAATCCCGCGTTTTACATGGGCTCAGCATTATCGACGCTGTCAAGAAGGCCGGTGTCGAATATGTGCTGTCAGTGCCCGATCTGCATACCAGCAAGGGTCTGCTCTACCCTATCGCGGACGACAAGGACCTGAACCTTGTGCGCGTGTGCAAGGAAGACGAGTGCCTCGGCATTTCGGCGGGCCTGACCTACGGCAACAAGCGCTCACTGATCCTGATGCAATACACGGGCTTTCTCTACGCTATGAACGCTATTCGCGCTGTCGCCTGCGAATATTCGTTTCCTGCGGCCATGATGATTGGCATGCTCGGTCTTGAAGAAGGCGTTGCACCCAAGGAGTCGAAGAAATTCGGCCTCAAGATCATCGCGCCAATTCTGGAGACAATGCAGATTCCCTATGAGGTGATCGACACGGACGCCGATATCGCAAGGATCGGGCCCGCCATTGAACACGCCTATGCCCATTCCCATCCCACAGCTTTCCTGATCGCACGGAGGCCGCTCGCGTCATGATGAACCGGCTGGAAGTTCTCCAAATCCTCAAGAAACACATCACCGACCAGATCGTGATTTCGAGCTATTCCACCGCCAGCGAATGGATCGAGATCAATGACCGTCCGCTGAATTACTTCTCGCACGGCGCGATGGGGCTTGGTTCTTCCCACGGCCTCGGCATGGCGCTCGCTCTGCCCGAACGTCGCGTTGTGGTGCTGGATGGCGACGGTTCGTTGCTGATGAACCTGCCTACACTGGTCAGCATCGGCCGGGCTGCGCCGAAAAACTTCACCCATATAGTGTTCCGCAACGGCACCTATGAAGCCAATGGCGGCCATCCGATCCCCAATCCCAAGACTGATTTCGAGGCTATGGCAAAGGCAGCTGCCATTTCCAAGGCCTGCACGATTTCCACCACGCAGGATTTCGAAAACAAGCTGCAATGGCTTTTGAATGACGAAGGCCCGTTGTTCGCCTGCCTCGATATAGAACAAGGCCCGCTCGGGCCACGTGACTACAAGGAAATGTACCGGCCGGAACGGCGCAAGGCCTTGCGCGTTGCGGTTGGCGCTGACCCGGCGTGAGAAAGAGGGGTTCCCCATGACTGATGCAAACGGACAAGGCGCTGTAGTAGTAACCGGCGCAGGTAGCGGAATAGGCCGCGAAATCACCCGGCTGTTGCTCGAACAGGGCATTCCTGTCTCCGCCTGGGATCTCAACCCCGGCGATCTCACGGGACATAATTCGGCGAACCTGATGGTACGCACGCTCGATACACGTGACAAGGCGGCGCTGCAAAAGGCCGCTGACGAGACTGTCGAACGTTTTGGTTCGATAGCAGGGGCGGCGACCTGTGCAGGCATCTTCAGGCCAAAGCCGTTTCTGGAAGTCACCCAGCAGGATTGGGACGATCACTTCGGCATTAATCTGCGCGGCGTCTTGTTCACATGTCAGGCGATCCTCCCCCATATGCGCGCGAAGAAGAAGGGCTCGATCGTGCTTTTCTCATCGACACTTGCGCGCACAGCCAAGCCAACGACGGCGCATTATGCGGCCAGCAAGGGTGGCGTACTCGGGTTGATGCGTGTCATGTCGCTGGAGACAGCGAAGGAAGGCATTCGCGTCAACGCGGTTTCGCCGGGGATTGCTGATACGCCCATGCCCAATGCGGTGATGTCGAGAGACGTCGTATTGTCGCGCGCCGAAGGCAATCCAATGGGACGTATCGGCACTGCCAACGACATGGCGCAAGCTGCCATTTTTCTGCTGAGCGACGACGCTTCCTATGTCACCGGACAGGATATCCGGGTCAACGGCGGCCAGGACCCATTTTAATTCGCTGCGGGAGATTGATCATGAACACACTTATCACTGGCGCGGGCAGCGGCATCGGACGTGCGACGGCGCTGCGCCTCGCCAAGCGCTCGCACATTTGTGTCGCCGACAAGAACGGGGCAAACGCCGCAGCCGTCGTGAAGGAAATCGAGGCCGCAGGCGGCAAGGCCACGGCTTTTGAAGTCAACGTTCTTGATGGCGACGCCGTGCGCGCCACGGTTGCCAAGGCCGAAGCCTTGGGGCCGATTGATGCGCTCTTCAATAATGCGGGTATCAGCGTGCGCACCACGATCGCAGATCTCACCGGGGACGAGTGGGACCTGATGCTCGATACCCACGCGCGCGGCATGTTCTTCGTGGCGCAGGCCGTTCTGCGCAATATGGTACCGCGCAAAAAGGGCGCGATCGTGCAGACATCATCAGATTTTGCGGTGATGGGTGTGCCGGGCATGGCCGCCTATTGCGCCGCCAAATGTGCTGTTTATTCCATGACCAAGGCACTGGCGCAGGAGTTTGGAGACGACAAGATCAGGGTCAATGCGATTGGCCCCGGCCCCATCGACACGCCGATCCTGCGGGGTGGGCGGACCGAAGAACAATACCGGGCCTCTGTCGCAGCCAATGAAGCACGCACGCCCATGGGCCGCCTTGGCAAGCCGGAAGAAGTCGCTGCGGTTGTGGACTTTCTGCTCAGCGAGAAATCAGCCTATATCAACGGGCAATTGTTCCACCCCAATGGCGGGGCTGTGATGTGGTGAGGTTGCCCCTTCAATCCTCGCCTTCGCTTGCAATAGCGGGATTGCGCCAGAGATAGATCGCGAGCCAGGCCATCACCGCACTGACAATAATGCCGATGATATAAAAAGCCATTTCGAGTCCGGCGAGTTCGGCAATCGCGCCCATCGCAAGTGGCGAAATCACCGACGCCACGCGATTGGCTGTGCCGCGTAATCCCACGGCCTTGCCCTGATTATTGCGTCCGGCGCCGCGCAACACGAGTGTGATCACCAGAGGCTGTGCAAGCCCGTTCATGCCGGAGCGCAGGAACATTGCGATCTGCAGCAGAAGATAAGTGCCGAGCAAGGGCGTGATGCAGATCAACACGACACCCAGCCACAGCGAGACCAGCACGATCCAGAAACCCGAGATGTAGCGGTGCAGCCATGCGGTCATCAGCGAGAATATCGCCGCGCCGATCGCAGATGCCGGTGCGAGCAGGCCGATGGCGGTGCCCGCAATCCCCATCTCCTTCAGCCATGCGACATAGAACGATCCCTGGACGGCATTGCCTGTGTGCATCAGTGCGCCCAGGATAACGATAAGAACAATTGCAGGTGAAGCCAGCAGGCCAAAGGCTGTGATGTAATCGCTGGCGCGCGGCATCAGCCTTCCGAACCTGCCGCGTCCTGACATGGTGGGTTCCCCGCGCCCGGATTCTGATGGGTGATGTGGCAAGAGCAGCGCGCAGAAATAGCCGCCTGCTGCCCATATCCCCATCAAGATAAACGCCGGCCAGGTTCCGAAATAATCCCAGGTCACGCCCGCCATGGGCGGCGCGATGAACTGGGAGATGCGGATGGCAAAACTTAACCGGCCCGCATACAGCGTCTTGCCGTGCATATACTGGCCGATCATGGTCTGCGCACCGAGCCAGCCCAGCGTTTCGAAAAAGCCAAGAAACGCCTGCAGGACAATCAATGCCCAAATCCAAACGGTTGCGGGATAGATCAATGGCAATAGCGCGGTCGCCAACGTGCACCAGAGCATCACCCGGCGTGCGCCGAGCCGGTCCATCAATCCGCCCGCGTGAATGGAAAACAGAAGCGGCAACACATGCGCCGCCGCGAATACCAGCCCGAACATGAAGGGCGACGGGTTCATGGTATAGGCATGGAGCGGGATGATCACCGCGCCGATCTGGAACACCGACGTATTGAACGTGCCAATGCCATAGACGGCAAATTGCGTCCGGATGGATACGGGGTCGTCGATGCCGGAAACCGTTTTATCCATATTACCTGAACCGCGCGCCCTGCCCGAGCAGCATCTGTCCGGCATTCTCGAAATTCACCAGATGCGCCTGCCCCTGCTGCGTCACCACGTTGATGTCGCGAAAACGGCGCTCGAACGGCTGATCATCGAAAATCGCGTTGGAACCTGCCGCGTGATAGACAAAATCCACCACGTCCTTGCCAGTCTGAATCACAAATGCCGACATCATGCGCAGGGTGATGCGGTCTTCCAGGGTGCACTCGCCGGTGCGGGAAACCTTCTCCCAGGCCTCGTTCAACGTGCTGTAGAGATAGGCGCGGGCCGAGCGCAGTTTTGCTTCGTTGAAGCCGAACTGCTGCTGTACGGCGGCATTGGCGCCGACCGACGACATCGCCGGGCCGGTCTTCTTGACGCCAGCCAGATCGCGAAAATCGTTCATCATCGTGCGCGCCAAGCCGACAGCAATACCGGCGAAGGCGAAACCGAAAATGTTGAAGTTGGAGAATTTGTAGAGGGGGCCGTGTTCCCGGCGATCGCCGGCAAAATCGCGCGTGAATGTATAGGCTTCAGGCACAAATAGTTCATGTACGGAATAATCGTCGCTGCCTGTGCCGTTGAGGCCCATCACGCGCCAGACATCTTTCATCACGGCTTTCGTTTTGGGAAAAATCGCGGTTATTTGCGCCACTTTTCCCGCGGGTACGGGACGCTGTGTCCCGTCAACTTCGTAGACCGTGCAATGCGCGCCGATCCATTGGGCGTTACGGCTGCCCGATGCGAAGCGCCAATTGCCCGAAACGATGTACCCACCTTCGACTGCCACAGCTTTCGCGCCGGGCGCATTGGGGCCCGATGCGAGCACAGCATTGGGTGCGCCAAACACTTCGCGCGCTATTTCGGTCGCGAGAAAGCCTGATCCGAAGGCGCAGCCGCCCCCCTGCCCGACTGTCCAGGCCGTGCTGGCGTCCGCCTTGGCGACTTCCTCCACCGCTTCGACGAAGGTCATCAGGTCCACCTCGTCGCCACCCACCGAACGCGGCACCAGCATTCGCAGGAGCCGGGCTTCGTGGACCTTCGCCATCAGGGCTGCGGACACCTGCCGGTTGGCCTCTGTCGCTGTGGCTTCGGCGAGAATAGTGGGCTGCAACGCACGTGCTCTGGCGACGTGATCATGACCCGGCGCTTGATCTTGCGGCATGAAACTCCCCTGGCGGCGGGACGGCGGCCGCCTCACTTGATGTTGTCTGCGCGTCTATACTAAGCTTTCCCGAACTACAATCAGCGGGCGAATACGCGCATCTCAAGGTTTTGGACATGGCTCAGGTCGTCGCCGGTTTTGGCGTCCCGCATACCCCGGTTTTTCCCTCGGTCGTCGTCCGCAAGGGGCCCGATTGCGAAGAGGCGCAGCTCTATCGCGAGATCGAGGGGCATCTTGACGCTGCAAAGCCCGATGTGATCCTGATTTTCTCCAACGACCATTTCAACACGTTCTTTTTCGACAATTTCCCGCTGTTCGCCGTCGGCGTGGCGGCGCAGACATCCGGCCCGAACGACGAGACGCAAATGCCGGGCTATCAGGTGCCCCTGCACGAAGGCCTCGCCGACCACGTGCGCGCGCAGGGGATTTTGGCGAATTTCGACATAGCCATCACCCAGGAATTCACACTCGACCATTCCTTCATGGTGCCCTGGCATTTCCTGAATGCGCGCCAGCGCGTGCCGATCATCCCCTTCTTCATCCATTGCTTTTCCAACCCGTTGCCCAATGCAGAGCGCGCCTTCGCGCTGGGGCAAATGCTGCGCAAGGCGATCGAGAACTATCCCGGTAACGAACGCGTCGCGGTGATCGGCAGCGGCTCGTTCTCGCTGGAAATCGGCGGTCCTCTCGCCGACAAGGGCGAGCGCGCGGGTACGCCGGATAAGGTCTGGGCCAAACATGTAGAGGATCGCCTTGCGGCAGCGGAGGTTTCGCAATTGATAGCAGACGCCACCGGCGAGCGCATGATGCGCGCCGGCAATGCAGCGGGCGAATTGCTGAACTGGATCGCGATGCTTGGCGTCTGCGGCGTGAAGAAGCCGGTGATGTTGAAGCCGCAGGTCAGTCATGGCCACGCCTTTGGCGTGTGGAAATAGGCGTATCTTACCGGAAAGATGGAACCGGTTTCCGGAGAAGATAATGCACAAACGGGGTTTTCGATGAGCACTTACGGCGTCAACAAATTCCTGCGCACCTGCCAGATGAACCGCGAATTCCGCGCCCTCGCCAAGAGCGATCCGGAAGCAGCCATGGCGCAGATGCCCCTGACGGAGACTGAAAAAGAGCTGATGCGCCGCGGCGACATCAAGGCGCTCTACGAACAGGGCGTACACGCCTTTATCTTGAGCTATTTTACGCGCTTTGAATTGTTCGGCGTCACTGTTGCGCGTTACAGCGAGAGCATCCAGCAGGCCCGGGACTGGCGCAAGGCGGGGTGACTGCGCTGATAGCCCGCAACGCCAGGCGTGTCCGGGTTGCTAAGCATCGACCCGAAAAGTTGAAGACTTTTCGGGCTCAGTTGATGCGCACTTCAAATAAGAGAGGCGCGCTATGCCGGACATTCTCCCGGTTTCGGGAAAATGTTGGAAGCTGCCTGCTGCCGGTTTGATGAACACCGGGCTAAGCTAATCCCACCTTCCGTTCGAACTTAACAGGGTAGAGATAGCCAATTGTCGAACGCCTGCAGCCCACCTTGAAGAGCCTCACGATCTAGTCGAAGTGCCGCCTTTGGCGGTTCATAAGACTGAAGGCAATCGTCCCCTACTCTGCCGCCTGCTGCATCTGCACTCCGGCCCGCGCCAGCGCCCTTGCGGCCGTGCCGCCGAGGATCGCCTGCTTTTCCTCTTCGGGAATTCGGGCGGCGGCGATGGCCTTGTTGGTCCAGTCCATGCCGAAATCGGTGCCGTCAGAGCCATAGACGATGCGGCCAGGGCCATAGGCGTCGTAGGCCAACTCAATGCTCTTGGCGCCGAGCGAATTGCAATCAACGATGACGCGGGCGTCACGTATGCGCTTAGATGGCAGCTCGTCATTGGGCCGGTCGATCAGCGAGCGGTGATCGAGCCGCTCGATCTCGAAGGGGATATTGCCGCCCAGATTATGCGACATGACAGTTACATTCGGGAAATCTGCCAGAAAATCCGTCATGCAGAAGGTCAGCATGTTTGAGGATATGCGCGCCTGCATGTCGAGGGTGCCGATGCGCGAATGGGCATTATCGGAATTGTCGACCTTCGGCGCATCGGGATCATTGGCGATCTTGCCGTAGTGCACGAGGAAGACAGCGTTGACTCTATTGGCTGCCTCAAACAGCGGACGATACATTTCCGCGCGCTTTTTCGACAGGAAACCATCGCCCTGCAGCAAGCCGCCAACGATGCCGGGTAATTTCATCACGCGGTTGAATTCTTCGACCATGGCCTTCATGTTCGAGCACGGCAGCGCAGCGAAGGCATGGAGACGGCCTGGATAAAGCGTGCAGGCTTCCGACGCTGCGTCGTTGTAGATGCGGCAGAGCGGCAGGGAATCCTCAATCGGCAGACGCTCGATGCCATAGACACCGGTGAGCGACAGCACTGCACCATGCACGTTATTGCGATCCATGGAGGCGACGCGCACCTCGATATCCTCGCGGCCCGGCATACGCGTGGGGGTGAAGGAAGAGATCAGATATTCGTGCCCGTCTTCCTTCCGCACGATGTGCGGCGGCTGGCTGCGCTGGCGCAGGGCTTCAACGAGCTTTTCGGGCATCCAGTGCGAGTGCATGTCAATTGCAGGAATCTGTTGGGTCATGTCTGCCTGCGGCTGCGCCGCCTCCCTGTTGCGAGTTATTGCACAGTCTCGGGTAGACCCTTCTCCCCGCAAGCGGGGAGAAGGGTTTTTCTTACGCTACCACTTTGTTCCTGAGGATACCGATACCATCGACTTCCGCTTCCATCACATCGCCTGTTTGCACGAAGGCTGGCGGGGTCATGCCGGCGGCAACGCCAGAGGGAGTGCCTGTGGCGATGATGTCGCCTGGCTCCAGCGTGAGCGCCCAGGACAGGGCTTCGATGATCTTGGGCACATTGTGATAAAGATCGGACGTGTTGGAATCCTGCCGGATCTTTCCGTTGACCTTGAGGGTCAGGCGATGGCCGTCCGGCGCGCCAAATTCGTCCTTGGTGACGATATAGGGGCCGATGGGGCAAAAAGTGTCAAAGCTCTTGCCTTTGAAGAACTGGCCATGTGCGTTCTGCGCATCACGGGCTGTCACGTCGTTGACGACGGTGTAGCCAAAAATGTGATCGAGCGCCTTGTCGGCAGGGATATTCGTGCCGCCTTTGCCGATGATGACGGCGAGTTCGACTTCGTAATCGAGCTTCTGCGTATGTTCGGCGTGGCGCTTCACATCGTCTTCATGGCCGATCACAGTGGTTGGCGGCTTGGTGAAGAATTCAGGCACCTTGGGGTAATTGACTTCGCGTTTCATGGCGTGCGCCATTTCCTCGATATGCGCCTTGTAGTTGCGGCCAACGCAGAACACGTTCTTGCGAATATCCTGAAGCGGCGCGGCAATCTTCACCTTTGCCAGATCCGTGTAGAGGCCCTTGGGTTCTTTCTGGGCGGCTTTCAGAACAGCCTTGGCCGCCGTCACTGCCTTGTTGCCGGAAGCTACGATTTCGCGCATCGTGCCGGGGATAGCCTTGCCAAATTTTTCAGCGGCCTTGCCGAGATCAAGCACCTTGTCGCCATCGAGCACGCCGACCTTGAACGACTTGCCAGCTTTGTATGTCAGAAACTTCACGTGATATTCCCTTCGTTTTCAGCGTTGAATCCAGAATTCAGTTCCATGGCCCCAGGAAGACTTCGCCAGCAAAGGAATTGGCTGTCGCTGCGACCTTGCGGGGCATGTTTTCATTGTCGATTTTCGGGCGCTGGGTGGCCGGACAGGGTTTTCCATCCCAGCCGATCTGCTCCATCGCGAAATAGAGCTGCACCAGATGTCCATCGGGATCGACGACGAAAGCATTGTGTTCCATGCCGGGGAAAAGCTCCTGCGGCAAGTTCACGATTTTCTGGCCGTGTTCCCGCAGGAAATCGAGGCCATTCACCAGCTGCGAATATTCGCCAACCTGCATGCCTATGGACATCATGCTGGTGTGCTCGGACAGGCCGAGCTCCGCGCGCAGGGCTTTGGGATAAAGCGCCAGAGAATGATGCTCGGTATTGGCGCGCAGGAACGTGCAGACGTGGCCCTTGTAGTTGATAGTCTCAGTAATCGTCAGCCCGAGCTTGTCGCGGTAAAAGGCAATCGCCTCGTTCATGTCAGGTACGAAAAGCCGGACCGGCCCTATCTTCACAACCTTGAAGGGGCGGCCCATGAGAATGCCGCCGACATCGTGTTTCTCTTCAAGCCGCTCGATGGGTCTGACACCCGTACGGATATCGATGCCCGCCGCCATGCCTTCTTCCACTTCCGCCATTTCCGAGCGATGTGGTAGTTCCGGCGGCTCAGCATAATGTTTGCGGTGGATTTTCATCGGCTTTGACAGGCCGTCCCAACCGATCTGCTCGATGCCATAATAAAGTTCGTTGGTGTGACCAAAGGGATCGAGCGGATAGAAATGCCAGTTGGAGCCTGGGGCATCACGGCCTGTGCGCACGACGCGCAGAATGTCCTTCAGCCAGTTATTGCCGCCGACGACTTCACGCAGACTTGAGACCTGCCAGGTGATCTGGTTGATGGTGACATCACCCGTCACGTGCGGCAGCAGGCGGCGTCGCACCTTGCGTGGAAAGATCACGAAGGAATGATGGTCTGTGCCATGGCGCATGAAATAGCCGGTGGTTGGGCCGTATTTGCCTTTCTCGTCTTCGGGAATGCGGCCACCCAGATCCAGCGGATCGGACACGCGCAGGCCCATCATCCGCTCATAAAAATCCCGGCAGGCCTCGACATCATCGACATCCAGTCCGAAATGGCCAAGGCGGCGGATGTGAAACGGCCGCACCATTTGCACACCGCCCACATCAAACATTTCGGCCTGCGCGAGCTTTACGTCGTCTGCCATTTTGGCCTCCCCTGATTATTTTAATGCGAAGTTTTAACCTGATCACACCCTTTTAACGCATTTCCGGTCGCTGCGCACCGTGAAAAAACGTGATTGTTTATGAAATGACCACGCGGTCCTCTTCCGAAAGGATGCCCTGTATGCGCTGGCGCAACGCCTCAGCCCCGTCGCTTGTCAGTTTGTCCGGCAGGCGTTCGTCAAGGGCGATCCTGGCCGGACGCCTGAGGACAATGACCCGCTGCCCTATGCTCAAAGCCTCGTTGATCGAGTGGGTAATGAACACCGCCGTTTTGTGATTTTGACGCACAAGTGTGGCAAACTCCTCCCGCAGCCTGTTCGCCGTTATTTCGTCCAGCGCCGAGAACGGTTCGTCACAAAGCAGAATGCTGGCGTCCGTCGCAAAGGCGCGGGCGATGGACACACGCTGGCGCATGCCGCCAGAGAGCGCATGGGGATAATCGTTCTCGTGCCCGGCAAGGCCCAGGCGGGTGAGCCAGCTCATGGCCTTTTCGCGCCGTTCCGCCGCCGGGCGGTCCAGCATTTCCAGCCCCAGTTCGACATTCTGCACGGCCGTGCGCCAGGGCAAAAGCCGGTCGTTCTGGAAGACGATGGCGATCTTGCCGCGAAACCAGTCGAACTCGCGGAAGGGATCGTGACCCTGGACCCTGACCCCGCCGGATGTGGGATCCTGCAGGCCCGCGATCATGTTGAACATGGTCGATTTCCCGCACCCTGTCTTGCCGAGAATGGCAACCATGTCGCCTTTTTCGATATCGAGCGTCAGCTCCTCGACCGCGCAAAAAGCGCCAAAAAACTTTGACACCTTACTGAAATGAACCTCTGCGACGCTCACAGCGAGCGCTCCGATTGCGCCCGGTATTTGAACGCCCAGGCCTCGATCAGATTTAGAATTTTCTGTGTGATGAGCACGAAGAACACAAGTTGCAGCGTCCAGGCCAGCGCACCGGCCATATCGAATAATTGCTGTTGTTCCAGCAATCGATAGCCAACACCGCCGGTCGCGCCGACGAGTTCCGCAACAACGACAACACGCGAAGCATTGCCGATATTCACCCGCCAGGACGTCAAGATCTCTGGCAGGATCGAAGGCAATACCAGCATGCGGAACATTTTGGCCCGCGTCGGGCGAAAGGAAAGCACCATTTCCACAAGGTCTTTCGACATGGCGCGAAGGGCGCTGAGAATCTGGAATGAAAACGCCGGCAAAGCCGTCACGACCATAATAAATAGAATGCGCGCTTCGATATGTTTGAACCAGATGATCGCAAACACCACCCAGCTCAGCGCGGGGATACCCTGAAAGAAGTTCAGGATCGGTCCCAGAAAGTCCTCAACCCTTCGCGACTTGTGCATGAGAACAGCGAATACGCCGCCGATGACAAAGGCGCCGGCAAGCCCCGCCATGATGCGTCCCGCCGTCGCCAGTACGTCCTTGAACAGAGAGAAATCCACGATGATGGCAAGCGCACGCCAGAAAACACGATCAAGCGGCGGCACAAGATAATCAGGCAATTGCGTTGAAGCGAAATGCCAGATGCCGGCAAGCAGCGCGAAGGGCGCAAGAATCGTGAGAATGCGCTGCACGCCCTTGCTTGTTGCTGACTGTGCCGCGCTATCGCCCATCTCCTATTTGCCGGAATAGATTGTCGAAGCAGCGGGATTGCCGGGCAGGAAATCAATGTCCCGGCCTGCTTTGTAGACCTGTTCTATTTCCTTGCGGATATCGCCGGCCCATTTCATGTTCACCCCCAGGCGAACATTGGCCTTGATGAGCGCAACAAGTCCGGCGAGGCTCTCAGCGTCGCCTTTGGGCGTGATGATTTTGGCGGCAGCCTCGGGATTGGCCTGCATCCAGTCGGCGGCCTCCTTATGCATTTGCCAGAGTTTGCCCACTGTGCCCGGATTTTTCCCGATCCAGTCGATATGCGCGGCAAGTCCGAGATAGGGTACATTCGCGCTGCCCGCGAATTTCGTCCATTGCTGAGCAATCTGCAGGTCCAGATCGCGGATTGCCGGATTTTTCGTGCGAATGGTCGTAAGCGCGGGCTCCCAGACCTGGATCCCTTCCGCGCGATTGGCCAAGGCATAGCCGACCAGTCCCGTTGTTGCCGTGTTGACGACGGAGACCTTCTTCATGTCGAGACCTTGCTGCGCGGCAAACCAGTTCGCCATCACGAAATTAGTCGTGCCGCGCGCCGCCGCCAGCGTCTTGCCCTCAAGGTCCTTCAACGATTTCACCTGCGGATCCGACGTCACGATCGTGCCGTAAAAATCGAACAGGTTGAAGAGATAGGCGACCTTCACGCCACGCAGGTCGGCAAGACCCACAGTCAGCAAGGCCGCGCTACCGCCAACCTTGAACTCGCCGGAATTGAATTGGGCGGTATAGGCATCGGGCGTGCGCTCGACGAATTCAATGTCCATGCCCTGCTTGGCGTCGAGCTTGTGCGCCTTGATGATAGGCGGCAGCACCGCGCCCAGCGAGGGCCAGCCGAAGATGACGATGGGAAGTTTTTCAAGCTGTTGGGCATTTGCAGTTTGAGGAAGTATCGATATTGCGCAGAAACTTATACAGGCCAGTACTTTCTTGAAAATATTCATCATGCCCTCCAGCTCAATTGTCCTGGCCATCGTCATCCCGGACGAAGCGTAGCGGAGAGCCAGGATCGATGATGGAACTTGCCACCCGCGATCCCAGATAAATCGCAACGCGATTTTCCGGAATGAGACTCCTCGTCACTTACCATCCGGCCTGAATTTCGTCTCAGGCACAAGGCCAGCTTTCTGCCGGCCAAGCGATATGAGCCCGTTTTCGAGATAATTACCTTTGGCTGCGCGCTCGGCCGCCTCGTCCCATTCGCGATGCCAGTCGCCGAGGGAATAACCATGCCACGGTGGCTGTGGCCGGAGGGAAGGCAATTGCAATTCCTCCCAGATGGTCCGGGCGCGCTCCATATATTCTTTCTTCGGCAGAGCAAGCGGCGGCATATCCGATTTCATGGTGGCGTCGACAAGCAGCGTCGAATCTTCCTCACCGCCATGTTCGCGCTTGGGACCATGGCCTTGCCCGCGGTGCGCGACGGTCTGCACGTCCTCGACCGGGTTCGAACGATAGGCCATCGCCCAGAAGATCGCGTCGGCATTGTCGGGGTCGATGTCCTCATTCACGGCAATGCAGATCTTGCCGCAATCTCCCTTAAAGAAGGCCGCGCCATAAAGCGCCCGCCAAACCTCGGTTTTCGGCATACCCTTTTCAACGACAATCGTCGTGACGCGTAGAAGTCCGGTCAAAGGTTCGTGCAGCGAGACGCGCTTGACACCCTTGATTCCCAATTGATCGCGCAGATGCGCCAGAAACAGCGGTTCATAGGCAACACGCTTGATGACGCTGGATTCGCTGGGCGCAACCTGACTGATATAGGAGGGAATAACCGCATCACGGCGATGAGTGATCGCCGTCACCCGCATAGGCATATTGTATTCTTCGAGCGCCACATGGCCGTGAGATTCGCCGAAAGGCGCTTCCGGCTCGACGTTTTCCGTATCGATATAGCCTTCTATCACGATCTCGGCTTCCGCAGGCACATAAAGATCAACAGTCTTGGCTTTCACGATGTTGATAGGCTCGCCTGCAAGACCTCCGGCAACATCGAATTCGTCTACGCCGATGGGCAGCTTCTGCGGCCCCAAAAATGCAACATAGGGCGGGCAGCCCACGACTATGGCGACGGGCATTTCCTTGTCGCCGCGCTTTTGATGCATCTGGTAATGGCGATATCCACCGGCCCCGCCAACACGCGTCGCCATGCGCACAACCAGCCTGTCGCTGGCTTTCAGCGCAGCGCGATAGGTGCCCATGTTCTGCACGCCGGTTTCGGGGTCTTTGGTAATGACATTGGTCGCCGTCAGTGTCGGCGCAGAGTCAAAGCCTGGGGTCGAGACGGGAATAGGCAGCGCATCAAGGCCCCTGCCCATGCCCTGCAACCCGTTACGCGTCACCACAATTTCATGGCACGGCGCAATTTCTACAATGCGCGGTTTGATCGGATGCGCAATGGCGTGCTCCCATTTCTTTTCTATATCTGCGACAGGCGCATCCATGCCCGCACTGTAAATTTCACGATTGGCGGCGATCGCCCCTACAACCACGGGCATTTCAAACTTGCGGCCGCTGAAGTCGACGACGTTTTCAAACAGAAACGCCTTGCGGTCTTTTTCCGCCATACCGCCTACGAATTGCCAGCGCACGAGCGGATGCAATTCACTGTCCTTGTCGACCGCCCGCGTGATCCGCTGCAGCAGCCCGCGCCTTTCGAGTTCGGCGAGGTGCTGATGCAGATCACGATATGTATGCGCAGGGAACTCCCCCTGACGCGCAGGCGCTTTCGATGTATCAACTTCGAACATGGGAGACTTGGCAGTATCACTCATGGCAGAATCCCATTCAGTTTATCTAGCGTTTGCCGTGGACGATTTCGCGTCGGCGATTGCATCGGAGATGGCCGTCATGCGCATGGGCAATTTGTTGAACCTGATGCCCAGCGTGCGAACAGCATCGTTCACAGCGCCCGAGATGGCGGCGGGCGCGCCCAGATAGCCCGATTCCCCTGAGCCTTTCTGGCCCATGACAGTAAAAGGCGAAGGTGTGCAATGATGCACAATCTCTACTTCAGGCACTTCATGAGATGATGGCAGCAGATAATCCATGAAGCTTTGCGCCAACATCTGGCCTTCGCTATCGTAGACAAATTCTTCCAGCAGTGCTGCACCGATGCCATGCGCAATGCCACCAAGCGTCATTCCCTTGACGATATGCGGATTGATAACGGTGCCACAATCATGGCCGATCACATACCGGCGTAGATCCACCTTGCCGGTATCCGGATCGATTGTCACAAGAATGCAGTGAAACTCAAAGGAATGGCACGGATACATCTGCACGCGGCCATCGGCTGTCGGCAATTCATTGCCAGTGGGAACCTGATAGACGTTCGTCGCCTCAAGCCCCGGCTCGAAACCCTCCGGCAGCAAGTGATAGTTGCGGTGGGCGATGGTGACAAGATCGAGCCACGAAAGCTTTTTATCTGAAGCGCGCGCACGAAACGCACCGCCGGAGTAATCGACTCCGTTGACATCGCAACCAAGATTTTTCGCAGCGATAGCGACCATCTTGGTCTTCAGTTTGTTCGCCGCATGAAAGCAGGAACCACCCAGCATAACGGCCATGCGCGAACCCACCGGCGAATTGCCGGGCAGGCTCGTCAGCGAATCCGTGCGCACAATGCGGATGGAGTCCGGATCGATTTCGAGAACTTCACCGATCACAGTGGACGCCAGAGTTTCGTGCCCCTGCCCCGACGACGTCGTGTGAATGGTAACCGTGATATGCCCCAGTGCATCGACATTGATACGGCAGGATTCCATCCACGTTGTGGTGGTGTTTGCAGTATTGAGCAGCGGTTCGAACGACGAATTGCCGCCCGAAGGTTCAAGGCAAGCTGAAATGCCGATGCCCGCATAAAGGCCGGTGGCCCGCAGCCTGTCGCGTTCGGCAACCAGACTATCCCAGTCCACATGTTTCATCACCTTGTCGACGACAACATGATAATCGCCGCTGTCGTAACGTGTGCCGCTGGGAATGAGATAGGGAAATTCATCGTGCCGGATGAAATTGCGCCGCCGTATCTCCACGCGATCAAGCCCGACAAATTCAGCCACCCGGTCCATCATCGTTTCGATGGCGTAATTGGTTGGCGATTGACCAAAGCCCCGCACGGCCTCCTGCACCGCCTTGTTGCTGGTGACGGATACAGCCTGATAGCGAACACTGTTGATGCGATAGGGTCCGACGATAGCACCAATGGGCTTGCCGAGCTGGAACGGCGCGCGTCCCGCATAGGCGCCCGCATTATCCATGGCGCGCATCTTCATGGAGCGCACAACGCCGTCCTTGCTGAACGCAACGTCGATATCAAAAATGCGATCCGGGCCGTGGGCGTCGCCCGATTCCATGTTCTCAAGGCGATCTTCGATGAGACGCACAGGCTGCTTGAGCTTCATGGCGAGATAGCCGGCAAGCACTGTATGCTTGATACCGCGCTTCACGCCATAGGAGCCGCCGACGTCGATGTCATAATGCACACGCACGCCATTGCCGGGCAGGCGCAGCGCACGGGCGATCTGGTCGGCATATTTGGGCATCTGAATCGATGCCCGCACATCCAGCGTCTCAGACCAGGGATCCCACATGGCGACAACACCAAAGGTCTCGATAGGTACAGTGGATGAACGGCCCCAGGTTACACGTAGCGACAGATTGTGATCGCAGGCGGCAAAATCACCGTCGATATCGCCCCAGTTAAATGTGCGATCAAGCAGCACATTTGAGCCGTGCGCGGGGTGTACAGGCGGACTGCCGGGCTTGTAGGCTTCTTCAGTGTCGATTACGTGCGGTAATGTTTCATAGATCACGTCAACACATTCAGCCGCATCTTCGGCTTCCGCACGGGTTTGCGCGACAACAGCAGCCACCCATTCGCCGTGGTAGCGAACATATTTGATCGCCAGGGGATAGCGCTGCACCTTTGGGGTATCTAGCCCGTTCATCAATGGCTCGACGCCTTCGGAAAGTTCACCGCCTTCGACGACAGCGACAACGCCGGGCATGGCGAGCGCACGCGTTGCATCGAACGAAACAATCCTCGCGGCGGTATGGGGCGCATGGACTATCGCCACATGCAACATGCCCGCTTCGGTTATGTCAGCAACATATCTCCCCTGACCGGCGACAAAGCGGCGATCTTCACGCACGCGCCGGTCGCTGGAGACAAACGTAAATTTCGAAGGCGCATTCATCGCACAGCCTCCGCATTGGCGCCGCGCAGACGCTGCGCCGCCAGTTCTATGGCTTCCACGATCTGCCCATAGCCAGTACAGCGGCAGATATTGCCTGAGATGGCGTCGACGATTTCTTCACGTGTTGGCGAAGGTTTATCTCGCAACAACGCATGCGCGGTGAGGATCATGCCGGGCGTGCAATAGCCACATTGCAGCCCGTGAGTAGCGCAGAAGGCATCCTGGATCACACCGAGTTCCCCTGGCCCCGCCGCCATGGCTTCAATCGTGGTGACTGCATTGCCTTCGGCCTGAACGGCAAAGATGAGGCAGGACCTTGCTGGCTCGCCATCAATCAGCACAGTACACGCGCCGCACACTCCATGCTCGCAGCCGGTGTGTGCCCCCGTGAGCCGCAATTCATCGCGCAGCGCATCGAGCAAGGTCACACGAGGTTCGACATCCAGCGGCCGCTTGTGTCCGTTTACGATGAGATCGATTTTCATACATGCGCTCCCTGTGCCTGGTTGCGCGCGTCCGTCAACGCGCGCGCCGCAAGGGCTCCGGCCACGCGCCGTCGATAGGCAGCAGAGGCATGTCCATCGGTCATGATTTCAAGGGCTGCGATTTCGCTGGACAAAGCGGATGCGATATCCTGCGCGGTCAAATGCGTGCCTTCCAACGCCTTGGAAGCCCTGGGCAGACGCTGCGGAAATGCCAGCGCTCCCCCAATGCCAATCGAGCAGCGGACACACCGCCCCATCCTATCCAGCTGAACCTGTGCCGCGGTTGCGACATAGGCAAAATCACTGCGCCGCGCGCTGGCTTCATGGAAGCCTACGCCAATCCCCGGTCCTTCCCACACGGGAAAACGTACTTCAGTAAGTATAGCCCCTGCGGGCATTTCGGTGGACATGGGGCCAGAAAACAGCTCGACAGCAGCGATCTCGCCCTGCCCGCTCACACTTGTCCAACAGATAGAGCCTTCGAGCGTCACCAGAACCAGCGGGATTTCAGCGGCCGGATCGGCGTTGGCGACCGATCCGCCAATCGTGCCGCGGTTCCGCGTTGGTGTATGCCCGACCCATGGCAGCGCGGCGGCGAGCAAAGGCAGGCGCGTACGCACGAGGGCGCTCTTTTCAGCCTGCGCCTGCCGTGTCATCGCCCCAAAAGTCACGAAACTGCCGCAGTCCGCAATGCCAGAAAGCCCGTCGATATGAGCAATATCCACCAGAAGCGTGGGCCGGGCGAGGCGCATGGCCATCATCGGCACGAGCGTCTGTCCGCCCGCAATCACCCGTGCATCCTCGTTCGCCGCCAGCAGGTGTGTCGCTTCGCCGAGGCTTTTGGGCCGGATGTAATCAAATGCGGCAGCTTTCACGCGTCCCCTCAGCTTCCTGTTTTGGCATGGCAAAGACAGCGCTCCGGTTAGGGGGCTGCCCGGGCAGTGTCAACCGGAGGCCGCAACGGGCAACCGCTTATCCCTTGACGATAGCGTCCACACCAGCCTGCGCGACCTGTGCGTCTTCATGGGATTGCACACCGGAGACGCCGATGGCGCCGACATATTCGCCTTCCACAACTATCGGAACGCCGCCTTCAACCGTCGTCGCGCCCAGCGACATGACAGCCACGCGGCCGCCGGAAACGACCTTTTCCAGTGCGCCTGACGGGCGCTTGAACATGATGGCCGTCCGCCCTTTCTGGAACGCGATGCGGGAAGAGGCTTTCTGCGTGCCATCCATGCGCTCAAGATACATGAGATGGCCGCCGTCATCGAGCACGGCGATGACTACATTCCATTTGTTCTTTTCTGCTTCGGCCCGGCAGGCGGCAGCGGCCTTCTTGGCGTCGTCGATGGAAAGTGCGAGTTTCTTCAGCATGAGGGTCTCCCGGATTTAATTGCGTGGAACGATGGCCGAATCCGATGGCCCCAGCACGAAGCCGCCATCGACGAGGATTTCCGCGCCCGTGACATATCGCGAGGCACTGGAGGCAAAGAACAATGCGGCGCCAATGATATCTTCCGGCTGGCCCACACGCTCGAGCGGAATATAGCGGGAAAAACCTGCTGCTGCGGCGGGATCTTTCATTCGCCCCCCGCCGATGTTTGTAGCCGCCGGTCCCGGCGCGATGCCATTGACGGTGATTTTGAACGCGGCCAATTCATGCGCCAGCTGCTTGATGAGATGGGCGAGCGCTGCCTTGGACGTTACATAGCCTGACCCGACAAACATTTCGGTTTTCGTCGCCGAACAGGAGGATGTGACGATGATCCGCCCGCCGCCCTGCTTTTTCATTTGCGGCACACCTGCCTGAATAGTCTTGACCGCGCCCATCAAGTTGATCGCCAGAACCTTGTCCCATAGATCGTTGGACTGATCCTCGATCTGCGTCGCCGGGTTACGCTCGCCATCCAGTGTGAGATAGCCCGGGCCGCCTGTGACACCGGCGTTCACGAACAGGACGTCGAGCCTTTCGTTTGTTGCTACAACGCCATCGATCGCTTTCTGGATTGCTGCCTTGTCCGTCACATCGGCGATGGCGGTTGTGACCTTCATACCCCCGGCATCGAGCTCAGCCCGCGCGGCCTTGAGCCCTTCGGCGTTTACGTCGATGAGCGTGACAAGCGCCCCGTTCATCGCCATGGCCCGGCCCAGTGCCAGTCCGAAGCCGGAGGCACCGCCGGTGATAGCGCAGACTTTTCCGGTGACGTCGAAGAGATGGTCGATTTTCACATTTTTGCCTTCAAGTATGTTCGCCGATGATGTCATCCCGGCCGGAGCAAAGCGAAGAGCCGGGATCGCGCACGGTAAGTCGCGATCCCGGAAAATTTGCTCCGCATTTTCCG